>JAGHVD010000036.1 GCA_018064475.1 Candidatus Scatonaster coprocaballi
ACATTATTCATATCTCTTCATCCCTACAATCCGAATTTACAAATTCTTATAGTATTTTTCTATGAGTTTTGCCATAAGTTTTCTTCTATGAGCTAAGAACTCATCAAAGTTTTCAAATGTCATTCCGAATACATTTTCTGGAATAGCATTCTCTTCAAAATTTACACGGAGTAAATCTTTATCAGCAATATTGCCAATCTCAAGATTCTTGGTTTCACACTGGTTATCAATCTTTGCGAAATATACATCTACAGGATCGTCGCTTATTTTTTTATTTACCTGAGTATCCAAGTAAGTATAGTTAGCCACCTGATTATATTTAACCTTGGAAGTGATGCCATTATCCTTTAGATATGCCTTAGGGAAGATGTGATGGACATCACCTGAAATGTTAATTAAATCTGAAATCATCGTTCCTTTCATAAATAGAGAATTACAATTAAGATTAATTTGAGCAGCTAAGAACACGTTAAAGGCAGGGCTGTTTGTTGATGTAGTTTCAAGATACTGTGGTAGTGTAATATCCCAGAATACATCAGACAAAGCAGAGGACTCGATTTCATTGAAGAAATTAATAAAACCTTTCTCGTTAATGTTACGGATATCACGACTCATAACAGATTCTGGTGAACCAATATATCTACTAGTAAGTGTTGATAATACAAACCACTTTTGAATGTGATGCTTTACTTGATCATTAGGAATTGATGAATCACTCAATAACTTTAAATACAATGTATAAGCAAAATCCAATGTCATCTGCGAATTCAGCAACTTACTGGATTTAAATCCGGCTCCCTTAATTGCAAGCACAAACTGAGCAAAGTTGTATTCGTTGATAAATGCTTTTACACCATTTTCAAGTTTGGTATAAGAATCTTCAATGATTTCTTCCTTGAATTCCCTTGTTTCAAAGTCACGACCTGATAACAAACTTACCAATTCTGATAAACGTGCTCTGTTAAAGCCATACATAAAAGCTACACGTAACATATCATTGTAATCAGGATCATATATATCATCAAAATCATGAGCTAACCACTTAATCTTGTTTGCGTATTCTGTATCGCAGAATTCCGTATCTTTTTGCATTTGCGGATAGAACTCTGGTTTAACCGCAAGATGGCAAAAATAATCGACAACCTTACGCAAGGTATTGCCTCCATGAATAGTATCAGCAGCCATTTTTGACATAACAAAGTCTGATTGACTTAAAGATGTTCCCTTAGAATTGATTCTTATAAAAATCTCGGTAACTTCATCTATTTCGAGTGTATGATCCAAGTTAATTACACCAATTTGACGGTTAGCAATGCTCCTCAATCGATTGATTGAATTGTTTACCTCATTCGGTTTAATCTCAGGATTATCTTCGCAATACTGCAATGCAAAGGTAAAAGGATCAAAATCGGTTTTGAAGATTTCCGCTATATCAGGAATCCATTTCTTATCTTTTAGATGTGATGCATCTTGAACTGCAAATCTTTTGTCTGCATCCACAGCAAGGGGATTAAACGCAATTTTAATGCGTCCTTTATTAAAATCATCGTCTAAGACCTCTCTACCGGCAATTGATGCCATTAAAGCTGTTATTCGTTGCTGACCATCAATAAGAACATGTTTACCATCAGCAGTTTTTCCATCTTTTGTTTTAACATCAGGATTCTTCCAAGTAATAATATAGCCTGTAGGATAACCATTGTATAAAGAATCAATCAAATCTCTAACTTGAGATTTCTTCCATACAAATGGTCTCTGAATTTCTGGAATTACAAACTGTTGTGCGTCGATTAACCCAAGAATAGCACTAACAGAATACTGCATTAATGTAAACTTTTCGCCTTCCATAAAAACCTCTTTAGTTATTCAAAATATTGTTGCATTAAACTATCAAATAGCAACTGAGTCTCATTTAATGATTTTTGTATAGCAACTTTTGATTTGTCGACCTGAGCTACAAATGCAGCAAACTGATTCTGTTTATCCATAGATGGTAAAATTGTTACTATAGCGCCAATGCCATCTTGACTAACTGTATACTGCCCGGCTGAAGTCTTTATTTGGCTTTTTAACTGCCTTTTTCCATAATCACTATTTAAAAGCGCACTTGCAAATGTACCTTCCAGTAATTCATCATTAAAATGAACTCTAATAATATGGTCATTGTGATATACGTCTTCACCTATATCATGAAAAACAGCACATCTGCCTACATTATCAGGATTGCCATTTACTCTCGCAAATAAGAAATCTTTATCTTTTAATAAATACCGTTTCTTTTCGTTTTCCTTAAGAATTATCCTATTAGGATTTGAGTAATCTATATAGCCATCTTGAAGTTCCACAAGGCGCATAACAATATTGCCATCTTCGTCATTTCCACGTCGAGCCATACCATTATTTGCATTAATAATCACTTCTGATAATGGCACTTTATCCCAACCAAACGGGTTCTCTTCAGGATCACCAAACAGCTCGACAAATCGGGCTTTGATGAGTTCATCCAATTTGCTTATTTCTTCGTTTCTACTATCGATTATATTTACTACTCGATCTAACAGTTTAATTATTTCTCTTTGCTGCTCTATAGGACATACTTCAATCTCGATTTCCGAAAGTGTTGCTTTATTTAAAGTCTTTCCCATGACAGCTTTATTACTACCTTCGTCCCAGTTTTTATACTTAAACATGTAATAAATATATTCTGGTAAAAGTTCAACTGTGTGCTTATCGTGGAAGGCCATAATAGCTTCGTTAGAGTACATATCTTCCGATGTAATGGCTGTTTTTCCAATCGATAATTTGAAACTCATTATCACTGTATTAGCAGGTATTATTTTGATGCCACTCTCACTAACAGCTTTTGCAGATAAACACTCTTTAGTTTCTGAAATATATTTTCCGCACTTAGATAAATCAGCAATTGAAATCCATTTGTGTTCTTTAGAATTCCAATATTCCTGATTATCTCTGGATGGTGTTTTACCCATCTGCAATTCAAAAAGTTCTTTTAATTTATATTTCATTAAACATCCCTACAAATCCGAATTTTTCCAATCAAAGATTGAGTAGTTTTTTCAATTCCGACATCTCAAGCGCTATCTGCTTTTCAAGTTCATCTATTCCAGCTATGATTTCGCTTGTTGGTGGATATTCCACTGCTACATATTCTGTCTTCTTGTATTTGTTGATGGAGAGATCATAGTCATTGTTTACAATTTCTTCTTTGTCAACAAAGAAGGACTGTTCGGTTCTTTCACGATTCTCTTCTTGTTCAAGATTGTTATATCGGTTCAATATATCAGGGATATCATTATCTGCAATCGGAGAGCGCTTATCATCAAGAGAATAGCCGTCTGCCTTCATATCGTAAAACCATACTTTGTTGGTTCCAGCTGGATCCTTATGGAATACAAGGACAGCTGTTGAGACACCTGCATACGGTTTGAATACACCGGAAGGCATAGAAATAACTGCTTCTAAGCGATTATTCTCAATGAGTTCTCTACGGATGTCTTTGTGTGCTTTGGAAGAACCAAATAGAACTCCATCTGGAACTATACAAGCACAACGACCACCTATTCTAAGTGACTTAATAAACAGTGCTAGGAAAAGAAGTTCTGTCTTTTTGGAATTGCAAATAGAAAGAATATCCTTACTTGTTTCATCCTCGAAAATACTACCCTTGAATGGAGGATTAGCCAAAATGAGCGAATAGTAATCTCTATCATCATTATCTTCTGATAGTGAATTCATTCTCTTTATGTTAGGTTCCTCAACACCATGTAACAACATATTCATAGCGCCTATGCGAAGCATTGTCGCATCAGTATCAAATCCGCTGAACATCGTAGAGTTGAAATGTTTATTGACTTCTTTATTGAGCATCTCTTTCGCTTGGTGATCTTGTATGTATTTCGCAGAAGACTGGAGGAATCCAGCAGTGCCCATGGCTGGATCGAGTATATAATCGTCTACCGTTGGTTTAACGATATCAACTATCATATCTATGATATGTCTCGGGGTTCTAAACTGGCCAAGCGTGCCAGAAGCTGCCATCTTCCCTAGACAATACTCGTATACATCACCCATGATATCAGTATTGGTAACATCAATCGTGTTTAACTCATCCACACAGATTAGCAGTACTTTCGCATCACGGATAAGGAAAACTGCATCGTTCATATATTGTGAAAACGCAGTATCTTTACCAGTACCGTTCACTACAGTAATAAATGGGAACACGTAGTTTCTCACAGTGTCAAACATGCGAGCCGGGGCAAACTTATGAAAATTGCTCCAGCGAAGATTACTATATGCAGTCCCCGTAGAGGAGTCTTTGGGAACAAATTCTCCATCTGGAAACATCTTGCTTTTGTACTCGATTCCCAACGCTGAAGCATTTGCCTCTTTTCTCAATTCTAAATCATCAAGCATTTTCATGAATAGGAGATATGTAATCTGTTCTATAGCAGACGACGGAGATGCGACACCCCCAGTCCATATAGTCGTCCAAACCTTGTCCATTTTTGACTTCAATTCTCCAGTTATCATATTCATCCTCCAAATATATAATTATGCAGCACAGATACTATTATGAATCTGATCAACTATGTTCGTTACAATACTGATATTGGTTCCAAACAATGCCAGCATATCATAGTGATCAAAAGGTGATGTATCGAGTAAATCTTCCTTTCGAATATCGCCATTCTGACGAACATAATCGATAATTGATTTCACAAACTCCATCTGTTGAGAGTTTAATACGTTTTCATTTAAGAATTCACCAAACTTTCGGTTCACTACAGCAGGTTCAATCCCAACAATAGAACGGATAAATGCAGCTAAATTGGCAATCGAAGTCGTTCTATCATAGTCTTCTTTCGAACCAAGTTCCTGCCAAAGAATACGTTCCAGTTCCTTGAGATCATTCGCATCAATCTGTTCAAGATTCCTAATTTTCATGATCGTAGCATTGCTCGTATTTTCAGCCAAATAATCAATAACTTTATCTTTGTACGTACGAATGTCTATCAGCGTATAGTCGTCAATGTTCTCGCCCTCAATAATATCATCATCGATATTTACGTCCACAGGTTTCGCTTTTGAAGGCAAATAGATTAGTAAATCTCTTACAACCTGACGATTCTTCTCAAGTGATTGCATATCAGGACGATTCCAGTATTCTGAACTGCTTAGTTCCAATAATACAGGAATGCTTGACTTAACTGCTGGCTGAGTAGCCTTTGTTTCTAAAAGCAGTTTGCTAAGAACACGAACATTTTTAATCTGTCGTGCTACATTTGCGCTCTTTTCCTCCGTCAAGAATGACTTCTCAATCTGAAACATTTTTAGATCGAAACGTAAAGCACCAACTTCTTCGTCCACCTCGTTTGCTATCAAATGAGAAATATGCAACTGCATCTCCTTCTTATCTAGCAAAGCCAATGCAGTCCAACGCTCATAGTCACAATACTTATCAACAAAGGGCATTTCCTCACGCACTGAAATTCTTGAAGAACTGTTTTTAATATCCGCAACCTGGCGATATAGCTCCTCTTTCCATTTCAGATAACATTGGACAGAGAAAGGGTCTGTCTGATGTCTATAACTCTGAAGCTCCACTAACAAATCCAGTTTTGCATCAAATAGCCTCTGTGACAGAGATTTGGATGCCTCACCTTCGTCTCCTTCGGCACTCATTTTGAAGTATTCGAAGTTTCCACAGTAATCAAATATCAAGAAATGGGTCTTATTCGCTCCATCAATCAGATTTGGACACAACCTTGTGCCACGTCCTATCATTTGAACAAACTTTATTTTTGATTTCACAGGCTTAAAGAAAACCAAATTTAAAACACTAGGAACGTCAACTCCAGTATCAAGCATATCTACAGATACAGCTATCCGGAAATTTTCATCAGTGTCAAACGCGCGTATCAACTTATCTGCATGTTTAACCTTATTGTCGATTAACTGACAGTAGTCATCATTATACGGGAAATCTTTCTTAAAGGTATCAACTATCATCTCTGCATGTTTGTGATTATATGCAAAGATGATGGTTTTACCAATCTTCTGGCCACCATCAACTTTCAGACCATTCACCATTAAATCATCAAGAACTTTGCTACAGGTATCAATATTGTAGTATTTTGAGAAGAACTCTTCTCGCTTAAGTTCAAAATCATCATCTAGCAAATCTTCATTGATAGAATCGACAATCATTCTGTCTGAATATGATAAATCACCATACTTAGCTCCTGAAGTCAGGAGTTTTGTCTTTCTATTCTTTACACGATATGGAACAAGATAATGTTCCTGAACCGCTTCTTCAATTGAATACGCATAGTCAGGTTCCCCATTTTCACAGTTAAATATCTCATATGTGCTAGCATCCACTTCGTCTTTGGGCGTTGCAGTTAGTCCCACAAGCAACGCATCAAAATACTTAAAGATAGACCCATACTTATTGAATATAGAACGATGCGCCTCATCTACAATAATCAAATCAAACCGGCCTATCGTGAATTCTTTGTTCTCAGCATCGATGTAATTAATCATTGTTTGATGTGTTGAAAAGCACACTCTTGCATTCTTATCCGCATTCTGATTTGGATCTGACAGCACGCAGAAATTAAATTCGGGAAGAATATTCCTGAAATTGTCAAATGCTTGGGAAACCAAACTGGTTCGATCTGCCAAGAACAAAACGTTTGTAATCCAATTGTTGCGAATCATTAGTTCGACTATGGAAATAGACACTCTTGTTTTACCAGTACCGGTAGCCATAACTAACAAGCTTCGTCTGTGCAGTTTGTTAAAATGCTCACACACCTTTGTCACTGCTATTTTTTGATATGGTCTTCCAGATATGTCATCACGAATATGAAGATCAGACATATCTTCACGGTTTCGTCTCTCAAGCATTCTGTCTAATTCATCGAGTGAATGAAATGCCATCACTTTTCTAGCAGGATACAAACCATCTATAACATATATTTCATAGCCGTTAGTATAATACAGAATAGGAACATATCCATACTTTCTCTTCATACACTCGCCGTATTCCTTGACCTGGTATGAACCTTTTGTAGCATTTTCGCTTGTTTTCTTTGCCTCTACAATTGCTAACGGATGTCCGTTGCGTCCATATAAAACGTAATCACAAAAACCCACGCCAGATTTGTTACTCATTCCCTCAACAGGAATCTCACAGCAAGCTTTCGTTGCTATCGGTGTTCCACATTGAATAACAGTCCCGTCAGAAATCTTCCTTGAATCATTCGGAGGTACTACTTCCCATCCAGCTTCCTCGAGATACAAATCGATATATATCTTCCTTGTCGTAGCCTCAGACATATACTTTGGTAATACAAGGGATGTTATTGTACTGGGATCATCGAATTTCGAATATGTATAGCGAACCACAAATGCAAGATTATCAAATGCTAGTTTCGCTTGTGTCTTCTTAATCTTCAACTGGTGACTTGCATTTGAGCCAAGTTTTCGGATAAAATGTGCCGAATTAATGATAATGTCTGATGCAAAAAACGATCCAACAACATCTCCGTCTATCAGTTCCAACATCGTCGCCATTTCCGGTTTCTGAACTGAGTGTCTAGTGTATATCAAGTCAATTACGATCTCAAGGGCATCTCGACATAGCAATGCTTTCTTAGTCGAATCCATCTCACTCTCAGCGATAACGCAGGCATCGTATACGCTCTGGTATTCCGACTTTCCAATAAGATAATCAAAACTACTCACATGTGTCCCCCCTTAAAGAATACTGAGTTTATTATAACCTATTGATGTGCACATTTAACGGAGGAAGGAGAAGACGAATCCAATATTAACAATTTATTATCATTTCAAACCCTATCAAGCAATAGAATCCCCTTTCTACGAAACACTTTCAACCATTCTCATCGTGTTTCCCTTGCAATTCCATCTCATCTAACTGAGCGATGTCATAGAGTGTGGCGAGATAGAGTCTGTATTCTGCTTCGTTGCAGAAGTACTCTAGGGGGCGTTTCTTGTGTCGGGTGATGATGTCGAACTGGGCGAGCAGTCCAATACCATTGGGGTCCATCACTCGTTCATGGTCGTCCTTCAGAGATTCTGTTCGCATCTCTCCCTTGTAGTAAGTCACTTCCAGTCTGGAAAGTGGTCTTCTCAACTCATAGGCCTTCTCTACTACCTCATTCGGATAACAGAAGTGAATACGAACGTTCTCATCAAGGATGTTACTTCTCGTCTCATAGTCATAGTCCCCTTCCAAACGCTTCTTCGCATCGAGTTCGGCTATGATGTCGCGAAGGTCTTCATCTTCGTTCATGTACTCGTACTTGTCGCTCAAGCAAGACTTGACCATCTTATCAATTTGTTCCTGTGTGAGGTCCGCGCCCATGCTTGCGCCACCGATAATAACCTCCGCAGAAATAGCCTCCAACCAATAATTAATACATAGTTCCATAGGTTCTACCTCCTCATGCAATGTGGCGAGTCTCACACTCGCGCATAGCTTCCACCAACTTAGGGTCCGAAAGGACATCTGAGATGCGACATCCCAGCGCAGAACAAATACCGACCAGCGTGTTGATTTGTGCCTTGTCTGTCGACCTTGCACCACACTCTAATGCTCGGATGACATTCACAGATACACCGGAAATTTCTGCGAGGCCCTCACGTGTAAGTCCCATTCTCAGTCTTGCGTTCTTGATTTCATTGTTCATAACAATTACCTCCTGTAAATAAAATTAAATCTCTTTGTCGTGCCAGGAGGCTGGATCCACTTGACATGGATCACGAATCTCCCATCGATCAAGCTTTGGCACCTTACCTCGAAAGGCAGGTTGTCGTACGGTCATTGGGCTTGTCCCTCACGTACTCTTCATGGTTCTACGAGTTCTACAAGTTTGTTCGGCACTTCTTTCGTGCCTCGCTTGCTCTTGATGACATAATAGTATCACGCCTGTTATCCCATTAATGTCGCAGTGAAAGCAAGTCTCGATAGGTTCTCAATCTCCATTGGGAAGAAACAAATATGTATCCCATCCAAGTTCTTTTACATAAATATGATTTTTCTCACGAAAGTGGTGAGTAAAATTCTGAGTTGCTGCAACTAACTAGTGATTAGCTTAAAATGAGGAGGCATGAGGCAAGTGAAAACAAGTACTTCTGAAAGAAGATCGGGTAAATTCCTGATTTCAATCTTTATGGCGATTCTGATGATCGTAACATCTCTGACATTGCCGTACGTAGCAAAGAAAGCGAATGCAGCGGGAAGCAATCGGACTGCTGTCCTGACCGGTGATGTTGACGAAAGCAGTTACATGGTTGGTGGAATGATTTATCTCACTTTTACTTTGACCGACGCTGAAGATAATCCGCTCGGTAGTAAGGAAGTGAGCATCACAGGTTTCCCCGGAGAAGGAAAGATTACATTTACTACTTTCAATGATGGTACTGGTTTTCTTTATGAAAAAGCCGCGTTGAACGATAGCACTAATACTTCGGAAGAAATCACGTTGAATCTTGAATTTGCAGGTGATGAGGATTACGATTCTGCCTCCTGCCAAGTGAAATACATCGTGCAGAATTCCTATCAAATCGAGTTCAATTCTAACCCCACCCACGGAGGCTATGGATACTACGGACAAAATACCGGTAGTTGGGATTCGCAGACAAAGACTTATCTCTGTGAAGACAGTTACTACTTTGCGAACCCGGGTAAAGGAAACATGCTATTCTTCGATGGTATTTACTTCGCAAAGATCGTAGATAATGAGTCCTATCAGTTCTTGGGCTGGGATCCAGACCCGGATGCAACCGTACCGACATATCGGTCAGGTGATTCTTTCGTCAATCTAACCAATCCTGGTGAGACCCTCACACTTTATGCCATCTGGAAAGAGCCTTATACAGTCGACCGCATCGATGCCAAGATCACGCCACCTGTCGCGGGAAATACACCCAGCACGGAAGTATCGATTACCACTCAGCCAGAAGGTGCATATATCAAAGATAGTGCGGAAGTCTGGTGGTACAAAGCCCCTGCGCCATCTTACGACTATAGCGACTGGACCGAGATGGCAACGGGAGAGGTTTTCGAAGAAGACTATTACTATCTTTGCGAAATCTATGCAAGTTGCGAGGAAAAGCTGAGTGAATCCGTCACCGGTTACGTCAACGATGTGGCCACTGACGAGAACTTCTACCCTTGTTATAGTCAATTCAATCCCTATGGTGCCGATCTTTTCCATATGTGGTATGTGCCTGTTCAGCATACTGTTACCTTCGAGATGAATGGTCACGGAACTGCGCCGGACGCGCAGAAGGTGGCGGATGGAAGCAAGGCCACCAAGCCTACCGATCCTACAGAGAGTGGCTGGACTTTCGAAGGATGGTACACAGATGATAAACTTCAGACGGCATTTGACTTCGATACGGCCATTACTGCAGATACGACCGTCTACGCCAAGTGGAAAGAGGAACCGATTGCGATTACCTACACCATCGTGAGCGGTGGAAACAGCACTTGGACGAAAGATAGCGACGAGACCGTGACCATCACCGTCAAGCGCGATCCAGACGACAGCGCGTGCTTCAGTCATTTTGCCGACGTAGTAATCGATGATGATACACTTACTAAGGGTACGGATTATACCGCTGTTCCCGGTAGCACCGTGATTACGTTCAGTGCCGCTACACTTCAGAAGCTCTCCGACGGAACACATAACGTTACCGTGAAATTCGATGATGGTAAAGTCGCTACCCTCCTTACCATCAAGCCGGGCGACGGTGGAAATGGTGGGAACACACCTACTCCGACACCGACACCTACTCCAACGCCAATGCCATCTCCTACGCCAACGTCTGCGCCTACTTCTACCCCAACGCCTACTCCCACACCGGACGGTGGAAACAACCCCACACCCAAGACGGGAGACACAGGAAATCAGATGTTATGGGGCCTGCTCCTTGTCGCCATCGGCACCATGCTGATCGGAACGACACTTTATAGCAGAAAGAGAAAGAACGTGCAGTAACAGCCATGCGTATGAGCGTTACGCAAGTAAAGATTAGGGCGATGACGCAATCAAACGTCATCGCCCCTTTTTTTGTTTTCATGGCAGTAAATCAAGAGTTCACTGCTTTGACTTCATTGCATCGAATCAATAGTTCTCTGCGTTGACCTCGAAGTATGCTTGTGGATGGTTGCAGACTGGGCAGACGTCTGGGGCTTGGGTGCCAACGACGATGTGACCACAGTTGCGGCATTCCCAGACTTTGACTTCGCTCTTGGCGAAGACTTCCTGTGCTTCGACGTTGTGGAGGAGTGCGCGGTAGCGCTCTTCATGGTGCTTCTCGATGGCTGCGACGCCACGGAATTTCTCTGCAAGTTCCGGGAATCCTTCTTCCTCTGCGGTCTTGGCGAAGTTATCGTACATGTCGGTCCACTCGAAGTTCTCACCGTCTGCTGCAGCAGCCAGGTTCTCGGCGGTACTGCCAATACCGTTCAGCTCCTTGAACCACAGCTTGGCGTGTTCTTTCTCATTATCTGCGGTCTTCAGAAACATCGCTGCGATCTGCTCGTAGCCTTCCTTCTTCGCCTTGGATGCGAAGTATGTGTACTTGTTTCTGGCCTGAGATTCTCCGGCAAAAGCAGCCTCTAAGTTCTTCTCGGTCTGGGTTCCGGTGTATTTGTTACTCATTGTGTTTTACCTCGTTTCTCCGGCGACTCGTATCGTGCCGGTATATTCTAATTATCTTTGGGGAACTTCCGTCCCACATTTTGATTATAGCCTAAATATCAACACATGAACATACCTTCAGATGGGGACACATATCTCTTCGTATTGAGATTTGCTATAATGGGATGTTGTGGAAGTTCGGAGAAACGGGCTTCGCGTTCGCAAATTACGAAATACTACGAAAGAGATGTTGATATGAAACGTTATATTGCTACTTTACTTACACTGACGATGGTACTGTCCCTGGCGGGGTGCGGTAAGAAAGACGACGCTGGAAAATCGAAGGTCAAATTCTCGGTTCCTTCGACAGAAGGTACGACTTCTTCGGAAACTACCACCGTCGCAACAACTTCTGAGACGACTGTCGAGACAACGACAGAATCTACCACGGAGACGACACCTGCACCGACTACACCGTCCGACCCACATGGTCCGATCCCTGCGCTCTACCACGAACTCGTCACACTGAATCTGGACCTTACGACGGAAGAACACTTCTTCTGTGAGAAGCCGGAAGACCAGCCGGAGAACGAGACATTCTGCGTACAGACTTACTGTGACTACGTAACCGTAAGTACTACCGGACTTGCGGAGTTGAATGATTTTCTGGACGAAGTTTACATGCGATTGAAGTATGACTGTGAGACGACCTATGAGAACATGCTTTATAAGAAGAACACGGGCGTGATTACGAAGCGGAATTTCAACGACATGTTCTTCGCTTATACAACCACAATCTATCGCGCAGATAGTCGTTTCCTCTCTTTCGCCGTCACCAACACCTTCTATAACGTATCCGACGACTGGTACTACTCCTCGGAGAGTTCGACTTACGTCATGGACACCGCCACCGCGAAATACATCGACCTCTTCGACGTAATCACAGACCCAAGTGCTTTTGCCAACGAAATGAGAGCACAAGCCGCCAGTCTGCAGTTCCCCGTATACTCTGGGCCGGAAGGTCAGGATCGAGAGCGTAACGCGATTCTTGCGGCGGCGGACACCATCGCCAATGGTGACTATGTAGTAGGCTTCCTACTGACCAACAACTGCATCATGCTGCAATGCCCGGATCTGATTCAGGACGACATGTCTACCACCTATGTTTTCAGCCTCAACGTGCTGGACCTGGGCGGATGCGTCGACCTCACCTACTTCAACGAGACGACTCCCTGCTATACCTTGACTGCAGACCGAAATAACGTAATTAAGTGGGACCTCTACGATGATGGTGTGCTGGATACATTTGCAATCGAGTCGCCGGTCATGGGCTTTGATACATTCGCCATCAAGTGGAACGGCACCACTTGCGACATCCCCGAACTTCCGAATTATCTGTCCAGCGAAGACGACGATCTGGTATCTTTCTTCATCGCCCACGCAGCAGATGGTGACTACCTGTACCTCGAGTTCGCACCAGCAGAAGGCGAGCCTGTGAACTACACCCTCGCATGCAAGATTGAGAACGGTGGTCTGTCCTTGATTCCGGACTACTTCGGTGAATTCGAGGCGATTCCTTACGATCTTTCCGATTGCCACATTCTGAAGCGCAACGACCTTCTGGGAACCGGCACGATATCTTGCCCAGTCTCGATTGAGAACTCAAATGGTACGCCCGTCGACACTTCCAGTTATTGCGTGAAGAAGGGCAACTTCCAGGGCATCACGGCACATGACATGACGGTCGAGATCTGGGCCGAGGATGGATCCGGCACGGTCGGTTCACTCAAGGTTTCAGGTGGCACACCTGTACGTCTTCTCGGTATCGACACCGAGAAGAACCTGGCATATTTCTGCACACTAAATGAAGACGATACACTGAACGAGTATTTCCAGATGCAGTGCGAATCTGATGATTATGGCTCCTACGACATCACTTTCGAAGGAGAATCAGCCTACACACTGTTTACAAACTGCACGTACTACGACTGAGTAGCGGCGACGGTGGACATGGTGCGTGTCTTCTATGCAGATTCCTTCCCGCCCCTCAAATTCGGGCAGATGTAACACTGTTACATCGGACTTTCGGTACGATTTTGGGCTGCAATTCCAGTAAATCAGGACGGTTTTTGAAGCAGATAGGATGCGGCCGCGATTCTCACCGTCGTGCATCCTACCGCTACTCTGCCCTGCCGCAGAAAGATAGGATGCATACGCGATTTTTACCGCTGTGCATCCTAATGCTACCCCACCACGCTGGAGAAAAATAGGATGCATCCGCTATCTTCACCGTCGTGCATCCTACCGCTACTCTGCCCCACCATAGAAAGATAGGATGCAGCGGCAATCTTCAACGCTGTGCATCCTAATGCTACCCCACCACGCTGGAGAAAAATAGGATGCAGCGGCGATTGCTGTCGCCGTGCATCCTATCGTGGTTTATTTCATGAAAGACGAGTTTCGAATAATCAGACTCTCTTCTTCTTGATGGCGATGCCGCATGCTGCGACGCCTAGTCCTAATCCGGCAAAAGCAACGTACGGTGCGGCTTTCTCGATGAAGTTGCGGTGATCCGCGTCCTTGCCGTCTGCGCCGTCCTGGCCGTTGACGCCATCTTTACCATTCTCGCCGACTACCAGTCCTACGTCGGTAACTCGACCGTCTGTATAGGTAACGATCAGGTGACCCAGTTCATCGATGGTTACATCCGAAATGCCGACACCGTCTTTACCGTCGATACCGTCTTTGCCATCCTTACCATCTTTACCGTCCACACCATCGCGTCCATCACGGCCGTTCTTGCCATTGCCGCTTCCGGAGCCGTTGCTTCCGTTCTGACCATCACGTCCATTGGTACCGTCACGACCATTCGTGCCATTCTGACCATCCTGGCCATCCTGGCCATCCTTGCCGTCTGCGCCATTCTGGCCGTCTTTACCATTCTGACCATCCGCGCCGTCCTGGCCGTCTTTACCATCTGCGCCGTCCTGGCCGTCGACACCATCCTTACCATCTTTACCGTCTGCGCCGATGACAGGTCCGAGGTCTACCGGGTCACCTTCAGAATACGTAATGATGAGGTGGCCATTCTCGTCGATCTCGATATTCTGGACGCCGATACCATCCTCACCGTCGGCACCGACCACGAGGCCGAGATCCAGCGGATCGCCTTCTGTATAGACGATGATCAGATGACCGAAGCGGTCGATCTTAATATCCTGAATACCAACGCCGTCTTGACCATCTGCACCATCTTTACCGTCTGCGCCGTCCTTGCCGACCACGAGCCCTGCATCGGTGGTATTGCCGTCTGTATACGTGATGATCAAGTGTCCGTCTGTATCGATCTCTGCATTCTCAATACCGACACCCGTCGCCCCGCTGACATAGAAACGTTCTACATCTGAATCCAAGCTCTCCAGTCCACTACTGGTGACAGAACGCACGACGAAGACATATTCCATTCTGCCGTCCATGTCATCGAAGGTGTACTCGGTGCTACCGCTGACTGTATCGATCTTACTGTACTGATACTCTTTCCCTTCCAGCGTCAGCAGATAGACATTGTACTTCGCAGCTGCCGGACGCCCATCCTGCGCGGTCACCGCGTCCCAGGTAAGCTTCACGGAACCACTTCCGTCTGAGGCTTCCACGTACTCAGCAGCAAGATTCTCCGGTGCGGTGGCAGGACCCGACACCGAATCCAGCACATAACCGTAAACTGGTACTTTAACCTTCTCACTACCATTCATAGATGTTAAGTTCGAATCCCATGTCGCCAGTGTCCAGGTGAAGCCGTAGCTTCTGGCAATCGCGGAGGTGTAGCCGTCGTCGATCATGGTCTGCTCATCGATATCCTGCACGCTTCCGGCGATGGAATAACCGGTTCCGGCCGTGGACGTGGTGGACGAACCATTCATGTACTGCAAGGAGACATATGCACCGGCACTGGCCTCGACAAAACCACCGTTGAAGCCGAATTTGACGGTCATGTCGAAGGTAAAGCCGTGGGCGGTATCGACAGTGTGGGAAGTCTCTTTGCTCATGGACCAGGTCGTTCCGGTCGATGTGCCGTTATAGCCTACCTGATGGGCAGAACCCAGTTTCTTCATGTTCGAAAGGTTCGTACCTGTGCTTGAAGTCGCAAAACCAGCCGGATTGCCTTCTGTGCCCAACTTCAATGTCGCCGGATCGATAGTCTGAAGCTTCGTGTCCTTGTAAGTCGAAGGCACGCCACTCATCTCATAGGTGGAAGAAGACGCAAGAATACCATTGTATTTCTCGGCAAAAGCATTGTATTCATCGATGGAGAGCATCTGGTAGACAGGCTTACCTGCAACCGATACGACGAAAGCGTCCTTCACCCATTCGCCGTTGATGCTGGCGTCGTAGGCGTAGAGCATGATCGGTGTACGGTAGATGACCACACTATCCTTGCCCTGCGCGGTGAAGCTCTCATCAATGGAGTAGGACGTGGACTTCTCGAAGCTTTCTGTCCAATCGAGCGCATAGCCGGCAGAGAGTTCCACGCCACCGACCGTACCCATCATCTCGACAGTACCACCTGCACCGAAGGATACAGAGTTCGATGTACCAGAACCGTAGGAGTAGGAATTGCTGATGGTATACTCGGTACCATTACCATCGTAGTAGTAATCATTCTCAGAAAGCTCATCGTAATACGGGCTAGCCTGGAGAATCGCCAAGACCTGCGGGTCCGCGTAGGTGTAGTCCTTCGCATCGTAGCGGACGAGCGTACCATCGTAGTCCGAATCGGTCGCCACCACGCAGAGGTTACATGCCTTGGAATTGTAGCAGCCCTTGTTCTCCACATAGAGCGAACCCGTCACACTTGTTGTCTTATAGCAAGCCGTGGCTTTCTTCACTGGACGGGTAGTACCGCCGGCCAAGCAGAGCATCAGGTCGTAGTCCCCTCCGTTCGAAGAGGATTGTTGTCTTGCACCGACCGTATAGATGATCTGCTCATATCCATATGGGTTGCCATCGAAGTTACCTACTGCCATCGATCCTATGAAGGTGCGGTCCATGATTCGGCCGTTAATATTTCCGATATCGCTGGTAAAAGCACTGTAAAGCGGGGTCTTGGGGCATTCATCTCCGGACAGATCGAAGAACTGACCGCCGACAAACAACACTTCTCTCTCCTCCGGGCCGTCGATGGCGACCGTCTCTACACCGAATCGTGCACAGATGTTATTGGCATTGTAATGTGTACCATCCTCGGAGAGGCTCGTAATATTACCCGGCGTATCGAAATAGGTCTGAACCAGTTTTCCGTTCTTAAAGTCGAACTTGGAGAATTCCATGCGGTTATCGATCTTGTTGAAAGCATTCTCCGCATGATCATTCTGATCTTTTCGAATGATGTTATGGACACGTCCGGCCAGTACCACCTCGTCCTGTTTATCGCCGTCCACGTCTCCGACTGCAAGGCCGGTAGCAAACATGGTATCGCACTTCTTCTCTTCGTACTGCCACCATGCAAGTGTATCCACACTACCTTCACGAAGCACGGTGGAAGCGCCCTTACTTCCGTAGCTCACATCTACATAAGGTACTAGATTTCTCCAGTCCTTACTTCCGTTATCGGAAGAATTACCCACCTGACTGACCACAGCCAGGTCATCGATGCCATCACCATTGATGTCACCTGTATCAATGACGCACTGTAGTTTATTTCGTCCATCGGATTTGTCATCAGAAGTCAAGTAACCGCCTTCCGCTAGATAGTATGGATTGAGCATGACCTTACTTGCAGTGCTATTCTTCTTACTATAGCTGACAGACTTACCATTGGACGAGATCGAGAATTCGAAGAGTCCGTATGCATCATTATTGTTTCCTTTGTTACCCAGTGCCGCATAGACGACTACCGTATCTTTTCCATCACCGTCATAGTCGCCGGCTGTGATAGAGAAGTAGTTCATCGCTTCATAGTACTTCGTGTTATCCGACATCCAGTTCGATGTACCCAAAGATTCGGTAGATTTACTCCACACTTTATTGATTGCATCGTAGATCAGAAGCTTCACATAGTAATTACCGTTTTGGTAATACTCACCGATAAATGCGATATGGTCATCTCTTCCCGTACCGTTCGGGTCAAATGCTACGGACTGCACATAGAGCAGGTAGTTGAAAAGATTGTCAGGCAGTGCGCTGGGGGTCGTGTCCGACTTGAAAGAGGACAGTACTTCGCCCGTATTCTCCTTCTGACTATTGAGCGTATCGTATACTTTCGGCGAGGCTTTGCCGTCGGCAGAAGACCACACGAACAGTTCGTTCTGCTTGTCCAGCATGAAGGGAACGCCTTTACCGAAGCCATACGGATCATCCGCACCGGCCTCATTAAAATCCGCAGGCTCCCCAAGGTTCAGAAGCGAATCTCCGGGGTTACCGGTATCTGCCTTCGTAGGAATCGGCACCATAAACAGCGACAAACACAGTAACAGCGTTACCATCCACTTGGCTTTACTTGCAAACTTCTTCATAACCGGCCTCCTATTTCTCACTTATCGGTGTCCATTGGATGGGAGCTCCAACTTCACGCATCCATTTTCATTATACCATCGCCAGCATGCTGAAAATAGTCCTGTTTTCTGTGTGAAGAGCCACTACTTCTAACTCTTTACCGATTGATGCGCATATGTTATGTTTGATGCATGGGGAAGCAAACATCAACAAATACGAATCACTACACAGATCATGACGAAACTGAATAGACCATCATTGTCCTCGTCAATCGTCAACTCCGGCTCGGTCGCACTTAAGCGGCTTATCTCAATTTTGTTAGTAGTGTGTCATCCCGGAAATGTAAAGTGCAAACCGTTATCTTAGATGAACCCAACCAGAATGCCCGCCACGGCGGAAGTCGCAATCACCTTGATGGGGTTCACTTTCTTGTAAAGCATGAATAGGAATACAGCGAGGAGCGCGATGCCGAGGAAGAAGCGCAGGTTCAGGAAGCTCCAGTCCACGGACAAGGAGAAAGTCGAGATCGCGGTGGTGACCAACGCCGACGCAATCAGACCGATCACCGCGGGTTTGAGGCCGCTCATGGCGCCGCTGACCATCTTACTTCGCTTGAATCGCTCATAGGTCTTTGCCACGATCAGGATGATGACGAACGACGGCAGGATCACGCCCAGCGTCGCAAGGAACGCCCCCAGAATGCCGCCGGTCTCATACCCGACATAGGTCGATACATTTACGGCAAAAGGACCCGGCGTACTTTCGCTGATGGCGACAAAGTTGACAATGTCTTCCTGCGCCATCCACCCATGGGCCACCACTTCCTGCTGCACCAACGCCAGCATGGCATAGCCACCCCCGAAGGTGAAAGCGCCTATCTTGAGAAATGTAAGAAAGAGTTCGAGGTAGATCATGACTGTGCCTCGCCTCCCTGCTTCTTTCTACCGATTCCCTGCGATACAAGACCAATCACCGCTGAAGCCAGAATTGCCCACAGAACGTTGATATGGAAGATCGTGACCACGACAAAACACATCGCCATGATGAGATAGCTGATGATGGATTTCGGGCATTTCTTGTACATAGAGATGACCGCTTTCAGGATCAACGCCAACACCGCAATGCGGATGCCCCAGAACGCGTTCTGGACATATCGGTTATCACTGAAATTGGTAAAAAGCATGGCGATCAGGGTAATGATCGTAAAAGAAGGGATCGTCACACCCAGCGTCGCTGCAATCGCGCCCTTCAGACCCGAGACTTTGTATCCCACATATGTGGCCGCATTGATGGCAATCGGTCCCGGCGTGGACTCCGCAATGGCTACTACATCTAGCAGTTCCTGCGCCTCCATCCACTTGTTCTTATCCACCACTTCACTCTGGATCAATGGGATCATGGCATAGCCTCCACCGAAAGTGAAAGCACCGATTTTGAAGAACTGTACAAATAGTTTTGCCGTAAGGCTCTTCACGCCATCCTCCTCAAACATTTCAAATTACTGCGTAACGACATATGGATTCACAGATAGAATAGCCTGTAGAATATTCATATACTCCGCATGCCGAAGGATCCCCACTCGTGCAAACTCCCAGCGCTCGGAACCATTTCCGTAATAGTAAAGTCTCATTCGAAATGGAGACTTGGAATACGTCCATTTGGTCACACGCGCAATACCGGCTATCGGATAGATGTGATAGCCAACTTCAATGATATGGCGGCGGGTAATGATCGTGTATGGTTCGCCGCAACGGCTGAGTACGTACAGGGTTTCGTAATACACCTCACTCATCAGCGCATCCGGCCCGCCCAGCGCAGCAATTTCCGCTTCAAAATTTTTCCGATCCTTCGAGTCCGAGCAAATCAGGCTGATTGCAGCTAATACACAGGAAACCGCAACCGTCGGACATACAATCGTCAGAGGGAACCAGGCCAGATTTTCCTCCCAATCCAGCACGTCACCTACAAATAACGCAACCAGGACCAGCGTGATAAGGACCATTACCGCTGCGATAATGAAGCAGATCTTGCATCTACGCGCATACACATGTCTACGAAGCTGCTCAATTGTAATCTCTTGTCCAGTCATCGTCGTCCTCGACTTCCTCGTCTTCCTCGACTTTCTCGTCTTTCTCGACTTTCTCGTCGCCCTCGACTTCCTCGTCGTCCTCGTCTTCCTCGTCGTCCTCGTTTTTTCCCAGTTCCATCTCGTTCTACGAAGCACCTAGATGCCGATGCCATCCGTGCAATGGGTATTATACCACTAATCCGGTAGGTAACGTCTATGGCGCACTTCACGTGGGTGATAAAGGATTTATCTGCCCCCCATGGGTGAGGAAGGTTTTGTCTGTCCCCCACCAGGCGACTATGACCGTCCGCGTTCAGCAAAGTATGCGACCTTATACGCAGAATAGGATGCACCGCAACAAAACACCGACCTGCATCCTACCCATCTTCGTCCCGTCACGGACCGAGTAGGATGCACCACAACAAAACGCCGACCTGCATCCTATCCACCTTCGTCCAGCCACGGGAAGAGTAGGATGCACCGCAGCAAAACACCAACCTGCATCCTATCCACCTTCGTCCAGCCATGGGAAGAGTAGGATGCACCGCAGCAAAACGCCGAACTGCATCCTATCCACCTTCGTCCAGCCACGGGAAGAGTAGGATGCACCGCAGCAAAACAC
>JAGHVD010000073.1 GCA_018064475.1 Candidatus Scatonaster coprocaballi
CGTCGAGCCACGGTTTCGCTATTGCTTCTTCTCGCCTGCACCTCACGGTACAAACCTTACAAGTCGCTTTAAGGTTCGTCGGCAACTACGCCCCTCAGGACCTTCACCCGAGGTTCGGGGCATGCCCGTCATACCGAAAAAGGACCGCCTCACTGTTGTGAGACGGTCCTCGGTAATGATTACTGATAAATAAATATTAGTTGTGTGAACGACGTTTCTTATCAATGTAGAGGAATGTCGCGATACCCGCTCCACTGAGAAGAAGTACTACCGCCCAGCTTGTGTGGGAAGACTCTTCCTCACCTGTCTTCGGGAATACAGGGAGCCATCTACCATAGACCATCGTATCGTTGTAGATCTTCGTGCCTTCCACATATCTCTGTGTGCAAGCGATGTCCAGATACCAGCCATCAAATACATACAACGCGGTCGTTCCGGAAGGAGATGTGGTTCGGTAGGATGTACCAGGTTGTACAACATCCATACCCGGTAACTTCACGCCGTCCGGTGTCTCACCTACAAAGGCATATCTTACAACCGGAAGTGTGGTCCACTTCGCATAGAGTTTGATCTCTGGCGTATTCATCGGTCCTGGTACATACGGGATCGTACAATCAGGATCTAGGAACCATCCGCCGAACTTGTAATCGCTGCCATTATATGTCGGATCAGGAGGCGTCGGGAGAACATCTCCACGTTTGCCGGTTGGGATCGTCGGATAGGTTACATCTCCAGGCTTCGGTCCATCGCCAGCGCCAGGAAGGAGTATCACATTCGTCGTCTTTCTCGTCCACTTGCCATAAAGTACGGTATCTTCATAGATCTTCGTACCATCGGTATACTTCTTCGTGCAGGCACTGTCGGTATACCAGCCATCGAAGATGTAGTTATCCGTAGACTTCGTCTTCGAATCTGCATTATATGCAGTACCTTCCGGCATTCTCTCGGTAGCAGGAAGTTTCGCATCAGAAGGAACCTCTCCGATGAACTTGTAGCTGACCGTAGGCAGGTAAGTCCACTTCGCGTAAAGCGGAAGTTTCTCCATTGTTAATGTTCCCGGTACATATGGCTTAGTACATTCAGGATCGAGGAACCATCCGCCGAACTTGAAGTCTTCGCCGCCGTATACTGCGTCATTTGGCATTGGGAAGAACTCACCACGATATTCTGTCGTATCCTTCGGATAAACTACCTGGTCTGAATCTGGGTGCTTCCCGTTTCCAGGCTGGAATGTAATATCCGTTGTCAGGCGTTCCCACTTTCCATAGAGTACTTTCTTGCCGCCCGGTGCTGTCGTATCGTTGATGACCGTACCATCTACATATGGTGTGGTGCATGCACTGTCTTCGAACCAACCGCTAAACACATAGTACTCTTTGCTCAGTTTATCTTTAGCTGTATACATCGTACCCCAATCAACTGTGTCACCGGAAGGTACCGTTACACCGCTCGGGATAACCGACCCTACAATCTGATAGCTGATGTCATAGGTCTTCAAAGTATTTTCAATGTCGACCGACGTATTACCATACGTGCCACCAGAGTAAGAAGTGATCGTCGAATATCCAGGAACAGCAATTTCCTCAACTGTATATACATAGTAGTTATTCGAAGCATCGTACATCGGAAGCTTCGTCCATGTGTAGGTCCAGCCGTTTGTGCTACTGAGTTCTACAGATGGATTCACTGCATATGGCTGACCATTCTGCAGAAGTACAACGGTTACAGCGTCATGTTCAGCAGTCGGGTTAGACCAGATCTTCTTTGCCATGAAGGTTCTGACATCTGTCAGGGCCGGCGGAGATGGGAAATCCGTTGGATCATAAGATGTATCACCCACTTCTTTGATCTGGGCAATGTTCGTAAGTCTAGAAGCATCCACACCATCGTTTACAGTAACCTTGATCACAAGTGTAGCAGTCGTGCCAGGAGCAAGGGTTGGAATCGTCCAAGTAATGTTACCCTTTCCATCATCTACCGCTGTATCTGGAGATGTAAATACCAGTCCATCCGGGGTCACAAGTGTCACGCCCTCCGGAAGAGTATCCGTAACGACTACATTCGTTGCTGTCTCATAATCACGTGTGTTCTTCACGGTGATGGTATAATTGAATACCTCGCCCGGCTCAGACAGATCGGAATCCGTCGTCTTATTGAATTCAAGATCATTCGCGTCAATGATGTATGTATTCAAGATGTTTGTCGTACCAGCAGTAGTGGTGGTATCGTAACTTACCTTGTACTTTCCATTCATTTCACCGTCCGCAAGTTCGGTGCCTGATTGCGCTGTGAGTTCACGGAAGATATACTCGTACAGATTTCCATCTTTATCGTACGGCGGCACTTTCAGCGACTTGGCTGGCTCTGCTGCTGTAAGTTCAACCACCTCGACTGGAGTATACGAGGTTTCTGAAGCAATCTTGCGAGAAAGCTGAACGTAGACAGTTTCCGTATCGTGGCTCGTCCACTTATCGGACCAATCCTTCGCAACAGAAAGAACAATATCCGCTGGCTTAGCCTTGAATGTAGATGTTGGACTCTTCACACCTACAGGTTCTCCATCCGCAGATACTACGGTTGCTACATTATCGTACTTCTTCTCCACCTTCAAATCAGCAGGAACTGTCGCATTGAAGGTAAGTGTCTTGGTCTCATCCTTTGCCATATCCAGTGTCCACTCGATGGTCTGTCCAGTGACCTTGCCCGAGTCACTCACATTTGAAATGGTCAAGCCGTCCGGCACCACATCAGAAATCACGACGTTCTTAATTGGTGCATTCGCATTCTTGTTCTTCACCGTAATGGTATAAAGAACCGTACTACTTGGAGCAACTGGTTCACTGATCGATGCGCCTTGATACGAGACCGCCTTCGTAATCGCAAAGTCTTTCACTGATTTCCAAGAACCATATAGATTGAACGTTCCACTTGGTACATTCGTATCATTGAGTACCATGCCATCTACATATGGAACCTTACAATCCGCATCCGTGTACCATCCAGAGAATACGTATCCGTCTGCCTTCAGGGGATCCTCGGCATCGTAAGCGGTACCCCAATCAAGCGTCTCAGTATCAGGAACCGCAACACCTGGATTCTCTTGACCAACAATATTGTATTTCACATCGTATGTCTTCAGTGTGTTGGTCACCAATGCAGAAGTATAACCAAGGTCTTTGTCAGTATATGTGATTTCTGTCTCATAGCCATCTACCGCAACTTCATCTACCGTATATACATAGAGTTTTTCATCCTTGTCGTACATAGGTAGATTGGTCCATGTATAGGTCCAGCTGTTCGAGTTATCAAGTGATACCTGACCATTCGTCGTATACGCGTTTCCATTCTGCAGAAGTTTCACTGTAACTGCATTATGTGTAGCGCTCGAATTCGACCAAGCCTTCGTTACTTTGAAAGTACGAACATCAGTCGGTACAGTCGGAGACTGCTTCGGATCTTCTTTGCCACCTACTTCAGTGATCTTCGCTGTATTCTTCAATCGCGTAGCCTTCAAATCGCTCGATACTGTAACCTTAATGGAAAGTGTTGCAGTAACCCCTGGACCAAGTTCAGCGATTTCCCATGTAATGTCATTACCGGAATTTGTTGCAGTACCCTTGTCCGCAGACAAACCACCAGTAGTCAGCAGTGTCACACCCGTCGGAAGTGTATCCGTGATCTTGATATCCTTCGCAATTTCCTTCGGATACGTACGGGTATTCTTGACTGTAATCGTATAGGTAAGCGTTCCACCCGGTTCTATGGTCTGAGATGAAGCCACCTTGTTGAACTCAAGATCAGCTGCTGTCACAACATAGTCATTGGAAATCTTCGTTGTACCTGCTGTAGTCGTCGTATCATAACTTACCTTATACTTGCCGTTCATGTCACCGTCTTCTAACTTGGTTTCAGTTCCGGCGCTCGCGTCAACGATTACTTCTCGGAAGATATATGTATATTCATTTCCCTCCAAGTCATATGGTGGAAGTGTCACAGATTTCGACGGATTCGACGCCGAAAGTTCAATAATTGGATCTACAGGCGTATAGTTTACTTCGCTCGCAATCTTCTTATATAGACGAACCTTTACTGTCTCACTACTGTGATTCGTCCATCCGTCCGACCAATCCTTGGATACTATCAAAGTAATGTTATCCGGAATTGCATAGAAAGTAACAAGTTCACTCGACTTGTCCACTTTGACGCCATCGGCCGAATCAATTGTTGCAAGGTTATCGTACTTTGTTCTCACCTTCAAGTCAGATGGAACCGTCGCCTTAAATGTTAATGTCTTTGTCTCTCCCTTCGGAACTGTCACGGTCCACGTAATCGTCTGACCGTTCTTTGTTCCAGAATCGCTGATATCCGAAATAGCCAAACCAGTTGGCGCGGCATCCGTAATCACTACGTTCGGAATATCCACCTTCTTGTTGTTATTGGTCACTTTAATGGAATACAGAACCGTCGTTCCCGGTGCAACATCACCAGTAATCGCCGTTCCATCTTCCAACGTGACTGCTTTTGTAATGGAGAAATCCTTCACCGTCTTCCAAGAGCCATACAGATTCAGTGTGCCACTTGGTACATTCGTGTCATTGAGCGTCATGCCATCTACATATGGAACCTTACAATCCGCATCGGTATACCATCCAGAGAATTCATACCCTTCTGCAGAAAGCTTATCTTTCGCATTGTAATTGGTTCCCCAGTCGAGTGTCTCATTACTCGGCTTGGCAACACCCGGATCTACACTACCTACGATATTGTATTTCACATCATATGTCTTCAATACGTTCTGGATCGTTGCAGATGTATACTCATATGCCTTTGTAGTCGTTGTAGTTGGACTATATGTAATGGTTGTATCGTATCCTTCAACTTTCACTTCTTTTACTGTATAAGTATATGGTTTACCTTCCGCATCATTCAGTGGAAGATTCGTCCATGTATAGGTCCATTCATTCGAACTACCCAGTTCTACTTGACCATTCGTCGTATACTGAACTCCGTTCTGAAGAAGGATCACAGAGACTGCATCATGCGAAGCAGTCGGATTCGACCATACCTTCGTAACTTTGAAAGCACGAACGTCAGTCTTCACCTTTGGGGATGGATAGTCGTCATCGTCATATGTAGTACCGTCGAATTCCACAATGCTCGCAACATTCAGAAGCTGGGTAGCATTAAGATTGCTTCCAACCACAACCTTGATGGTAAGTGTAGCGGTTGTATCGCCGGCAAGACTTGAAATCTCCCACGTTACGTTGTTACCCGAGTTCGACGCAGTACCAATGTCAGCACTCAGACCATTAGTCGAGGCAATCGTCACACCCGTCGGCAAAACATCGGTTACCTTAATTCCAGTAGCTGACTCATACTTACGAGTGTTTCTCACTGTGATGGTATAAGTAATAGTATCTCCAGGCGCCGCAATCGTAGCAGAAACTGTTTTATCGATTTCAAGATCCGTGACCTTAACAATATAGTCATTAGAGATTATGGTCTTTCTGGCTGTGGTAGTATCGTAACTTACCTCATAATCTCCATACATGTCACCTGCTTCATACTTGGTTTCTGTGCCAGCAGAGGCATTCACAGTGATCTCACGGAAGATATAGTCGTATTCATTTCCGTCCTCATCGTACTGTGGAACAGAGACAGTCTGGGATGGGTTGGAAGAAGTCAACTCAATAAAGTTCACATCCGTCACAGCCGTAAACTTGTCGTCCGATTCTGTTTTGAGCTTACGATATAGACGAACCTTTAGTGTCTCACTTGCATGGCTATTCCATGTATCTGACCATGCTTTCTCAACTGTAAGCGTGATATTCTCAGGTCCAGCGTAGAAAGTAGAAGTATTACTATTTTTGTTGATTGAATCGCCATCAGCAGAATTAATCGTCGCTACGTTATCGTACTTGGTTCTTACTTTCAGGTCGGAAGGCACCGTTGCCTTAAAAGTCAACGTCTTGCTACTTCCTTTACCTATATCAACTGTCCAAGTTATTTTCTGTCCATCTATGCTAGGCGTATCACTTGCATCAGAAATCGTCAGACCGGTCGGAACAGTATCTGAAACAACCACATCTTCAATATCTACATACTGGTTCTTGTTAGTTACTTTGATGGAATAAAGAACGGTTGTACCCGGTGCAACATCACCTGTGATAGCCGTACCATCTGCCAGTGTCACTGATTTCTCTATGTCAAAATCCTTAATGATTTTCCACTTACCATAAAGATCAATCTGACTACCGCCATTTTGCAGCGAGGTAAAATTCGTATCATTGAGATTCTTACTAGTATCAAATGATGAACCAGAGAAATCTTCGTTCAGCTTCCATTCAGTAAACTCATATCCATCTATGGTAGGCACCGTCATGGCCGTAATTTCATCATTTGTTAATGTAGTACCATACGTCTTTGTTAAACTACTTGGAGTCGTATAACTGCTCGGGATATCTCCACTCACATGATATACGAGAGATACATCTCTACCTTTCAACGGCTGCTCAGCAGGCGTACAATTCGGAATCGGTGTAGGAGTCGTCCGGTTGAACTGACCACCAGCTACATTTATGAGATTCTTCTCACCTTCAAGGTCACTCAACACAGTAACCTTCAGGCTCAAATCTTTAGAAGCGCCTGCAGCAAGACTTTCGATATCCCAAGAAACGGTATGCGTCGTAGTGTTATAGCTACCACTATTATCTGATTCTTTATATGTTACTTTCTCAGTATCAATCGTATCCGAAATCGTGAAATCCTTAGCGATAACCGTACCGGTGTTCTTCACCGTGATTTTGAACTCAACAACATCTCCAGCCTTTGCCACAACTCCGGAAGTAGGAGATACAACAGTCTTTGTAATTTCAATCTTCGGGGCAGCGTACTTGACCTTCACCACACGGTCAGCAACTATACCTGGTATAGCTACCTTCACCGCGCCGGTCTCTGAATCAAAAGTGATTTCGTATTTGCCTTTGGTTATCGTGCCAGAGGCTTTACCTTCCTGATCAAAATCAGAAGGACCGATGACTGTATTTTCATCAATCGTAACACTTTCAAACTCGTATCCGGCATTGGGCTTATATGTCAAATATGGTGAGTCTTTCTCATAAGTAGAGACAACAATCTCGGATTTAGCGGTATCAGATGAAAAAATTCTGCCATCCTGCTTCGATTCGTCGAAATCTTGGGCACCACCTTCTACGGTACTTGTCACATGATAGATATCCAGAGCCGGTGCTTTGGCAGGACTATCACCATGGGCGTCACCTGAACCGGTAGTGTTGCCGTTCTTGTACGCATCAACATTGGCCAGGCCATCGTTCGGATTCATCTCATAGACATACTCATCACCAGGTTGCCAAGGATTGCCATCTTTGTTTAGAATCGTAGGCGGAGTCTTTCCATCGTTTTTCAACTTAATGCAGGACTTGAATCCGTTGTTATCCGTAACATTGATTTCCACCTTGACATAGGTCAATTGATTCTTCAGATCCTTCACGCTCAATTTAATCTGGTTGTCGATCTTAGGATCGTTGTTACCCATGTATACCTTGATTTCATCTGCTACATCCGACGACTGGGAATTCATTACATATTTCTCTCCGGTTACCGGATCAGTCTGTAGCGTAGCTGTTGAGACATCTAAATAATCTTTCTGAATCCAGTCTGAATCACTCGTCGGATTTGCTTTCTTTGAGACGGAAACCTTTACATTCTCAATCGTAATATCGTCCGCCATGTGAATCTTGTCGTCGAACTTGAGTGTCGCGCCTTGAATCGCCATATAGAGGAACTTTGACAAGTCTTCTGCATTGTTATAGTAAAGCTGACGCGAATCACTGGAATAGGCCTTATACTCCGTAGGCTCACCATAAATATAATCCGTTACTAAAGTACCTGGTTTCAATGAATAAGAACTACCAAGGGAAAACTCAGAATTCTTTGGATCTCCTTGTTGCATAATCTCAGCTTGATTTTTGGGGCCAAAAACCCCATTAGTTGCTGGATAAGTATATGAATCAGGATCTACATCCTTGTATTGCAAGTAATAGGAAGGGGCGACCAATGAACACAATGCCTTAAACTCTTTTGCTGACAATGTCGCATAATTATTGTCACCATTGTAGTAGTAAAAGTTTGTCGGTGTATATGGTTGTTTTCCGTATTTATCATCAAAATTCGTAGTCGAATAATCTGGATCAAATCCATCAGTAATCCAGATCACCTTGTTTTCTTTATAGTAGGGTTCAAGAAGCGTGGCGAGAGGAGTAAACACGTTTCCGAAAACATCGTAATTATTCGGAAACATCAAACGAGAGAAACGCGCAATACGCGAAGCATCGAACTCCAAGACGATATAGTCGTATTCTTTGCCATTCGTCTGTAATTCTTGAATCAACAGTTTAGCAAAACCATAGATTGCCGTATGATTACTTCCATCTACAATTCGTACACCTTTATTGGTGGTAACATTCATCGATTCTCCACGTAAAACACGACCTTGATGCTCATATTGAGTATCATTTAAATTATATGTGTAACTAGTAGGTTTATGATCTTCATGTCCTGAACCATCAATATCTGCATCCAGCAACCAGTAGTCAACATTTGCGTTGTTTGCGATAGCATTGATAGACTGAACAATAACGTTTCCTGTCGGATCATTCAAGCCACCCATACCGTGTTTCGAGCAGAGGGTACCGAGGAAGAGTACTTCCGTATCATTTACATCAGGTACATTACTGGTAATTGTAATCTTGGCATTAGTTGGGTTAGCCGGATCCCAATCGATCGTCTTCGTGACATCGAGTTTACTCGGATCTGGATCTTCAGCCAAAACCTTCTTCTTACTTATAGGATTAGTTATAAACAAATTAACGACAACGGCTAATGCCAGAACAATCGATAATACTCGTTTCTTATTCATACTAACTCTCCTCGGGCATAATTACCCTACAATTATAGTTAGTATCATAGTAACACCTAACATATTCGAATAAAATTAAAATATAGTGAAAGCTCTGTATCATGTCTGCAATAATTATGCAGACTGACTCACTTGGATGAAGGTCTTTCTGTCGGCATATCTGGCTCTGTATTGAGCGGATCCATCAAGCCCATCTCGACAGCTTTTCTTCTAACGATATCAATATCTTGCCATAGTTTGACTCGCTCGTTGTTATTTCGAAGAATATAGGCTGGGTGGAATGTCGGCATGATCAGATAACCGTTCTTCTCAATAAAACGTCCGCGGATCTCAGTCATCTTCGCACTCTTATCACCTGTAAACAGGGTGTAGGCGGTTTTACCAAGTAATACAATGATCTTCGGTTTCGTAATCAATATCTGCGTCGCAAGAAGCGGCTTACAAGCCGAAGCCTCTGTCTCCGTCGGTACACGATTCTCCGGCGGACGGCACTTCACTACATTTGCGATATGGAAATCTTTCATGTCGAAGCCCTGTGCGTCCAGAAGAAGCTGCAGTAGTCGACCGGCCTGTCCTACGAAAGGAAGACCTTGTTCATCCTCTGTTGCGCCGGGTCCTTCTCCGACAAACATAATCGGAGCGGGTACACTTCCACGATACACCACAACATTCTTGCGCGTCTCCGAAAGTGGACATGCGTGACAATTCTTACACTGTTCTACAAATTCGTTCCAGGAAATCTTCATCGGAGCAGAACCACGGTGATACCATCGTTGGACTTCGCCCAATCCGGATCGTTACGAAAAGCTGGGCATTTCTCCACCATTTCACGGCCCAAAGTCTCGAAAGGACCAAACTGCTCACCAGGGCAGAAAGCAAGAATCCTACCTTCGCTCTGCATCGCACGAAGTACTTCATGCGTAGACTTCTTAATGACACCACCTTTACCGGTAGAACCATAACCATGGATAATCTTGACTTGATTCACACCAACACGACGAAAAGTATTGAGTTCCAAGCGCAACTTGCGGATGGCAACATCAACCTTCGGCATTCCGTCTTTGATATTAATGATACTCGCAGCCATAATTCTCCCCATTGTGGTGTTCTTGTGTATATTATAACACAGGATTTGATATATTCACGCCTTTCGCACATGTTAAATTTGATATAATAAAAGCATGAGAGCAGATAAAATTTTGGCAAATTCAGGATATGGCACACGTTCCGAGGTAAAAGAACTGTTTCGGAGGGGACGTGTTGCTTTGCGTGGTGAAGTCATTCGAGATCCTGGCGCATCGATTTCGGATGCTGATATACAAGAATTGTCTTTGGATGGACAGCCGGTAGTAGCCAGTGAGAACCTCTATTTCCTGCTCAACAAACCCGATGGATATCTGACGGCCATGAACGACGATCGTCTTCCTTGCGTCGGCGACCTGCTTCCACCCCAATGGAAGAATAAGAAGATCTCTCCTGTCGGCAGATTGGATTTCCATACGACCGGTGCGCTCCTTCTCACCAACGATGGGGAACTCTCCCATCGACTGACAAGCCCCAAATGGCATCAAGAGAAAGTCTATCTTGTGACATATTCCGGCGAAGATCTGACTGAGAACGAGGTGGCCCTCTTTGCATCCGGAATGACTTTGCACGAAGCAGGCCACGAGCCTGAGAAACTCAAGCCTGCCACACTATCATTACTTCCGGATCATCAGTGTCGACTGACGCTGACAGAAGGAAAGACCCATCAGGTCAAGCGCATGATCGCAGCAACCGGAAGGTCTGTCGAACTTCTTCACCGTGAACGCATCGGTACCCTCGAATTAAAAGCAGAACAGCCGTTAGGGGAAATCGTCGCACTCACACCCGAAGAGATTGCCGCATTGAAATCTTCAGTTCAATAAATCTCCGATTTGCGATTCAGAACAGATCTAGCATATTGTCGAGGTAGATCTCTTCTCGGACATCTAATTGATATTCCGGTTTGGTCAGGTAGTAGAGGATAAACTCGAGGATCATAGCACTGCCAAGACCTCTTCCCTCTATCTTAAATTCGGTAAAACCCATAGGGAGATAGATGTTCTGAATATCTTCTATGCTGATGAAAGCAGGACTTCTTTTTGCACTGGAGAAGCGATAGCCGTATTGCGAATCCGGAGCATCACAGCGGTGGTTCGAATCCGGAAGTCCTAGACTCTTTCGACTGACTTCTTCGTAGCAGGCCTTCCGATTTCTGCATCCGACAGAACAACATTCGTTGCAGAGAAATTCGATTTTCTTCTTCTTCGAGGAAGTCATCGTTGTCCACTTTTCCATCGCATGATTCAATCGAAAATCCGGCACTACATAGCGGAACTCGTCTCGGTTTACTTCCTTCACCAAGTCCATAAAGTCTGTGATGACTTTTGTCGTAGAAGACACCAGATAGAGTTTCGGATACTGCTCTTTCAGATACTTCGTTAAGATCTCAGAATGAACGATGACACCATTGGGTGTTTCACCGTCGTTTTGGAACAACTCACAAAGTGCGTTACACCGTTTGTCTGATAGATGCGCTTCTGTAAGAAGTGAATTACTGAAAGTCAGGCAGGCAGAAACACCATATTCCTGCAGTAGCGCCAACACCATCTGTGGATCCTGCTCACTGTTTTCGACACGGCCTCCACCCCAGATACAATCCGAAGGTGCGCCGTAGATGGATGCAATTTCGCACCAATCATAGAAGTATTCTCGATGTGTTCGGAATAGCGGAAGAAAACGGCGGTAAAACTCATAGAACTCAAACATTCCAGGGAGATGGTAATTCGCACGTTCCTTCATTTCAAGTATTTTTCCGTCCTAATCTAATACTTAATCTTCGGATTCGATATATGGATATTTCTCCCGATAAGCACTACGGAATTTGTCGATGTCGGACAACATTGTGCAAAGAACGTTCTTGGCTCTTTCGATATCATCACCCGCGGCATTCACCGAGAAAATCAGCGACTTGTCGCCCTTCTCCCATTTGATCGTATAACCCATCGCCTTCTGGTCAAGTTCATCTTTAACTTTGAAACCATAGACATGTTCTACGTAATCTTCTTCTGTTAATTCCTCCAGATCCTCTTTGTAGATCTCTGGAAGTGTAGCGGCATACTCTTCGTAGAAGCGTGCGCGAGAATATACATATGGCTCAATATGGGAAAGCTGATCCTGCGTCCATGTTGCTTTCATTTCTTCATATAGTTCGTCGAGGGGTTCCATATTCTCGCCATACACATACGTAGGGGCACTCGGTGCATCATACACCACGATATCCGGATACACGGCCATCAGGGCAATCGCCTTCTGTGCGCCGGTCTGATCTACTTCTGCGTTTTCGTTATTCTCTGCAACAAAATTTGCCATCGCAACATCTGGTTCACGGCAAAGATCTTCGCTCTTCAGGTAATCATACAAGATATCCAAATTCTGTTCGAAGTAGCCAATCGATGACAAGCGAAAATCGAGTTTTGGAGCAAGGATAAAGACTCTCAAAACTGCGACGATGGCGATCACTACCGCAATACCAATGACGAATTTAATCCATTCATAGGACCAGAAATCCTGCCACTGTTTCTTCGTCTTCCCGAAGTAATGTTTCTCAGATTCTTCCTTCTTCTTCTCTGCTTCTTTACGATCACGTTCACCGTTTGCAATATTGTATGCACAAGCAATATCCGCAAGTTTCTGCTCATCTTTCTGGGCTTTATATGTCTTGCCCAATTTCCAGAACTGCTTGTCCAGTTCTTCTCTGCTTGCCCACTCTGGCAATTCAAAATAAGCCAATGCCTCCGCCTTTGTCATCTTCTCAATAGACGGATCTGGTAAAATGGCCTCCTTCTTCTCGGGTACGTGTGTTTCCTGTGTCTGTTTCTCTTTCTTACTCATTTCTTCTTTTCCGATTTCTACTCCTGTTTTTCAAACTCTTATTTCTTCGATTTCTTCATTTCCTTCTTGAAGGCACGGAAATCGCCCAGTGCAGCCCAGCCGATCTTGATGATTTTCTTGATATTGATGGAATTCTTTCCACCCTGGCGAGGCTTGAATGTGATTTCCTTCAATGTGTAATTCTCGTTGTAATATGCGAAGAATGTCGTCAGCATAACATTCGGAAGATTGTAATCCTCTTTGAATCGGCCGACATACTTATTGACCAGAGATGCCTTCATGAGACGGAACGGTGCATTGGAATCCTTCACCTTCACACCGAAATACAAGCGGAGCAAGAAGCAGAGGAACTTCTCAACAAACTTTCTGGACTTTCCATCCCCACGAACGACTCGGTTACCCAAGATGGCATCGTGCTGATTACGCAGTTCCCAGAATGCCGCAAATTCAGCTGGGCTTGTCTGTCCATCGGAATCCGTCTGGAAGATATAGTCTGCACCCTGTGCAATAGCATATTTATACAGTGCAATCAACTTCGGGCCATGTTGCTTCAACGTATCCGGAAGCACTTCAACCTTCGGGTACTTCTCTTTGAGCGACAGAAGGATCTCGTGTGTCTTATCCACACTACCGCTATCGGCCACAACCAGACGCGAGCCTTCGCCTTTACCCTCCAATACAGGATACCAAGCCTTCACAACTTCTTCGATATTGGCCTCTTCGTTATAAGCCGGCATTACTACATATAGATTATCCATTTTCAGTCCCTCCTAATATCCCTCTCTCTAATGAATTCATTCATCAGGAAAACAAAGTTTTTACCATATTCAGAGCAGACGCCACTACAGCATCCATGTCGTAGTACTTGTACTCACCCAATCGACCACCGAAGACTATATTGTCTTCTTTGGCTGCCAGCTCTTTGTACTTTCCGTACAGCGCACCATTCGCCTCATCGTTTACCGGATAGTACGGTTCATCCCCCGGCTTCCATTCGGAACTATACTCACGACTGATTACCGTCTTGGGCAGATCATTACCCGCTTCATCCTTACCGAATGTGAACCACTTATGTTCAATAATTCTCGTCCAAGGCGTCTCACGGTCTGTATAGTTGACCGCTGCATTACCCTGGAAATTAGGCTGATCCAGAAGTTCTGTCTCGAAGCGTACAGAACGATACTGCAGATAGCCCAGTGAATAGTCAAAATATGCATCGATTGGTCCGGTATAGATTACCTTCTCAGCGATAGCGTTCCACTTCTCTTTATCTTCCAAGTAATTGGTGTTCAATCGCACTTCGATCCCATCCAGCATATTCTCGACCATCTTTGTATAGCCACCTGTCGGAATGCCCTGATACTTGGCATTGAAGTAGTTGTTGTCGAAAGTCAGTCGAACAGGCAGACGCTTAATGATGAACGACGGAAGATCCTTACAGTCTCTTCCCCACTGCTTTTCAGTATATCCCTTGACCAGTTTCTCGAAGATATCGCGGCCAACCAAGGAGATGGCCTGTTCTTCGAGATTAGAAGGTTCTCTGCCCGCCATCTCTGCTTTCTGTTCGTCGATTTTGGCCTGCGCTTCATCCGGCGTCACAACGCCCCACATCTTATTGAAGGTATACATATTGAAAGGCAGTGAGTACAACTCGCCTTTGTAGTTTGCAACCGGACTGTTCGTAAATCGATTGAAGGACGTGAACTGGTTCAGATAGTTCCAGACTTCTTCATTATTGGTATGGAAAATGTGTGCACCGTACGTATGCACTTTAATTCCCTCTACGTCCTCGCAATATACGTTTCCGGCAATATGCGGACGCTTCTCGATAACCAGCACACGTTTTCCGTGATTCTTGGCCTCACGTGCCAGAACTGCGCCATAGAGTCCGGCACCAACAACTAGATAATCATACTGCTTATCCATTTACTTCTTACCTGCCTTTCTCCGTGCTTTGCGAATTTGTCGTACTTTCTTTCTGATCTTAAATGTGTCCTTGAATACCTGCCAGATGTCCTTAAATTTAATTCTGGAAAAACCACCTTCACGCGTAAAGACCAATCGAATTGGCCGTTCGATGATCTTTGCACCAAGTTCATTGGCCACGGCCAGAATCTCGATATCGTATGCAAACCCCTTGGTCTGTACATCCGGAACGATCTGCTTCAGCAAGTCGGCCCGATAGACCTTGATACCGGTCTGGGTATCGTGTACTTTGAGATGGAACATCAATCGGAGCATCACGTAATATCCGAAGCTGATGAACTTTCGAAGTGGTGGATAGTCAAGCTGAGATTCTTTGTGCATCTTACTTCCGATGACAACATCAGCCTGTTCAGACTTCATATGTGCAAGGAAATCTTCGAAATGATCCGGTGAGAGATCCAAGTCTGAATCCAGAAAGGCGATTGTGTCACCTTTCGCCGCTTCTACACCGCACTTGATTGCATGACCCTTGCCGCCATTCGGTGTATAGGACACCATTTGAATTCGGCTACAAACTTGAGAAGCACGTAAGATCTCATCATGTGTATTATCTTTACTTCCATCGTTAACACACACAATCTCAAAATCATTGCAGAAACCTGAAATAATCTCGTTCGTCTTCAACAAGTTGTCATAGATGTGTGCGCCCTCATTATAAGCGGGCATTACGATGGAAAACATGTTGTATTGCTCCTCGGTTCAGTATCAAAGCCTCATCAGCATTCATATTATTGTATCATAAAAGAACCCCCGCAGTCTATCGGACTGCGGGAGTTCCTTGAATCCTTCTTATACTAGCAGTCAGCAGATCAATGCTTACTGAATCTGAAGTTCCTCCTGACTGTCTACCTTCTTCTTTCCGCGAAGATCCAGTTTATGGTAGCTGCCATCCGAATCAAGGAAATGACTGCGAACCGTATCTTCCAGTTCAATATGCAGGACATCCATGACACGTGCCTTGCAATCCGGGTCTTCTACCGGGAACAGCAATTCTACACGGCGAATGAGATTTCTCGGCATCCAGTCCGCTGACGACAGGTAGACGTCTTCCTGGCCTTCGTTGTAGAAGTAATAGATACGTGAATGTTCGAGGAATCGGCCTGTGATCGAGCGTACGGTTATATTCTCAGACAATCCCGGCACACCCGGACGCAAGCAGCAGATGCCACGTACGACCAGATCGATCTTTACACCTGCGCAAGATGCATCGTAGAGTGCATCGATGATCGATGCATCCACCAGAGAATTCATCTTAGCAATAATGCGGCTCTTCTTTCCTTTTCGGGCATTCTTTGCTTCCTGCGAGATCTTCTCTATGAAATATTTCTTCATTCGGGTCGGTGCAGGAATCAGTCGACGCCACTCTGGCGGTTCCGAGAAGCCGGACAACGTATTGAAGAATTCCGACGCATCGACACCAAATGTCTCCGAAGCGGTGAAAAGACCGATGTCCGTATAGATCTTCGCCGTAATATCGTTATAGTTTCCGGTCGCAAGGTGGAGATATCTTCGGATACCATCCTCCTCTTCACGCACTACCAATGTGATCTTACTGTGAGTCTTCAATCCCACCAGTCCGTAAATTACATGGCATCCAGCTTTCTCCAGCATCTTGGCCCAGTTAATGTTGTTCTCCTCATCGAATCTGGCCTTCAGCTCTACCAGTACCATGACCTGTTTTCCATTCTGGGCCGCGGCCGCCAAGGATTTGATGATTGGCGAACTACTGCTGACACGGTAGAGCGTCTGCTTAATTGCCAGAACCTTCGGGTCTTCTGCAGCCTGACGAACAAATTCTACAACCGGGTCGAAGGATTCATACGGGTGATGAACCAGACGGTCCTTCTCCCGAATTGCATCAAAGATATTCATATCCTTTGGAAACATCTGAGGCTGAGCCGGCTGGAATGCATGATAACAGAGTTCCGGGAAATCATCACTGATCTTGCTCACCAACTTCATGAGGAAGGTTAGGTCAATTGGACCGTTCACTGCAAAGATATCTTTATTCGAGATTTTCAGCGAAGAACGAAGCGGGGTCAGCAATCTCGGATCCATATCATCATTCACTTCCATGCGGATGATCTCACCGAATCTTCTCTTTCTGACCTGCTCCTCGATTTCCTTCAGAAGATCCTCTGCCTCATCTTCATCGATGTCCAGATCCGCATTTCTCATCACTCGATAGAAACCGCAGGCCAGGACAGTCGAGCCGACAAACAGTGCATGCAGGTTCGCACAGATGATTTGCTCGATTGGAACGAAGCACACACCCGAGGACTGGTGAAGTTGGAAGAGTCTTGGCACAACCGGTGGCACCTGAATGGTTGCAAAACGATAGGAAGGCTCATAGATTTTTCCTTTCTTCTCCTGTTTCGCGATTCGTGCCGCCCGTTCCTCTTCCGACTCGTCGATCAACACAGCTAGATTCAACTGGCGGTTGTAGATCAGCGGAAGCGGACGCGACGCGTCGACAGCCATTGGTGTCAGGATTGGATAAAGTGTGGAACGGAAATAGTCATCGCAGACTTCTTTCGCATGTTCGTCCAAGTCTTCGTAGTCGCTGATATAGATACCGTGATTCTTCAAGGAGGGGACGAGTGAGCGATTGTATGTCGAATACATCATGCTCATCGCATTTCTCGCCTGCTCATCAATCTGCGTAAGTTGCTGCTTGATCGTTCTTCCGGAAATATCCAGTTCATCGTAGTCCGCGCTTTGCAGGTCACGAAGCGAAGCCACACGAACGATGTAGAATTCATCCATGTTCGAAGCGGTGATGGACAGGAACTTCAATCTTTCCAGAAGTGGGTTCTTCGTATCTCTCGACTCAAAAAGGATTCGGTTATTGAACTCCAACCAACTTAATTCACGGTTGAAATAGCGCTCGGAGTTTGCTTCAATGTCAGCATTATCCATGGCAGAATGTGCCACATCCGTGCTGACTCGCTCGAGCTTTTTTTCCTTATCTTTCTTATCTTTCTTGGTATTCATCTGATCTGCCTCCGGACACGTAAGAATGCTTTCATTGAGAAAAATTGTGAGAATAAATCCGTATGGTTCTCGAAGAACCATTTATCGTAGGTCATGTCATACATCGTATCACCGCTGATCACAAGTCCCTCAGGGGTGATGTTCGCGGAAAGATCCAGCAGTTTCTGCTTATGGGAACCGTCCAGCGCATCCGAAAGACGTAGTATCGCCGCAAGCTTAGACAGTAATACTTGATCCTCGGTCTGAACTTCTGCATAACGGGCATCCTGATAGAACATCGGATCTGCATAATATCTACCTACCAGTGCAACGATCTTCCTTTCACGATCGGAAAGGCCGATCAGTTCCGTACGGTCAATGATACTGTAGGTCGAAGGACTCGGATTCGAGATATTGATGAACTTACCCACTTCATGCAGTAACGCAGAAAGTCGCAAGAGCATCCGCTCACGACTGCCCATGCCATGCAACTTCTTGGTCGCATCGAAGACGACCATCGCTGCATTCTCCACAAAGGTAATATGTCTCTTCTCAGACTTATACCGCTTGGCCACATGTCGCGCAGCAGAGATTAGATCCCGTTCCGGATCAATGACCAGATTATAGTGACCATGCGACCAGGCGTAGTGGTACATGACGCCTTCTGTCAAAGAAGCATCCGGCATATGTACACCGTCAACGCCCATGTAATCCACCATCTTCTTAATCATCAATGCAGTTGGAAGAAGAAGCGGCGCTGTAGATGGGGTGATATCCAGTTTTCTGGCCAACTGTTCCGGTGAGATATGAAGCAAATCATTAAGCAATGCATCGAAGCGTTCCAACGATAGATAGCAATACTCACGCGGAGACTCTCCGGCTAAAGCCTTAATGAATCCCATATCGCTTCCGAATACGACCAGATTCCGATAATTGACGTTCTTCGGTTCAATGGCATAGTACTCGGCCAGATCGCGCGAGATATACTCTTCCAGTACCTCAGTATAGTGTGTCGTCTGCTTCGCAAGATCCGAGAGCATCTCACTGATACGCAGAGAACCGAGCTTGGTATTCTGACTGAATACGAGATCGGACTTGTCGTAGAGCGTCGCCTGCATACTACCGGAGCCGATATCCAGCACCATCGTTCCTTCTGAAACCAGTTCGGCAAAATCCGGCTGGCTCTCTTTGACTGCCAGATTGTGGAGATATCTCTCTTGCGCATTGTCCAGCACTTTCACATGAATACCGGTCTGTACACGGATCTGCTCGATCACCATCGCCCGATTACTTGCCTCGCGAAAAGCACTGGTCGCCACACACTCGACTTCTTTGATCTTATATTCTTTCATCTTGGCCGCAAAACCACTCAGGACTTCCACCAGTTCATTCACTGCAGAGGGTGGGATGATTCCTTCCTTATACGCTTTCGACCCGAAAGACATGTACTTCCGAACGGATTCGATCTCTTTAGGCGTACTGTCCTTCTCACCTAGTTCGAAGATCTTCAGTCTCAAAGACAAAGAACCAAGATCGATAACGGCCAGCAGTGTCTTCTTACTCATCTAGATATGCCTCCATCACTTTCTTCGTTATAGCCTCCGTACCCAGCACCATCTTCTTATCACCCTGTGCTAGGTCGACCGTCCGCCAGCCATCAGCCAGTGTCTGCTTGACCGCACGTTCCAACCGGTCTGCCTCCTTGGAAAGGCCTAGCGAGAAGCGGAGCATCATGGCAGCAGAGAGAATGGTCGCCAATGGATTGGCGATTCCCTGTCCGGCAATATCCGGTGCAGAGCCATGTACCGGCTCGTACATACCCGGTTTCCCCGATGCGCCTAACGAAGCTGACGGTAACATACCGATGGAACCGGTGATCATGCCGGCCTCATCAGAAAGGATATCGCCGAACATATTGCTGGTCACGATGACATCGAAGGATGTGGGACGCTTCAGAAGTTGCATCGACGCATTATCCACATACATGAAGTCCACCTCTACTTCGGGATAATCCATCTTGACCCGCTCCGTGACCTTCCTCCATAGACGCGAAGTCTCCAAGATATTGGCCTTGTCCACCACCGTCAGTTTCTTCCTTCTTTCCATGGCAGAGATAAATCCGGATCGAAGGATCCGCTCGATTTCTGCTTCGCTATAGGTCTCGATGTCGAAAGCTTCCATCCCCTTCGGTGTGCCATCTTCCAGTGTCTCTGCCGACTCAGCCAATCCTCTTCTTCCGAAGTAAATGCCGCCCGTCAGTTCACGCACGATGAGAATATCCACCCCGTCTTCCACAAGGTCCGGACGCAGTGGACTCGCCGCCTTCAGTTCTGGGAAAAGTATCGCCAGTCGTAGATTGGCATATAGTCCGAGGCCCTTACGAAGTCCCAGCAGTGCCGCTTCCGGTCGCATATTACCCGGAAGGCCGTCCCACTTCGGTCCGCCCACCGCACCAAGCAACACCGCGTCGCTCTGCCTTGCCGCTTCAAGCGTCTCTTCAGGCAATGGCTGCTGACAGGTATCGATTGCGATACCGCCTGCCATTACTTCATTGAACGTGAAAGTATGTCCGGATGTCTTCGCAACAAGCTTCAATACTTCGCACGCGCTATCTGTCACTTCCGGTCCGATTCCATCGCCAGGAATCACAGTAATTCTGAATTCTGCCATGCTCACTCGCCTCTTTCCTTGGAAAGTTTCGTACGGGTATATCCTACCAGTCCATCTGCGTCAATAATGTCGCGTATAAATGTGGGAAAAGCACCTGCCACGAATGTCTGACCAGTCGTCAGGTCGTTGATCTCCCCCATATCAAAGTCGATCGTAATCTGATCACCGTCCGAGATCTCTTCGTATGCCTGTTCACATTCGAGGATCGCAAGTCCGGTATTAATGCTATTTCGGTAGAAAATGCGTGCAAAAGATGGGGCAATGACACATGCAATGCCACTGGCTTTGATGGCCACCGGAGCATGTTCACGAGAAGAACCGCAACCGAAATTCGGTCCCGCCACAATGATGGCTCCCGGCGTCACTTTCTTCCCGAAATCCGGATCCAAATCTTCCATGCAATGGGAAGCCAATTCTGCCCGATCCGAGGTATTCAGGTATCGTGCCGGAATAATCACATCCGTATCTACATTTGCGCCGTACTTGATGACTTTACCTTCAATTCTCATACGTTCGCCCTTCTTTCTTACAAGATCTCTTCCGGACTTCCGATGTAGCCCAGTACCGCAGAGGCCGCTGCAATCTCCACGCCTGCCAGATACACTTCGGAACCCTTATGGCCCATTCTTCCGACGAAGTTACGATTCGTCGTGGAGACACAACGCTCGCCTTCAGCGAGTACACCCATGTAACCACCTAGACAAGGGCCGCAGGTCGGTGCAGAAACGACACAACCGGCATCTACGAAAATTTCCAGCAGACCTTCTTGTAGGGACTGCTTGTACACACGTTGTGAACCAGGAAGAATAACGGCACGAATTCCTTCCGCGACGTGTCTTCCCTGAAGCACTGCCGCCGCTCGTCGCATATCCTCGATACGTCCGTTGGTACAAGAGCCAATGACGACCTGATCAATCGTAATCTTCTCGAAGGTACCGATCGCCTTCGTATTAGACGGTAGATGTGGGAAAGCCACTTGAGGCTGAATCTCTGAAAGATCGATCTGAATGATGGATGCATACGAAGCATCTTCATCCGGATACAGCCAGTCCGGGGCCTTCGTATATCCACCTTCTACTCGATCACGCAAGTACACGATCGTCGCCTCATCCACAGGGAAAATGCCGTTCTTGGCACCACATTCGATTGCCATGTTACAGATGGTCAAGCGGTCCGCCATAGACAGTTCGGCCACACCGGCACCGGTAAATTCCAGTGAACGATAGAGCGCACCGTCGACGCCGATCCTACCGATGAGGTAGAGGATCACATCCTTACCGGAACAGTATTTTCCGAGTTTACCAGTCAATTCTACACGAATGGCTTCCGGTACGCGGAACCAAGTCTGACCCGTAGCCATCGCGCAGGCCAGATCAGTGGACCCAACACCTGTTGAGAAAGCACCAAGCGCGCCATATGTGCAGGTATGAGAATCTGCACCGATGATCAGTTCACCCGGTCGGATCAGGCCATTCTCAGGAAGAATGACATGTTCCACACCCATACCTTCCTGACCTTGTTCGTAGTAGTACTTGAGATTTTGTTTCCGCGCAAATGCGCGCATCTTCTGGCATTGCGTAGCAGACTTAATGTCTTTGTTCGGTGCGAAGTGATCTGGCACCAAAGCAATTCTGTCCGCATCAAAGACACGTCCGAAACCGTTCTTCTCGAAAATATCGATGGCCGGTGGCGTCGTGATGTCATTCCCAAGAAGCATATCCAAAGAAGCTTCTATTAAATCTCCCGGTGCGCAGGAATCAATTTTCGCATGTCGTGCCAGGATCTTCTGTGTCATGGTCATACCCATATTTACGGACCTGCCTTTCCGTATATATCTATACTTAATGTTACTTGCAAATCGTAATGTTCGCAAGGCAAAAAGTCGCAATTTTTTTACTTTGCCTTTATGTTATAATACAAACTTGAAGGAAAAAGAGTCAAAGGAGCTTCTCAATATGACAAGATACAATATGTTCCAGAACTACAACAATGTAGATAACCCTAGTTATGCGAACAACACCGCAAACAAAGTTCATGAGTACGGTGAAGAGATTGCAAAGCTTAAGAATAATATTGAGCGTCTGAATCTCCTGACCGAAGCCTTGTGGAAGCTTATGCAATCCCAGGGACTTACCGAAGAGGATCTCCTCAAAGCCATTACAGAAATTGACGAGGAGAAGAAGCAACTGAAGAAAGCCATTGAGGACGGTACCGCCACCGATGAAGATAAGGGTACAGTACTCTGCCCGAATTGCCACGTTCCGCTTCAGAATAACGGCAACATGGCTAACCGTTGCATCTACTGTGGCCATGAGATCATTGCCAATCCTTTCAAGACCTGATCCTAATCGATACGGAGAGATATATCTTTCATGCCATTGATTTCCATCAACAAAGTATCTAAGTCTTACCATGCAAGGCTTCTGCTTGATTGCGTCTCTTTTTCCATCGAGCGCGGCGACAAGATTGCGCTGATTGGAAACAACGGGACCGGTAAGTCTACCCTTTTTAAGATGATTCAGGGCAAAGTAGAACCGGACGAAGGCGAGATTCTTCATCACGGCACTTCCATTGCCGGTTATCTTACCCAGAATATGGAAGAACTGGAACTGGGTGGTAGTCTCCTCATCAGCGAAGAACTCCTCCAGATCGAAGACCAGATGCGTGAGGCAGAATACCGTCTGGCCAATGCCGATGAAGCGGAGTCCACTTCCCTGCTTCGTACATACCAGCAACTTACCTCCCGCTTTGAAGCCCTGGGCGGATATGATTACGAACCCCGCATGAAGGCCGCACTGGCTGGTCTCGGACTTGCGAACATCGACTGGACACGCGATGTAAGTTCTTTTTCCGGTGGAGAGAAAATGCGAATCTGTCTGGCACGTCTGATTGTGTCACGGCCGGATATTCTCCTTCTCGACGAGCCGACCAACCACCTCGATACCGATGCGATGGAGTGGCTGGAATCCTTCATTCGTTCATACGGTGGCGCCGTGTTGCTCATCTCCCATGACCGTTACTTCATTGACCAGACCGTGACAAAGGTCCTAGAACTTGAGAATGGCCGAATCACCGCTTACCGCGGCAACTACACAGAATACAAAGAACAGAAGCGTCGTTTCTTGGAGGATCAGCGCCAGGTCGTTGCAAATCTGGAGAAAGAACTGGTCCGCCAAGAAGGGGTAACGCAGACGATGCTCTCCCACCGTAATATCTCCGGATATCACGCACGTGAGAAAGTCGTCGCGAAACTATCTGAGAAGTTGGAGCAGGAGCGCGCAAAGCTATCCGGCGGTCCGCTTCAGATGAGCTTCAAGCTGATGCCGGAAGAACGTTCCGGCGACGAAGATAAGATTCTTCTGGCCGCAAGAAATATAGGGAAGCGCTTCCCCGACGGGAAACTTCTCTTCTCCAATGTATCCTTTGAGATCAAAGCGTCCGACAAAGTCTTCCTAGTTGGCCCGAATGGCTGTGGTAAGTCCACCATGCTTTCCCTGCTTCTGGGCAAAGTCTCTGAATTCGACGGAGATGTACTCATTTCCGGATCCGCCAGGATCGGCTTCATGGGGCAGTTCGTAGATTTCGAAGATGATCACCGCACCATATTGGAAGAGCTTATGACACGCAGCGAGCTGGGCGAAACGGCCGCAAGAAATCTTCTTGCTCGTTTCGGATTCCGTGATATCGACGTCTATAAAGAAATCTCCGTTCTGTCTGGTGGCGAACGTTCCCGCGTATATCTTTGCTGTCTCCTAGAAGAGAAGCCGGAGATGCTTTTCCTCGATGAGCCCACCAATCACTTGGATATTGAATCCCGTGAAGTACTCGAGGATGCACTGGCCAGTTATAACGGCGCCATTTTAGCCGTCAGCCACGACCGCTATTTCATCGAGAAATGCGAAAGCCAAATCCTCGGCTTCATCGGCGACCGCGTCACCATCTACGACAAATATGATTACTATCGCCGTGCATATAAAGAATATCTGGATAGTATGTCCAGCGCCTCGAAGAAGGACGCCAAGTCATCCTCTTCATCATCTTCCGATTCCGGCAAGAAAGCAAGTTCGACCAAGACTTCTGCGCCAACTATGAATCGCGCGCAAGAGCGAAAGGAGATCGCCAAGCGTAAAGAGCGAATCCGCTTCATCGAGAAGCGTACAGCTGAACTTGAGGAAGCCCAGAAAGCATTAGAAGCTTCGTTTGGTGCGAATACCCCACCTGAGGACTACGATACTTACGCCAGAAATAGCGAGGAACTCGAAGCCTTGTACGAAGAGTACATGGAGTTAGAAAGCGAATAAGTTCTCTTACTCAATGCGAAAAAGAAGTCTCTCACGAGACTTCTTTTTGTTTCATTCTTGAATTGGGAAAATCCTGGTGTGCTGGTTCAGCTCTTGGGTCCATTCTCAAACATCAGTTCTCCGCAAGAGTACGCATAGCGGATGCCGTAGATTGGGCCGCCCGGATATGCTTCAGCAAGTGTGCTGGTATCCCAACCAAGAGATCCAGCATGATCAATGGTCAGGTTTGCGGTTCTTGCTTCGAGAAGTTCAGATACCGTCACGAAAGTATATCCCTTCGCCTTCAGGCCGTCGATCATCTCCTGCAAAGACTCGGTTGTGGAGTTATGGCACTCGTGAAGAAGAACACAATCCGACATAGTGCAGTTATCTACAACATACTGCGCGGTATAGTGTGCATCACCCAGAGCAGGCTTCTGCCAGTCAGCCGGTGTGCTGGCATCGTTCCAGTTAATGACATACTCGTGATTATCAAGTGAATACTTAAACAACCCGGTATTTACAAGTCCGGCGCCTTGTGGCGGACGGATCACGGTTGCCTTCTGACCAATGTACTTCATCAGCGCATCGTCGCATTTCTGAAGTTCATTATACGCTTGATCCGCGTCAACCTTTGACAGAACGGTGTGTCCATATGTGTGGTTACCGATCTCACAATTCAGATCCAACATACGCTGCAGATCCTTGGCATAAGTTTCGTTAATATTACCACCGAGTACGAAGAAGGTAGCCACTACGCCATTCTTCTCTAATACATCAAGCACCTTCGAAGTGTTCTCACATGGACCATCGTCGAATGTCAGCGCAATCAGCTTGGTGCCTTCCGGATACGATGCATGTGCGGTCGGAGCGGCTGTGGTTTCGGTCGGTGCTTCTGTTGTGGTCGTGGTTGCTTCCGTAGAAGGCGTGGTATCCATTACCGTTGCAGAAGTTGTTACCGTCGTCGTTTCTTCACTCTTCGAGTCATTGTCCTTGGCTTTGATTCTCGTCACCAAGAATACAAACGTACAAAGTAAAACCATGAACACAGCACCTAAGCAGAGTGCAGTATTGGCCAGCGCACGAAGCTGGGCATTCAATGTTCTATTATTTGCGGTAGGACTCATAAAGTATGACCTCCATATATAATCTACATACCAAATTTGATTATACCATACCGATTATAATTTGGTGGTGAATAATTCTTTTCATTTACGTGCGAAGCACCCTCAACCGACTACCGTCAGTGAAGGCGCCTCAGAAACTACATGCGAAGTCTCAATCTGTATATATCTTTAGCAAGGACGATCCCTGCTAATACACCAACGGATGCTGCGATTCCACATATGAATTCTCCTTTGTTTCTTGTCCTCTCTTGTTTACATCTTCATTATCGAGTTTCGGAGTGACGGGCAAGTGACTTCAAAGTGTCAATTCTGTCATTTTCAAGATAAAGCAAAAGAAGCTGTCTCTTTAAAGAGACAGCTTCTTGAATACGAACTTCGTTGAAAAATCGGTTAGGATTAAGCCTTACCAGCAGAACCCAGAACGTACTGGATCTTGTGAGCAACCATATCCTTAACAGCCTGACGAGCCGGCTTCAGGTATTGACGAGGATCGAAGTGAGAAGGATTCTCAGCAAAATACTTACGGATGTTACCTGTCATAGCGAGACGGATATCAGAGTCGATGTTGATCTTGCAGACAGCGAGCTCAGCTGCGTGACGGAGCTGCTCTTCCGGAATACCAACAGCATCTGGCATCTGACCACCAAACTCGTTAACCATCTTAACGAATTCCTGCGGAACAGAAGAAGAACCGTGGAGAACAATCGGGAAGCCCGGCAGTCTCTTGATGCACTCTTCGAGAACGTCGAAGCGGAGCGGCGGCGGAACAAGGATGCCTTCAGCATTTCTTGTGCACTGCTCAGCTGTGAACTTGTAAGCACCGTGAGAAGTACCGATAGCGATAGCCAAAGAGTCACAACCTGTGCGGGATACGAACTCTTCAACTTCTTCCGGACGTGTGTAAGATTCCTTACCGGACTCTACAACAACTTCATCCTCGATACCAGCGAGAGTACCGAGCTCAGCCTCAACCACTACGCCGTGAGCGTGAGCGTACTCAACAACCTGCTTGGTAAGTGCGATGTTGTCCTCGAAAGACTTAGAGGAAGCGTCGATCATTACGGATGTAAAACCACCGTCGATGCAGGACTTGCAGAGTTCGAAAGAATCACCGTGATCCAAGTGCAGAGCGATCGGAATCTCCGGGTTCTCGGCTACAGCTGCTTCAACCAGCTTTACGAGATATGTGTGATTAGCGTATGCGCGAGCGCCCTTAGAAACCTGGAGGATAACCGGGCTCTTCAGCTCACCAGCTGCTTCGGTGATACCCTGAACGATCTCCATGTTGTTTACGTTAAAAGCACCAATAGCGTAACCGCCATCATAGGCCTTCTTAAACATTTCAGTAGTAGTAACTAATGCCATAAGAATTTCTCCTTTGTGTTGAATGATAATATATGCAAATAAATTTACACCACGGTTAATTGTAAATTGAAGAGTTGTTTTCGTCAATCTTTGTATGTAAAGATCAACGCTTTTTTCGCATTACTCTTCGCTCTTTTCTTCGGAAGATGAAGAAGTGACAGCATCTGAAACCGCTTCAGTTTCTTCAGCAATTGCTTCTTTCGCTTCCGCTACAGCCTGATTTGCTTTGTCAGCCTTGTCGTTCTTATCCTCTTTGATGACACCTTTTACCAGCGATGTGAGATCATCCGCAGAAGATTGCTCCTCTGCATCTTTATCTCCATCTGGCTTCAAGGCATCATATTGTTCTTTCGCCTTGAAAACCGAAGCAATCTGCTTGGCTTCTTTTGCCAGAAGGTCGAAATCCTCTTGAGACGCTAAGTCTTTCGAAGAAGTCTGATAACATACTTCTTCATAGACATTGTCCAATACTAAGTAGTGAACACGTTCCATGTTGGCGCCAAGCGTAGAGTTCTGGAGAAGCTGCATCGCACGATCTGCCTCACCATCTCTAGCATCAAAAGAATCAAACGGGATAGTAATCTTGGAGAACATGTAACGCAGAGCGACTTCTTTATTCTTGTAATCGAGCGCCACACGATACTTGGCAATCACGAATGTATGAATGAAAACAACCAAACATATCGCCAAGATTGCACCAAATACACCCCAAAGGAGCGGACTTGGCTGCGTCTTTCCAACGAGAAGGTAACCAACCGCCGCGCAATCCAGTGTCGCAATCGCCAATGTGATGATTCTTCTTTTCAGAATCTGTGACTTGGAAGCAGGGAAACAGTGCACCGTGTCTTTCGGCAACTTATCCAGTTCTTCCTGGGAAATTTCGAATTCTTTCTCTTCTTTCTCACTCATGGACTTACCCTCCTGCAATATCCTGTTATTTCAAAGCTTCCATACGAGCCAGTACATTGTCCAGCATTTCCTGATACTTTGCCTGCTTCTCTCTTTCCGCTGCGATAACCTTCTCCGGTGCTTTCTTTACGAATTCTTCATTCGCCAGTTTACCGTTTACACGCTTCATCTCGCCCTCGAGACGTTCTTTCTCTTTACCGAGACGCTCCAATTCCTTGTCAATATCGATCAGATCTTCCAACGGAATGTAGATCTCACCGGCCGAGCAGACACAAGCTACAGCCGTATTCGGAATACCTTCCTTATTCTTTCTGGTCTCCACTTCTGTTACGTTCGCGAGTCTTTCTAAGAAAGCCTTACCATCCAAGAACATACCGGAGATGCTCTCATCTTCAGTCACAAGGATCATACCGATCTTACGAGAAGGCACAACGCCCATATCTGTACGTACATTACGGATAGAACGGATGGCATCCATCAGGACTTCCATCTGCTTCTCTTCTTTCGGGAAAACCTCATTCTCACGATACTCCGGCCAATCGGAAATCATGATGGAGTCGGCACGCTTATTCAGTACGAGATAAGTGTACACTTCCTCGGTCAGGAACGGCATGAACGGGTGCAGAAGCTGCATTGCACGGCCAAGCACATCGTTTAAGATGAACTGTGCTTCTTTTCTCGTCGCACATTCCTTATCGAAAAGACGGGACTTCGCAATCTCGATATACCAGTCACAGTACTCTTCCCAGATGAAAGCATTGATCTTTGAAAGCGCAACACCGAACTCATAATGGTCGAAGTTATCGGTTACTTCCTTGATCACCTGGTTCATACGAGACAGGATCCACTTATCTTCTGTTGTGAACTTGGAAGGATCTACATCGTCGAACGACAAGTCTTCTTCACAGTTCATCAAGACGAAACGCATTGCGTTCCAGATCTTATTACCGAAGTTTCTGCCGGCTTCGATCTTGTCCTGCTGGAAACGCTGGTCGTTACCCGGAGCATTACCGGTTACCAGTGCATAACGAAGTGCATCGGCACCGAACTGGTCAATGATCTCAAGCGGGTCAATACCGTTACCGAGGGACTTACTCATCTTTCTGCCCTGAGAGTCACGAACCAGACCGTGAATCAGAACAGTATCGAACGGAACTTCCTTCATGTGGGCAAGACCTGCAACCATCATACGGGAAACCCAGAATGTAATGATGTCATATCCGGTAACCAATGTATTGGTCGGGTAGTAACGCTTCAGATCTGCAGTATTCTCCGGCCAACCCAATGTGGAGAATGGCCACAATGCAGAAGAGAACCAAGTATCCAGTGTATCCGGATCCTGACGCATCGGCTTACCGCACTTCGGGCAAACTGGTGCTTCGTCTTTGGTTACGATCAATTCACCGCAATCATCGCAGTAGAATGCCGGGATACGGTGACCCCACCAGAGCTGACGGGAGATGCACCAGTCACGGATGTCTTCCATCCAATTGAAGTAATTCTTCTCGAATCTTTCCGGTACGAACTTGGTCTTGCCTGTACGAACAGCCTCGATCGCAGGCTCAGCCAATGTCTTCATCTTTACGAACCACTGCAGGGATACGCGAGGCTCAACGGTCGTACCGCAACGATAGCAGGTACCAACATTATGAGCATGTGGCTCAACCTTAATGAGATAGCCACCCTCTTCCAGATCCGCAACGATTGCTTTTCTCGCTTCGTAACGATCCATGCCTGCATACTTCGGATAATCCTCTGTAATCTTGGCATCTTCAGTCAATACAGTGATTACTTCAAGGTTGTGACGCAGTCCGACTTCGAAGTCGTTCGGGTCATGGGCCGGTGTAATCTTTACAACACCGGTACCAAATTCGATATCAACGTAACTGTCTGCAACTACCGGAATCTTTCTTCCAACAAGCGGGAGAACCAGCATCTTGCCGACCAGATCCTTGTAACGGTCATCTTTCGGGTTTACTGCTACTGCAGTATCGCCGAGGAGTGTCTCCGGACGTGTCGTCGCAAGTTCAAGGTATCCGCTACCATCCTCGAAAGGATAACGCAGATGCCAGAAAGAACCCTGCTGATCTTCGTAGTTTACTTCTGCATTGGAGATGGAAGTCAAGCAATGCGGGCACCAGTTGATGATTCGCTCACCACGATAGATCAGGCCCTCGTTATAGTACTTAATGAAAACATCTTTCACTGCTTCCGAGCATCCCTCGTCCATGGTGAAACGCTCGTGAGACCAGTCACAGGAAGAACCCATCTTCTTCAACTGTTCAACGATACGACCACCATACTGTTTCTTCCAGTCCCAAGCACGCTCGAGGAACTTGTCACGACCGAGGTCATCCTTGGTCAGACCTTCCTTACGCATCGCCTCAACGATCTTCGCTTCTGTAGCGATGGAAGCGTGGTCGGTACCCGGTACCCAGAGGGTCTCATAACCCTTCATTCTCTTATAACGAACCAGGATATCCTGAAGTGTGTTATCCAGTGCATGACCCATGTGAAGCTGACCGGTAATGTTCGGCGGTGGCATCACGATGCAGAAAGACTCCTTGGATGGATCTTCTACAGGCTTGAAATAGCCCTTATTCACCCACTCGTTATAGAGTCTGGATTCTGCTTCCTTCGGGTCGAAGGACTTGTTGATATTATCAGTTCTCGCCATTTTTCTGTGCCTCCAAGTATTTCTGCATGTCTCTTCTTCTGATCTCACCGTGCATGATTTTGCCACTTGTCGTCTTCGGCAATTCATCCACATACTCGATGACACGCGGATATTTGTATGGTGCAGTATTCTTCTTTACAAAGTTCTGCAATTCCTTCGTCAATTCTTCCGAAGCTTTATACTCCTTACGTAGAACAACAGTCGCCTTGACTGCGAATCCACGGACCGGATCTGGGATACCCGTGACCGCACACTCGAGGATCGCACCATGAGCCATCAGGGCACTCTCTACCTCGAAAGGTCCGATACGATAGCCGGAACTCTTGATTACATCGTCTACACGGCCGACATACCACAAGAAACCAAGCTCATCCTTATACGCTGTATCGCCAGTGTGATAAAGGCCATCGTGCCAAGCATGAGCCATCTCCTCCGGATTGTCTTCATATCTCAGAAGCAGTCCAACAGGACGACCGCCGGAAGCCTCATCTGTACGGATACAGATCTCACCTGTTACACCCGTTGCGCATTCATTGCCATCCGGGTCAACGATCGCCACATGGAAACCCGGTACCGGATAACCCATTGAACCGGTTCTTGGGAGTACCCACGGGAAATATGTACCACATACGACAGACGTCTCAGACTGACCGAAACCTTCGTAGATCTTGCAGCCTGTGTTCTTCAACCACTGCTTATAAACTTCAGGGTTCAAAGCCTCACCTGCTGTGCAACAGTGCTTCAGGTTCGAGAAGTCAAGTCCTGTGAAGTCCTCTCGGATCATGAATCGGTACATCGTCGGCGGTGCGCAGAATGTCGTGATCTTATAGTCACAGATCTTCTTCAGGATATCCGCACCGTTGAACTTGTCGAAATCGTAGATAAAGATTGCTGCTTCGCCGAACCACTGCCCGTAGAACTTACCCCACATGCACTTCATCCAACCGGTATCGGAAATCGTGAAGTGTAGTTTGCCATCTTCTACTCGGTGCCAGAATACACCTGTGAAGAGATGTCCCAGTGGGAGTGTATGGTCATGAAGGACCATCTTCGGATATCCGGTCGTACCGGAACTGAAGCACATGAGCATTGGATCCGTCGCAACTGTACCTTCTTCACCGGTCGGACGAGTCCACTCATCGCTCATCTTCGCAACTTCTGCGTCAAAATCGATCCAGCCTTCCTTCTTCTTTCCCCATGTCACGCAACGGATGACCTCATGGTCATACTGATCGAGACCTTGGTCAAAACGCTCCGTGCAGTCATCGTCACCGGTAATCACGGCCATCTTGATATGGGCACTGTTGATACGATAGATATAGTCCTTCGCCATCGACTGGTTCGTCGCCATTACGGTTACAGCGCCGATCTTGTGAAGAGCCAGTACGGAGAACCAGAACTGGTAACCGCGCTTCAGAACCAGAAGCACACGGTCGCCCTTCTTGATGCCCATGCTCTTAAAGTAGTTGGCTGTCATATTGGAATACTTACGGACATCGCCGAAAGTAAAACGCTTCTCTTCGTTATGCTTGCTTACCCAGAGGATCGCAAGTTTATCAGGTGTTCGCTCTGCAATCTTATCCACAACATCGTACGCGAAATTAAATGTCTCCGGATAAGTTACCTTATAATTCTTCTGTAAGTCATCGAGGGTCACGAAATCATCGCGATTTCTACCCACAAACTCTTCATATATTGCCACGGATTAGATATCCCCTTTCATAACGATCGCCAAGAACTTACATGGTTTGCCGTTGTTTGCTTTCATGGCATGCGGATAATCAGAATTGAAATACACGCTGTCGCCCTCATTCAACTCGTATACGATATCGCCGATGAAGAATGTCATGGAACCTTCCACCACGTAGTTGAATTCCTGACCTTCATGCGCATGCTGGGTCGGCTTCTCGATATCGTTCGGTTCAACAGTAACCAGAAACGGATCTGCGATCTTCTTACGGAATGTAAATGCTAAATGTTTATAGTTATATGCCGCTCTGCGGTCAATTTCAAATCCCTCGTCCTTGCGGACGACACTGGCAATAGAAAGTTTTGGCGAATCACCGCTCATCAGGTCGACCATATCGACACCGAGCACCACCGCCACATTATTCAGAAAGGAGACGGAAAAATCTTTCTTTCCTTCTTCATACAGGACATAATCTTCTTCGGACACTTCGCAACGAGTAGCCATTGTCTTGACATCGATCTCTTCAATCTCTCTCAAAGCCGCAATTCTCTCGCCGATTTGACGCAATTGATCTGTCATAAGATACCCCTCCTAAGATAATTCATCACTTTATAATAGATTTGAAGCGGAGATGTGTCAACTGACAATTCAACGAAAGCATAGCGATTCGTTCATTTCTAGATTCCTACTCAAAATGTCTTTTGTTACGAGACCGTATAGAATATCCACAAGCATTCTCTCAAAAGTAGACATTAATCTGTGCAATATGTTAATATCACCTTATATTTTAGCGTGATTTGTTGAGGGATAAAGACGAACTCACACTCGCGCTTTTCGGAGGTAAATATGGAAACGACATCAAATATCACAGCTTCCAAGATCGTCAACAACATTAACAAGGTCATTGTCGGTAAAGACAAGCAGATTGAGATGCTGATGGTCTCACTGATCGTAGGCGGTCACGTATTGCTTCAGGATGTGCCGGGAACCGGAAAGACCAAGACCGCTCGTGCCCTTGCACAGTCTTTGAAACTTGATTTCAAGCGTGTCCAGTTTACCATCGATCTGCTGCCTTCTGACTTAACAGGTATTCACTACTTCGATAAAAGTTCGGATGAATTCAAATTCCGTCCGGGACCGATTTTTACCAATATTCTGTTGGCCGATGAGATCAACCGTGCGACCGCCAGAACGCAGTCCAGTCTTCTCGAATGTATGGAAGAGAAACAGGTCACCGTAGATGGCGAGACACGTCCGCTTCCTCCGCCTTTCTTGGTTATTGCGACGCAGAACCCAATTGAGTCACAGGGTACATTCCCACTTCCGGAAGCTCAGCTTGACCGTTTCCTTATGATGCTTTCTATGGAATATCCGACTAAAGAAGAGAGTATTGCCATCCTCAAGCGTTTCGCCACAGAAGACCCGCTTACCTCCCTGGAATCTGTCGCAGATCCTTCCGAACTTCTGGCCATGCAGGAAGAAGCCAAGAAGATCCATGTATCCGATTTACTTTATGAATATGCTACAGCCATCGTCGACGCAACAAGACATTCTTCGGAAATTCGTGTTGGTGCAAGCCCACGTGCTTTACTCGCCTATGTTGCCGCAGCCAAAGCATTAGCGCTGCTTCGTGGCCGCACATATTGCGTACCGGATGATTTCAAGGAGTTGGCCGTACCAGTCCTAGCACATCGTCTGACACTGAACTCAAATGGCTTTTCTTCTTCAGACGGCAAATTCCTCAGTCAGCATGATTATGCCACCTCAATCGTAACAAGTATTCTGGATACTGTACCTTGTCCAACGGAGGATTTCACTCGCGCATGAGGCTTCTGGTTTTACTGATTCTTCTGGCGATACTTGCCGCACTCGAACTGTTTGTCTACCGCAAGCATGCGCTGGATAACCTCTCTCTTGATGTGCGGTTTTCCAAGAGAGTCGCTCGTTTCGGTGAAACCGTTGAAGTCATTGAAACTGCACAGAACAACAAGAGACTCCCCCTGCCTTTCCTGCTTCTGAAGTTTGAGGCGCCAACCTCTCTTCAGTTTCTGGACATGACAAACACCACGTCTTCAGACTTACTCTATCGTGAAGACATGCTTACTATGAAGTCTTTCTCGCAGCATACACGTCGCATTAAGGCCTGTTGTACGCAAAGAGGATACTACTCGTTCTTCCGCGTCAACATCACCACATCTGACCTTCTACTCATTGATAAACTGAATCGAAACTTTGAGAATGATGCTCACTTGACGGTACTTCCGGAAGAAATCCCAACCAGCGAGCTTCAACCTCTTCTTTCCATCACACTCAGTGACGTCATGCAAAGAAGAACCCTTCTGACCGATCCATTC
>JAGHVD010000007.1 GCA_018064475.1 Candidatus Scatonaster coprocaballi
TGGTTATGGATACCGCAACGATGACTACTTTTTCACTCTTGTTCGTTATATTTCTATTCCTTCTAGTTTTTTGTTAATCCCACAAAAAACGTGAAGAGCCAAAAATTAGCGTCTTGATTCCATTGAATGGAATTCTCTTGACATCTATCTGTCTGTATTTTTCAATATAAGTGAATGTAAGCGAAGAAGGGGACAGACATAGGAGGATGTAGGATGAAGCGTCTACTGACAGCGAAAAAAGTGTGGCACTGTATCGCGATGCTTTTTCTGATGGCGGGATGCCTGCTACTCATGAACTCTGTCGCTTATGCCGGATCGGCTAACCAGTATTACTATCATGTATTCCAAGATGCCTACTATTTTGAGATTCCGATCGTGGAAGGAAAGGGAATGTCTCTGGCGGAATTTCTGGAAGTGGAATCAGATAGTGACGCGCTGATCTTCTCAGACTTCAATCAGAAATATTATGCCCTGTCGCGTGGCACTGCAGCGGGTTACGAAGGGCCGACATCGCAGTATGTCGAAGCAGGCGAAGCTTATTTCCCAGGCGGACAGATGAGCACAGGCGGGGCCTCTGATAAAATTGTTGGACTGACATGTAGCTCAGAGAACATGCCACTCAGTGCACTCCATTTCGAGGAAGACGGTGGAAAAGTCTACATCTATTTCAGGTTCAGCAATTCGAAGCAATATAGTGCGAGACATTATCTGAATATCAAGCAGGACGGGACGCTGGAACTGAATGTGTCGAGCAAGACCGCGTGGAACGTTGAGCAGAAGTCAAGCGGAAGCAGATATCTCCGCTTTCTTGACTCGGGGAATCAATATTATCTTGCCATTACGGATTAAGGTCTGACCATCGTCGAGAAGGAATCGGCGGCAGATGACGGATATCTGTATGTCCATGCTTATCATGCGGCGGCAACAGACAGTTATCTGTGCTATCACACCGGAGAAGATTACATATATGAAGCATACTCGGAGAACCGTCGTAGTACGGATCTGAACGGCGCGGAAGTACTTGGCTGGTCGGAGAATAGCACGATCGGACCACAATGGCATTATGGTTCCACGAATTTTCTTCCCGCACTGGTATCGAATCTGAAAGGCATGAAGAATGCATGTATCCACCTCTATCCAATCTATGGTGGGACACTGCATTTTACGATCGTGAATACGAATGGAGAAGCGGTGGGAACGTTTTCCAGTACGTATTGTCCTCCGGTGGGTAATGAACAGCATCACTTCAGCGACGGCCTGCGCATGGCGGAGAACTGCTGGGCGACCTTTGAAATGCCCACGGTCAATCAGGCGGGTGGTAAGATCCTGACGGTGTCGGAAGCATACTTCTGTACGGATAACCGATATACGGAGAAGAACGATTCCATAGATACCGGTAAGTACAGTCTATCGATCCTTAACGAAGGACAGACGTTGCTTGTCGGTAGCATACCGATAAATACCGATGTATATCTGAAGATCATCGTGGAAGAAGAGGCAGCGGAAGTCGTATTTAACGGTGATGCGACTGCATACGTGGAGAACGGCTCCATGTCCGATACACCTTCGAAGAAATCCTTGAACGCATATGGTACATCCCTCATCAAATTGAAATGCACGCCACCCATCATCATTCCGGAGTTTGGTAATGAAGATACAGCGGTCTATGATTATCACGTCTTTTGGTACCTCAATGATGGGGAGGAGACATCCATGATTGCTAGTGGTGCTTACCATGAAAATATCGGAGAAGATATCCTTTACGGAAGATTGCCGGATGTGATGGCGGATACTGACGCAACGGTCTGGGCCGTGATCAAGAGAACGAACACGGGAACCGGTAAATTTGCCATGATCGAATCGGATCATCTTACGGTTTCCATCAAGAAATTCCATGCTGAACTAATTGATGTAGATACAGTTTCCGCCTTGACTTCTGACAATCTGTATGTGACTGCACCGAAGAACAGTCAATGCTGGGTCAGCGTGGACGGTGGCATCAAGCAGCAGCTTGATCCGTCAAACTCTTTTAAACCAGATGACCAAACTGGAGGCACCACGCTTACGTTTCAGACATACGGATTCTGTTACAAGGTAACCGAGAACGGGACATATATGTTTGAAGTTCGGGAAGGTGAATCAGAATTCAGCGCCAACCAATCGATGACGGTCACTTATAACAATATCCGCCCTGCCTATACAGTAAATTTCGATATGAATGGACATGGAGAGGGAATCGCGGCACAGACAATCATGAGTGGCACAGTCGTGACAGAACCGGAGGAACCTTCGGAAGAGGGCTGGGAATTCGGTGGCTGGTATATCGATGCGGACTGCGTATATGCTTGGGATTTTGACGCAAATACGGTGACTTCGGCACTTACGCTGTATGCCGGATGGACCGAACATGTCTGTTCGAATCCTACTCCTATAAAAGGTGAGCCGGCATCCTGCACCAAGGATGGATATAAAGACTGTTACCAGTGTAGTTGTGGTAAATACTATGAAGACGCAGAGTGTATGACGATCATCGATGATTATGCAACATGGAAGAGCGGCGCCGGTAAGATTTCAGCGGGACACACCTATGGAGAACCAGAATATATATGGAATGCTGCGGAATGCACGGCAGTCCGCACTTGCTCCGTCTGCACAGAGAGTACGGTAGGTCACACCGAGACCGAGACTGTGACCGGGACCTATGTGAAGGACAGTGATGCTACATGTATTGAGGCGGAGAAGGGACATTATAAGGCGGCGTTTACGAACACCGCTTTTACCGCACAGCAGACAACGGAGAATACTGCAATCAACGGTAATCCGCTCGGCCACGATTTCAACGGTGATTATAAGAATAATGGTGACGGTACGCATTCCCGCAAGTGTACTCGTTGCGACGAGTATGGCACAGCGGTACAACACAGCTACAAGGATTATGTATGTGTCTGTGGCGATGAGGACTTGGCAGGCGCAATGGAAGATGCGAAGAAAACTGCTAAGGAAGCGATCCTTGCCGAACAGGGGGATGATACCTCCGAAGCTGTAGTAGAAGCTGCCGAAGATGCGATAAACGCAATCGATACTGCGACGACCATTGATGAGGTCAATGTAGCAAAGGAGGCCGGCATAGAAGCCATTCGTGACGCAAAAGCCGGCAATGTACCGGTCCCTCCTGTGCATTACATCATGCTTAACGGTGCGAACAGTTCGTGGACAAAGGGGAGCACAACAGGCCTCCTATTTAGATCGGATGCTCCTTTTGCCAAGTTCGATCATGTTCAAGTCGATGGTGAAACCATTGTGTCAACCCATTATATCGCTGAAGAAGGTTCCACCAAGATCACGCTTACTCCAGCATATTTGGAAACATTGAGTATTGGTAGACACTCTATCAAGATCGTTTCCATTGACGGAAGTGTTGCGACGAACTTTACTGTAAAATTACCTACACTTCCTGCCACCTATATCGTAACCTTTGTAATGGGTGGCCATGGCTCAGCGCCGGCAGATCAGCGCATAATAAACGGAAATACTGCATCAAAGCCTGTTGATCCTACTGAGGAAGGATGGGCGTTCAGTGGATGGTATGTAGATGCGCGCTTCTCTACGAAGTTTGACTTCAACACTGCCATTACTTCCAATACAAAGGTTTACGCCAAATGGACGAAAGACGCTACCGATCCAATTGATCCTACAGATCCGATTGATCCGACCGATCCTGTCGATCCGATTGGCCCGAAGACCGGCGACGACAGCCACGAGTTAACATGGGTTACGCTCTTGTTAGTGAGCGGCGGCGCACTGATCGGAACGATGGTATATGACAAGAAGAGAAAATATCATGTGATGTGAGATATATGAAATTCAAAGAGTATATTTAACACAGGGAAATCCGCAAATAGGAAAAGAGGTCGGTTACATGAAACTGGTTCTGGAATATCTGCGTCGACATATGAAGATCTTCCTGATATCGACGATTTTTCTGACGATGGAGGCTTTTGCTGACCTTCTGCAACCAACCTTTATGTCATTGATCGTGGATGAGGGTATCCAGAATGTGGAGATTCGGACGATCTTGAAATATGGATTGATCATGTTGGCGATCGCATTGGTGGGGGCTTGCTCCGCCGTGATGAGAAATCATTTTGCCAGCCGGACATCTCAGACCGTGGGCAAAGAACTCCGTCACGATATGTATGCGAAGTCTGTGACAGCACCAAAGGGTGACATTGAATTTAAATCGGTGAAGTTCGGTTATACGGAAGAGAAGACGGTGCTTCAGGATATCACGCTGAAGATTCCGGCGGGTACACAGGTGGCCATTGTAGGACCGACGGGATCTGGTAAAACTACGATTATTAACCTTCTGACCCGATTCTACGACGTCAACGATGGCGAGATTCTGTTGGATGGTGTGGACTTGCGAGACTATAAGCTTGGGGATCTACGTGATTCCTTCGGTGTGGTGCTCCAGGATACATCGCTATTTGCCATCTCTGTTCGAGACAACATCAGTTACGGTCACGAAGAGGCTTCTTCGGAGGACATCGTTGCTGCGGCCAAAGTTGCGGGTGCCGACAGCTTCATCCGACGTCTGCCACAGGGCTATGATACGATTCTCGAGCAGGGTGGAAGCGAGCTGTCTCAGGGTGAGCGTCAGCTTCTCACGATTGCCCGAGCGGTACTGACCAACGCGCCCATCATGATTCTCGACGAAGCGACCAGCTCCGTCGATACAGTGACTGAGCAGAAGATTCGTCGCGCCATGTTGAAGATCTGCGAGAACCGCACTTCCTTCATTATCGCCCATCGCCTCTCAACCATTCGAGATTCAGACATCATCATTCTCATCGAGGACGGCCGAATTGCCGAGCAGGGAAATCACCAAGAACTCCTCGCGCTGAATGGCAAATACGCACAGATGTATAAGACGCAGATGGGCCTTGCCTGAGTGAATACGGCGATCTGTTTTTGTTTTCCGTATAATTTCCATGGAATGCAGGATCTGTGGAAAAATATGGAAAACATAACGGGGTGGGTTCACTTTAGATGACTACTTCTGAGACATTACTGTTCTTGGGAGAGACGGAGACACTTGGAAACGCAGATAAGTTTGAATCGCTTCCGCGGGTCATTTATAATGCTTACTTGATGATAGACTTAGATGTGGCAAAAGCACTTGCGCCAGTTTCCTGGCGCAACTGCCGCTCGACATGTGACGTAGAAAGAGGAGAAACACGGGGACATGCTGGACATCATTATTGTAGAAGACAATCAAGAGATTGCAGGGCTGCTCTGCGACTTCCTTCGGAAAGAGAATTATTCCGTATCTGTGGCGAGTTCTGGGGAGCAGGCCTTGGAACGGTTTGAGAAGTATGGTGCGAGACTGATCATCCTAGATATCAGCCTTCCGGGTGTGGATGGTTTTGCCGTATGTGCCAAGATCCGTGAGACTTCCAACGCGCATATCATGATTGCCAGCGCGCGGACGGGAAAAGAAAATATGCTCAAAGGTCTGGGACTTGGCGCAGATGATTATATCGAGAAACCCTATGATATTGAAGTGTTGATCGCCAAGATCAAAGGTGTTTTTACAAGAAAATACGCGTTCAACGAGATGGTCTGTGGAGACATCAAGATCAATTCGGTGAATCATACCATTCAAGTGGGTGATCGAACGATTGAGACAACGGCCAAAGAGTTCGAGTTGCTGAAGTTCCTGATGGAAAATCAGGGTATGACGCTACGTAAGGAGTACCTCTTCAACACAATCTGGGGAAGTGACAGTGATTCGGAGATCCAGACGCTGACGGTACATATCAAGTGGCTTCGACAGAAGATCGAGGAAGATCCGAAACACCCGAAGCACATCATCACAGAGTGGGGAGTGGGATACCGTTTTGAGTAAGTTTCGTAGAATTGCTGTTTTCTTTGTCTTGCTGGAGATCGTGGGACTTGTTTTTGCCAATGTGTACGGAAAGAAGTACTGTACATCTGTCGATTCCCATGCGTATAAAGTCGATGTGCAGCGTGTGGCTAATCGCATGCAATCCGGGGAGGCGCTGTCTACGATTCCGCTGGACGAATATCCGTCGCTTCTTGATGTGAGTGAATTTGATCCCCTTGCTGTGAGTGAGCATGAATATGAAGTAGTGGAAGTCAACGGTGTGCTATATCGTTTCTCTTATCAGAATTCAGACTATTCGGATATTCTTCTAATGATCAATATCATCCTGATCGTGACGATCTTCTTGACGGTCATCCTTCTTCTTTACCTAGATCGGCGCGTGATTCGTCCGTTCGGAAAAATGAATGAATATGCGACGGAACTGGCAAAGGGAAATCTGACACAGCCGTTGCAGCAGGACAAGTCGCACTACTTTAAGCGGTTTGTGTGGGGCGTGGATATGCTTCGCGAGAAACTCGAGGATGATAAGAAGCGTGAGTATGAACTTCTGAAGGAGAAGCAGACGATGGTGCTCTCCCTATCACATGACATTAAGACACCGCTGGCTGCAATGGAATTGTATACCAAAGCATTGTCCACGAATCTGTATCCTTCTGAAGAAGCGCGCCAGGAAGCACTTCTTGGTATCAAGAAAAACATTGCAGAAATCAATAATTATGTTTCACAGATAGCCGAGACTTCCCGTGAAGATCTGATCCATATGCATGTGGAGAATCAGACCATCTATTTGAGTGGTGTCCTGGAAGCGATCCGCCTTTACTACCAGGACAAGTGCCAGAAACTGCATATTACACTGGATATGGCGCCTTACGACAACTGCCTGATTCAAGGTGACCATGACCGACTGGTCGAAGTACTCCAGAATCTGATCGAAAATGCCATCAAGTATGGCGACGGCCAGCGGATCAGCATCTCGGTTTCGGAGGAAGAGGACTGCAAACTCATCGCCGTGCGCAACACGGGGTGTACGCTGCGTGAAGAGGAACTGCCGAATCTCTTCGATTCATTCTATCGCGGAAGTAACAGCGAGAAACAGCCGGGAAGCGGTCTGGGCCTCTATATCTGTAAGTCACTTCTCCGTCGCATGGAAGGAGATATTTTCGCTTCGATGAGAAATGGAGAATTCTGCATTACGGCAGTCGTCCGCAAAGCATAGATTACGAAAACACAGAAGAGTGAGAGATTTCCTTGCACAAGGTTTGACTGCCTCACAAAAGCGAGCGCTCTGCTCCGTCAGACGAAGCAAAAATGTGTTTAATGATTGTTTAATAATTTCTCCGCTATAGTAAGCACAACAAAGAAAGGAGTGACGAGATGTTTCTGGATATTCTGAAAAAAGATATACAAAGAAAAAAGACGATGAACGTCATCTTGTTGTTGTTTACAATTTTAGCTTCGATGTTTGTATCCTCCGGGTTATCGAATGTAGTTAGTGTCTTGAATGGTACGGACTACTTCTTCGATCTGGCCGGTGTGGGCGATTATGTGGTCATCACACAGAACAAAGATAGCGGTGTAGAGGAGATCCTGAAGAATTCCGAAAATGTTGAGGAGTACTGGAAAGAAGAAGTGTGTTGGGCAACCTGCTCCGATATGAGTTTCAATGGAGAACCACTTCATTTAGGTAACACAATATCTGTATTCCAAGCATTGAATGATCAATATGCCTTCTTCGATTCAAACAACCATAGACTTGAGAAGATCCAGCCCGGTGAAGTGTTTTTTACAGTGGGCGTTATGGAGGAAACGGGCATCCACATCGGTGATGAGGTGGAAGTGAACTACCATGGTGTATCGATGAGATTGAAGGTCGCCGGTAGTGTGAAGGATGCGTTGATGGGGTCGGAGATGTTCGGCAATAAGCGTTTCCTATTCTCTGACGAGGATTACCAGAAATTGAAGAGCGAGGAATCCCGCGATTACACGGGTGAGATCTTCAACATACGTGTTCATGACATCGGTCAGTTGAAGACGGCTCTTTCTTCGGCACACCACGTACTGTTTGAAGGCGAGCGCAGCATGTTCAGTTTGTCCTATGTAATGGAGAGCATCGTGGCCCTGATCGTGTTAATCCTGAGCCTCTGCCTCTGTATCGTGTCATTCGTACTGATGAAGTTTGCCATCTCATTTACCATCCATGAAGAATTCCGAGAAATCGGTGTCATGAAAGCGATCGGTATTAAGAATCGGAAGATCCGTAGTCTTTATATGGTAAAGTACCTTGCATGCGCGCTAACAGGTGGTGTCATTGGCTTTATTGCCGGCATTCCCTTCGGTAACTTCTTGATGAAGTCGGTATCGAAGAAGATGGTGCTTGGAAACGATCAGGGATTCCTGCTGAATGTTTGCGGCGCGGTGTTTGTAGTACTGGTTACGATTGGATTCGCTTACTTCTGCACACGTGATGTGAAGAAACTGACACCGATCGATGCAATTCGCAGTGGATCGACCGGCGAGCGCTACAAGAAGAAGAGAAAGGTTTCCTTGAAACGTTCTCCATTACCGAATGCCGTTCGCTTGGCCATCAATGATATTCTCAGTTCTCCCAAGCGTTATGTTACGGTTATTCTCTCATTCTTCCTGTTCTCGATATTTGTGTTTGGACTAGTGGAAGTGACGGATACGATGAAGAGTGATTCGCTGACCTATACCTTTGGTAAGCCGAGTGATATGTATATCGAGGCTTCTGTCATTCTCGATCGACTTCCCTATAACGATATGGAAGTAATCTCCGAGAAAGGAAATGTTATTCTTCCTGAAATGCTCACCACAATCGAACAGGATCTTCAGAAGATGAATATCCCTGGACATGCAAGTGTGGAAATGCAGTATAAGTACTGGGTGACGGCTGGCGAGTATTCATTCAACGTATCGTGTGAGCAGAATGCATATGTGGACACTTCACTTTATCGATTCAGTGAAGGTTCTGCCCCACAGAATGCGGGTGAGATCGCCGTGACGGAGATGGTGGCCGATGACCTTCATGTACAGATCGGTGATACAGTGGAGATCGACTTTGGCACCGAGAAGAAGGAATGTATGGTGGTTGCTTATTTCCAAAGTCTGAACCAGTTGGGGAATGTGATCCTGCTCCATCAAGATGCACCAACGGACATGAAATATGCGGCTGCCTATAATGATTTCCAAGTCGACTTCGATGACCATCCGGATGCCAAGACGATTGAAGAACGTATCAAGATGGTTCAAGCATACTATGGAAGTGACAAAGTGAAGGATGCAGCGCAGTTCTGCGTGGACTGCCTTGGCGTGGTGGATATCATGGACGCAGTGAAGTACCTGCTCCTAGTGATTACGCTAGTTGTGCTCATTCTGGTGACCATCCTGATGGAACACTCCTTCATTCACGAAGAGAAGAGCCAGATTGCGATGCTGAAGGCCATCGGTTTCAAAGATCGTTTCATTGTAAAGTGGCACACATACCGATTCCTGATTGTGACGTTCATTGCGGAAATTCTGGCGATCGCGCTCACCTATCCGATCACGAAACTCTGGTGTGACCCCATCTGGTCCATGATGGGTTGTACGGAGGTGGACTATTACTTTAATCCGTTATCTGTAATGGTCATCTATCCATGCATCATCCTAGCAGTGAGCATCCTGACTGCTTGCCTGACTGTCCAGTCCACAAGAAAGATCAAGTGCACAGATGCACGAAACAACGAGTGATTTTACCGAATAGAAAGAAAACCCATTGTGGAAATATTGACGAAGAAAGGTTGAATAGATATGAATACGAATACAAAATCCAACAAGACAATCCTGGAAGTGAAGGACCTGTGCAAGACATATGTGGTGGAGAAGCGCCAGAACAATGTACTGATGAACGTGAATTTTACGATTGAAGAAGGCGAAATGGTCGCCATTATGGGTCCGTCCGGTTGCGGTAAATCTACGTTGCTGTACTCGGTTTCCGGCATGGACGTCCCGACCAGCGGCAGCGTGAAGTTTGCAGGTGAGGAGTTGACCAATATGAAAGCTGATGAGCTGGCAAGCCTTCGACTCGACAAGATGGGGTTCATCTTCCAGCAGATGTACATGATGAAGAATCTGACCATTCTGGATAACATTCTCCTGCCGGCACTGGAGAGCAAGAAATCCGAGGAGAACAAGGCGGAGAAGACCGCACGTGCAGAAGCCTTGATGCGCAAACTCTCCATTATTGATGTGGCGGACAATGATATCAATGAAGTATCCGGAGGCCAGCTCCAGCGTGCATGCATCTGCCGAAGCATGATGAATAATCCGAAGGTGCTCTTTGCTGATGAACCGACCGGCGCACTTAATCGTGCCTCTTCAACGGAAGTCATGGATGAACTGGTGAAACTGAATTCAGAGGGAACGACCATCATGATGGTTACGCATGATGCGCGTGTGGCCGCGAAGTGTTCCCGTGTGCTCTATATGCTGGACGGCAACATCAAGGCTGAGTATATCCGCCCACAAGAAGAGGGCCTTACTGAGAAAGACTACGAAAGACGTCTCAACCACTGGCTCATGGAATTGGGGTGGTAAATGAAGGGAGAAAAACACGAGATGTGAGTGGTTTTTCCGACTAGATGAAGCTTTCTTGCTCATTCTAGTCGGAAACGTTTCCTGCGCAGATGCAATATTGATTGCTTCTTGGCCGCCAAAGCAATCACTTCGATTTTCGTTCCCTTAGCTTCGCGAGAACGGATGCTCGGCTTGACTTCTTTTGAAGATTTTCTGCTATTTCGTTTACATTGGATTCTTCTGTTACACCAGGATAGTCTTTCTCAAACTCTATAAGAAGTTCTTTTGTTTCCTTTTCCCCGATGATCGTCTGTGTATACAGTTCGCTAAAATGCCCGTCCTGCATCACATTGGAAATGAAGTTCTGCGACGTTTCAGAGTAATCGGATTTCCGATTCTTTCATGTTCTGCAAGAATGCCAAGCACATCGGACAAATCACTCTTATATTGTCTGCCGGATCGGAGTTTCATCGCTATGAGGTAGTTGCTCAATCGTATTGTTTAGCAGAAGGTAAATATGGAAAGGACACCTGATTTTTGAATACAAATAATCAAGAAGGCTTGACGTCAACAGATGAAAATTGTTACGCTAAACAGGTGGAATTCGTATTGCGAATTCTACCTGTTGCCGTTTTGTGGATGAGATAGAATATGGAGCGATTTGAACGGAAAAGAATAATTAAGACAACAATAGTTCTAGTCTGTCTATTGTTGCTATCAGCTTTTGGGATGTATTTCTTTATTGAAGCGAATAACAAGAAGAAAGACTTGCGTGTTTTCCTGAACTATGGTGATAAATATGGTATTGATGATACGTGCATTTATTTTCATTCTTTCTTCGATGACATTGACAATACAGAGACGTCTCAGAAAGAACTCATGTTGAAGTGTAAGAAGTGCGATTCGATACATGACGTCTTTCCAAGATATTTGTTTAGTGCGTACACAGGCATTTATAATGAGATCCCTGAGCATACAAAACAGTATATGCTGGATGGTCACATTCCCGCTGAAGACTACCAGATAATGGTAGAGGAACCTTGGTTTTCTGAAACTGAGGTCGAGACACTGGCTTTAGCTTCGATAATGGTTGGAGAGGATGGAGATTTGAGATTTCCGATTGAATTGGCTGACGGGACAATCATCAATCAGCTCCAACCGAATCAGATTCTTCTGGGATCAGAAGCGGAGAAGAAGTACACAAATGGCGACACAGTTTGGGTGCTACAAGTTGATGAATCCCGCTACTTCTCCTACTTCCCTTGTCAGGTTGTTGGTTTTATTTCGGAAGACAGCCATCTTTTCGCGGTGGGTGATCAGTTTTCATCTGGAACCTTAGACGACATATTCGTTACAATTGAAGGTGAACGACAAGTTGAAGAAGAAATTACATCTGAAGAATCATGTAGTCGCTACTATGGAGTTGTTTCTAGTATGAAAGACGAGGCCGGTCATCGAGCGCGAATGAGTAGTATGTCAGAAATTGTAATCTTTCCAGAAAGAGGTTCTAGTGTCGAGGATATTAAGACGGATCTTCAAGATGTACTTGCAGAAACAGATCGAATTATCCCATATTCTGATATTGAAATGGCCTATCGAGAACAGATCAAACCCCAAATATCTCGATTGAATATGCGGATGTTGGTTTCTGGTAGCGCGGTAGTTTTCCTCTGGATTGTTTATATCGTGATCAAGCTAGTCAAAAAAGGGAAATGACAGAAAGGTGAGAGATGACAGATATACGTAGAAAGGTGAGGATTCTCATATGGTCGACATTAATATGTTTGACTGTTCTTTTATGTGGATGCAAAAAGAAGGGAAAACAGTACTATGTTCTGCCATTGAATAATCATCCAGCCGTGAGTTTTGAACCTTTATTCTCAGTGAAAGATGCTTATGACAGTGCATTACTCGATGATGTTCCATATGATCAATTGAGTAATCAAGGCGTGGTATCAGTTGAGAATGGTCAGGCATGTTTAGGGTATATACACACTAATCGCACGCTTTTCTCATATGTGGACCAGAATGGAGTGGTAGTCGGCAACGATACATTTGAGTTATCCGTACGAGGAGAGCCTCAAGCTTTCTTTTCCGATGGAAACAGACGATTTGTTTGGATTGCTTCTTTAGAGAGAAATACTGTAGCAGAGATTGTCGATTCATCTTTAGGAAAAACAGTGCAGCTTCCAGATACCAACTTTGAAGAAAGTATTGGCTACCAAGCAATGAGCATAGATGGGGATACGATTTTCTATGTCCTTGACGACAAATTAGTGGAGATGGATTGGAATGGAAATGTTATAAGCGATAGAAAACTGGAAGAAGGATTTGCGGATATCGCGATTAGCAGAAGTTGCATTTTCATACTAGAAGAAATCGGTCAGTATAATGGTATGCAGAAGTTCCGACTTACCCAGTTAAAAAGGGATTCTTTGAAACAAATGTCTATGATTGAATTTGTTGGGGAAGAAGATAATTGGATTTCACCCAGTCTCTCCAAAGATGTGGTAGAGGATTCTGTTGTCATGAATATGGGTAGCGGCATAGTACGTTGTTGTCCCCAGACGCACTCGTTTGAGTTACTTGTAAATCTTGCTGATTATGGTATTGATGATGCAAGCATCGTTGAAATAACTGAAGATGCGCTGATCATGGGAGCGAGTTTCGATGTGGTTGGAGAACGCGAAGCGTTTTCGGGGTTAATTAAGTGTTCGTTTTCTGTTGAAGGAAAGCAAAAACTGCCGGTGCGAGTAGTGCAATTCCTAGTAGGAGGCGATTATAGCTCAGTTCTAGCAGCATTCAACAGAAGCCAATCTGAATACTATTGTGAAATAATCGATACATCCAGTATTCTGGAAGGAAAAGTATCTGAAACTGCAACAGAAGAAGAAATCAAACATGCATTTCTGGAACTATTGACGAATCAGAATCAAGTAGATATGTTCTTTTTCACAATGGATGATCTGACGTATTTTACGAATAATCATGTGTTGGTTGATTTGAATCAAATACTCGGGGATAATCTTCCGGTGGTTCAGAATATTTGGCAGGCATCGGAAAAAAGCGGAAACCGATACTATATTACGCCGTTCTATTCTTTGCTTTTTGAGTCATATGACGAAAGAATCGTTTCGGCGGAGTCGCTCGCTTATGAAAATATTAATAGTTTGGAGAATATACACCGAGTATTTCATGTAAACGACTTTCAATCATATGTAGAGATAGAACGTAGTGGCGCTTTTATTCGTAAAGAACTTGAAGAAAAAGGTGAGATTTCAGAGAAAACATTACTTGATTATATTCACATTGTAGGAATGAATAGTAATCAATACTATGAGAGCATGTCACTCCACGAAGAAATCGCGAATCGTAATGTGCTTATGATTGATTCGACCGTTTCACGGTACGATGATGCAGTCGGTCTTAGGGCTTTCTGGGGTGAACAAATGACTGTATGTGGACCTTGGGGATACTCATCTCCGGCAATAACCTCAAATGAAGTGATTGGAGTGAGTTCAGGAAGTACGAACTTTGAAGGTTGTAGTAGTTTGATATCCTTTATCTTGTCATATGAGGTGCAGTATAGTTTTGCAGGAAAAGAATTAGGTTTGCCAATTCACGAGCAAGCGCTAGAAGACTATCTGGATTACTGTGTAGAAAACTCAGACACTGAAGCGGAAGAGACATTGTTCTATGAAGAAGCGAGTAGTTTTCAATCTGATTTCGAACGTGATGAATACGATAAAGAGTTAGAGAGAGAATTTAAGCAGATATTGTCTGAGACCGAACGTGGCGAAACGCATAGCGATGTAAAGCAAACAAAGAGACCACTTCCGAATGGAGTAGTCCTTCCTTCTACAAAAGAAGAATACGCTGGAGTTTCTAAACTTCTTCTGGATTGGATTGCCTCCGCAAATGAGTATTATTTGATTGATAAAGAGATTAATTCCATACTGTACGAAGAGTATCTTACATTACGTAGCGGTGCTAAGAACGAGAGCGATATTGCCAGTAGTATGAAGAGTAGGCTTGATTTGTACTGGGCGGAGCAGAATTTGTAATCCAGGCTATTATCCTTAGGTCGTCTGTGAATAAAGTTGTCTTTAAGTGATGAAATCACGAAGAGGCAACTTTTTCTTCTGGTGGGCGAAGGACACTTTGTGGGTCGCATATAAAAACTTCCAAGCAATTTAGAAATTTGTAGCACTTATTCTCCGACGTTCGTATAAACAAGTGAATCAAAACTCAAGGAGATTTGGAAAATGACTTTTTTCTTTGGAATTATTATCGCGAGCCTAGTGACTCCTATTATTATCGATTTAGTATTCTGATATGAGAAAGAGAGGATGAGAAAATGTTTTTGGCGTATTGTGTGATCATGAGCGTTACGGTGCTTGGTTGTTGCGGAACAGTGGTTCTTGTAGGCGAAGGACTGATTTGAATACAAGAGCTCATAAGTGACTTAGGATGTCTCCAAGTGGTAGAACCACGAGGAGACAACTTTTTCTACGACGTTTGTATAAATACGAAAGGAGAATAATAAGATGGTTATTGGAACAGTGATTTACTTCGGCATTATGGGTGTGATTCTTGGTGGAATCGGTTATGCATCTTGGGAGTATTTGGCAGGTTAAGATCGATCGGGATCAAGGGAACTCCGCGACTTGGATGACGGATTGCTGCGACATAGCGAAAAGTGATGGGTTGGGCGATCTGGTACAACTAGAAAATGATATAATTGGGCCAGAATATAGTCTGTCTACAAGTGAGGGGGAATTAAGATGGAAGAGTATACCTACAAACGGAATGAGAAATTGGCAAAGAAGGTATTGGAAGGCCTTCGGTCAAGAAACATGGAAGGGTTCTATGCTGCCAATAAGGAAGAAGCGTTGAAGCAAGCGCTCGAACTGATTCCGGAGGGTAGTTCCATCTCCATGGGCGGTTCGATGAGTGTTCATGCAATCGGACTTTCGCAGGCGCTTAAAGAGGGAAACTACGACTTTATCGATCGTGATGCGTATGAAGATAAGCGTGAGGCGATGCTTCGTGCATACGATGCTGATTTCTTCCTATCAAGTTGTAACGCCATGACGGAAGATGGTGTGCTGGTCAATATTGATGGCAATTCGAATCGCGTTTCCGCCATTGCTCAAGGCCCGAAACATGTGCTATTTATTGTAGGTATGAATAAGATCTGTGCCGATATTGATCAGGCCATGAAGCGTGCCAGAAACGTGGCAGCACCGATCAATGCGCAGCGATTCGGACTATCCACACCATGTGCCAAGACCGGCAGCTGCTTCAACTGTAAGTCACCTGACACCATTTGTTGTCAGTTCCTGATTACGCGATTCTCACGACATGAAGGACGTATCTCCGTCATTTTGGTGAACGAAGATCTAGGATATTGATTGCATAAGATTCTGAAGTGATATGAAGAAGAATTCCACTAGAGAAGAATAACATGATAGAGGAGAAGAGTGTTATATGAAATCAAGTCGGATAACGCAGTAATTGATAACAAATATAGTATACAACAAAATAAGGGGAGCTTCGTGAGATATCCCACGAAGCTCCCCGAACCGTCATTTACTGAGAAATCGGTATTACTACCTAAGATTTGATTACTTTACAGTTACGCTTGTGATGTGCGGGTTAACGCCTTCGTACCAGTAGAGGAAACCTTCCATATCGATGGTGTCACCGATCTTCAGACCCTGAACAGCCTTGTAAACATCTGTGCTCTTGTCGCAGAGGTAAGACTCAACTGTGAAGGAATATGTCTTGTCACCGAAAGATACGTTGAAGTACAGGTCATCGCCTTCTTCACCGGAACCGTCCCACTTGTAGAGGAAAGCAACATCGTTGCCAGCAGCGTCCTTGGAAGCTTCAACCTTCATACCCTTGAATGCAACCTTCTGATTCTGCTTGTTGACCAGTTCATCTGTGCCAAGAAGCTCTGTTACATCAACCGGCTCTGCAACCCAGTTGCCATCGATGATTTCAAAAGAAGCGTCAGTGATTTCGATTTCGCCGGACCACTCAGACTTAAAGCCAGAAACCTTGATTTTCTGACCTTCTACGAGCTTTGCATAGTCTTCTTCAGAGCAAGCCATGTCGTAGCAGAAGTAAGCACCGTCTTCGTCCTGCAGATATACAGTAGCCTTGTTTTCCCACCAAGACTGCTTAGCCTGAACGAAAGCCTCAATCGTAACTGGGCTGTCAACTGCAGCTGCAGCATACTCTGCGTAAGACATCAATGCAACTGTCTCAGCGGCTGTGTCTTCAGAAGTAGCCTCAGTAGATTCTGTCGCTTCAGATGTAGCTTCAGAAGTAGACTCAGTAGCCTCAATAGTGGTCTCAGTAGCTGTGGTAGTTGTCTCTTCCTCATCCTTCTTGCAGCCGGACAGAGCCAGGAGCATGGAACAAGCGAGTACACCAGAAATTAATTTCTTCATAATTCTTTTCTCCTATATTCTTTACCCAAAATAAGACGGTCACAGTTCTCTATCTGCAACCGCCCCTATTATACGACGAATTAAGAGTGTGTCACGCTTTTTTCTTGGCGATAGCCTGATAAACTACATATGCAACAATCAGAAGCCAAGAAACGGCAATACTTATTAGCAAAATCACGGCGGTTTGAGGCATCTCCCCAAGATCTTTGATATTTCCGGTGGAATGCTGCTCAATCTGATCCAGCCTGTAGAGTGACTGAATATCTCCATATAGTTTCTCATAGTAAGCATCGTCGATGTTCTGCTTACGGCGAGCGGACTTTACCACATTCTCGATGAGCTCACCGCTCGCATTTCGAAGCGACGCAGAACCGTTAAACACGGGCGTTACGAAAGTATCTTCCGTGTGTGCAATCAAGAGCTCACAAGCTTCGATCTTCACTCGATAGTGCAACACGTCGTCCTCACTCTTCTGAGAAAGATAGTTAAGATAAGCATCACTGGTCTGCGCCTTGGAGGTAACCGGAACATAGCCTTCCGTCTGACAGTATTGCAATTGCACGTCGTTGGAGAGGAGGTATGTGGCGAACAGCCAGCTGGCCAAGACCTCCTGAGAATCCTCTTTGTTAAAGATACAGATAGACGGACCCTGAGAGATCATCTTCGGATGAGCGGGGTCGAACTGCGGTACCGGATAGACCACGGTCTCGAAGTCGATGAGCTTTTCCTCGCTGATATCGATATTTGGTGCATGAGAACCCATCCAAGTGGCGCCGGCGGTGGAGTCGATGGCGAAGATGCACTGCCCGGCATTCAGGAAGTTCGCCGGATAACTACTGATTTTGAATGTGGAAAAAGCACCCGTCTTGGCGTGTGAGCTGATCTCGTCGAGGAGTGCGCGGGTGGTATCGTTGAAGAGCATGACTTCGCCGGCTGGGGTAGAGTATCCCGCATTCTTCTGCGCCAGCATCTGGATCATCATGTTGTCGGTAGACTTATAGATGAACGGGATCATGACATTCTGACCATTGATGGCAAATGTACCGTCTGCGTTCTTCTTCGTGGCCGCTTCCGAGACTTCCCAGATGAAGTCCCAAGTCAGCACCTCCGGCATCGTAAAGCCCAGCTTCTCCACATAATCCTTGTTGACATAGCAGGCTTCCGTCGAACGCATGAAGGGTAGGGCGTAGTGGTCGTTGCCGATCCGCCCTTCTTCCAGATACTCAGGAATGACTTCACTCTTCTTCGGGCTGTCGAAGCGGACTTCGCTTCCACCGAGTCCATACTTACCATTGTCCATGAGTGAATCCAGAGGAACTACGACCTGTTCACCAGTCATATACGTGGCGATATGGTCCGGATAGGTGATACAGATATTCGGTGTCGTGCCGGTGCCGATGTTCGTGATGACATCGTTATAGATCTGGTTGTAGTCCGTATAGAAGCGGATGTTGACCGTGATATTCGGGTACAACTTATGGAAGTCTTCTGCGGCCTGGTTATAGATATTCTTCTGGGTAGCGTTGGTATCGTTCTTGGCCCAGAATGTAATCTCATAATCGCGGCTGGTATCTAGTTCAGACGGCACATCGAAAGCATCGAGTGGCTTGGCGTTGTGACAGCCAGAAAGCGGCAGACACATCGGCAGGACCAGAAGGCAAATGATCACCCATGCGCAGAATCTTCGGATATTGTTCTTCATTCCAATCAGACGAGCATTCATCATCCCTTGGTACCTCCTCTGCTGACGCCTTCCATGATCTTCTTATGGAAGATGAGGAAGAGAATGATAAGCGGAATGGAGATGACCACTACGGCGGCCATCATGGCTGGAATATTCTCACGGCCGAATCCGTTCTCGCGAATCTCGGAAATACCATTGCTGACGAGGAAATATTGCGGATCATCCGTGATCAGTCGTGGCCATACATACGAGTTCCAGCACTCGATCACCTTCAGGATGACGACGGTCACGATGGTCGGCGAACAGATCGGTACCATGACACGGAAGAGATACTTCAGGTCGGAGGTGCCGTCCACCTTGGCGGCCTTATAGAGGTCATCCGGGATCTGTTCGAAGTTTTCCTTCAGAAGGTAGATATAGAAGACGGAAGTGACCGACGGAAGGATCAATCCGGTGAAGGTGTTACGAAGTCCCATGTCCGTAATGGTGACGAAGTTGGTGATGATCACGAGCTCCGACGGAATCATCATGAGGGACAGGAAGAGGGTGAACACCAAGTTCTTCCCACGGAACTGAAGCCGTGAGAAGGCGAAAGCAGCGAACACGATGACCAGCATCATCAGCGCGGTAGTAACCACGGTGAAGAGGAAGGTATTGAAGAAATACCGACCGAGGGAGACCTGAGTGAAGGCATCCTTATAGTTCTGAAGTGTAGGACTGGTAGTGAAGAATTTCGGTGTGAATTCCGCGTTATAGCTACCGTATCCTTTGATGGAACTTAAGATCATCCAGTAGAAAGGGAAGAGGACGATCAATCCCCAGATTCCAAGTAGTACATAGGTGACAGTGAGACGAATCGTCTTTGCAGTTCGAGCTTTCTTACCAAGTTGTGTATAATCGTTCATCTGATGTCACCCCCTTACTTCACAGATGTTTTCTTACTGATCAGCAGGTTGATGACCGTAATGGTAAATACGATCGCAAAGAGGATCAGGGCGGCTGCTGCTGCATAGGACGGATATCCGCCTGCATCGCCGTAGAGCATATCGTAGACGTAACCTACGATGGTGTTCATGCCGGAGGCGTTGAGGTTCGTGCCGAAGATGGCGACCTCGTCGCTATATGCTTTGAAAGCACCGATGAATCCGGTGATCACAAGATAGAAAATCATTGGAGAGATCATCGGAAGCGTAATGTGGGTGAACATACGGAATCGGGATGTACCATCGATCTTGGCGGCCTTATAGTAGACCTCATCGACCGAAGCCAGTGCGGAAGTGAGGATCAGCACCTTGAATGGGAGTACGACCCAGATGGTGTAGAAGCACATGACGAACATCTTGGCCCAGTAAGGTCCGTCGATGAAGTCGATTGGCCCACGCTTAAAGATGGCCAGTACCATGTTGATGAGACCATCGGTATACGGCGTCTTCTTGAACATGATCATGAAGACCAGACCTACGGCAAGTGTATTGGTTACATAAGGTAAGAAGAAGATCGTCTGGAAGAGTTCTTTCAACTTCTTGATCGAGTTCAATCCCAGAGAGATCAGCAGTGCCAGAAGCGTGGAGAGTGGCACGGTGATGATGACGATAATGAATGTATTCTTCACGGCCTGCATGAAGTAGGGATCGTGAAGTACATATGCGTAGTTATAGAATCCGGTACCGAAGGAAGTCTGGGATGCAGAGTTATATCCTTCTTCAAAAGAGTAGACCAGCACATCGATCAGTGGGTAGATCATGAAGACACCCAGGAAAATCAACGCAGGCAGAAGATAGAGCCAAGCTTTCAGCCCGGAAAGCCGCTTCTTCCAGTTATTCGATCGTGTCAGCGGACGATTCACTTCCGTTACGTTACTGCTCATATCAGACGCTCCTGACTCTCCTTGGAGAAGACGAAGACTTTCTTCGGATTGACGTCGAAGGCGACCTTCTTGGCTTCAGGGTCTACGTTGTTATCCGAGGAGACGATGGCACGATGACGAGTGCCGGCAATCTCAGAATCAGCGGAAGAGAAGACAACACTTGTGTCACGGCCCATGACTTCCACAGCAAGAAGTTCTGCATGGAAACAGCCGTTCTTGCCATCCTGGACACCGTCTTTTCCTTCTCGAAGCACGAAGCCCTCCGGACGAATACCGACGAAAACTTCCTGATCTTTCACATCTTTCACATAATCTTTGCCGAGGAGCATGTCCTCACCGATATAGAGTTGACCATTCTTGATCTTTCCCGTGAAGACGTTGATCGGTGGTGTACCCAGGAATTTGGCAACGAAGAGGTTGGCTGGCTGGTCATAGACCTCCTGCGGTTTGCCGATCTGGTGTACAGCACCATCCTTCATGACGACGATCAGGTCCGAGATACTCATCGCCTCTTCCTGGTCGTGGGTGACAAATACGGTCGTGATCTCGGTCTCATTCTGGATACGCTTGATCTCTTCTCGGGTCTGAATACGAAGTCTAGCATCGAGGTTCGAGAGCGGCTCGTCCAGAAGGAGGACGCGCGGCATCTTGACCAACGCACGGGCGATGGCGACACGTTGCTGCTGACCACCACTCATCTCGTTCGGCTTACGATCCATGAGTTCTTCAATCTGTACGATCTTGGCCGCCTCCAGCGCTTTGGCTTCCATGACCTCTTTTGTGAGTTTCTGATCACCCTTCAGATTCTGAAGCGGGAACATGATGTTCTTCTTTACATTCAGATGAGGATAGAGTGCATAACTCTGGAATACCATGCCAACACCACGGTTCTCGGCTGGGATGTCTGTGACATCGTCATCATCGAAGAAGATCTTTCCTTCGGTCGGTGTCTCCAGACCACAGATCAAGTTCAGGGCGGTACTCTTTCCACAACCGGAAGGTCCTAGAAGTCCCACCAGTTTTCCGTCCGGAATCTCGAAAGTAAAATTATCAACAGCCACGACTTCGGCCTTGATCTTCTTATTACGATTAGGGAAACGCTTGGTCAACCCCTCAAATTTGATTCTCATACCCATTTCCTCCGGCAATTTGCCATTTACATACATATATAATGTACCACATTCTACGCGTATTCTACGCGCTGGAACGGGTTCGCACAATATAATATTTAGAATTAGGAAAAGTGTTCAAACAGATTTTACATATTTATATAGGCAAAGCCTCTCAAACGTGATAGGATGAAAGAAAAAGGGGTGTTTCCAGGATGCTGACCTTTTACGTGGAAGTCAACCTGATTGCGATTATTCTCGCCGCGATTCTGATTCGGCAGACAGTAAGCCGTACTTCTCGTGGTGAGTTCTCCAACATTGTCTACTTGATCTCATTGGGCATCCTGATCGTCATGTGCATTAGCGATGTGGCTGGACTTGTGTCGGACGGACGTTCATATCCTGGCGCACATTTTGTCGTACTTGCCGGAAACTCCATCTATCTCGCCGCATCTGCTACGATTACTTTTACTTGGATGCTGTTTTTCCAGATTCGTCTGAAACAAGTTCGAACGCTGGTTTCTTGGAAGATCATCCTGTTTGGACTTCCGTTGATCCTCTTCTTTGCTTCGCTCATCATTAACCTTCGATATGGATTCTTATTCACAGTCGATGCAAATCACACATATTTACGAGGTACCAATATCTCCTTCCACTGGATCACAGAGGTCATCTACGTAGCGGCTGCATTAGTCCAGTTGATGTTCGCAATCTTTCGGGCGAAGACCAATACGAAGCGTAAGGAGTATTTCTCATATTTGACCTACTACTTACCGGCTTTGGTAGGTGGTCTTCTGCAGGCTTTGGATATTGGCGCTTCCACTTTGCAGATCGGTACAGCGATCTCCTCACTCCTGGCATTTCTACAGTTCCAGGACAGCCAGTTGATTCGTGATGAGCTGACAGGTCTGAATAACCGTAGAGCCCTCCACAACTATGAAGAGTCCATCATTAATTCCGGCGAGACGGCTCAGCTTACGATATTCATGATCGATGTGGATTTCTTCAAGCACATCAACGATACGTACGGCCACATTACCGGCGATGAAGCCCTGATTCAGATCGCGCAGATCCTGAAGCGCTCCCTTGCCGGATTGCCGGGTAGTCGTCTGATCCTCTTCCGTTATGCCGGCGATGAATTTGTGCTTACTGGAAATCGAATGGATCCCAAGCACATTCGCCTGACGATCGACAAGATCCATCAAGAGATCGAGAAGGCGAATAGTAGTGGCGTGAATCCCTACAAGCTGAGTCTCAGTATAGGATATGCGACGGGAGCGTGCAGTTCATCCGATGATTTTAGTAGCATTCTTCAGAAGGCAGACGAAAGTATGTATCAGGAAAAAACACTCCACAAAGAAGAGTTACTGGCAATAGATCCTTCGCTCGCAACGAGATAAGTTAGCCTTACACTTCCGAAGATTCTGCGTCGGCTGCATCCAGTTCTTGGTTACGGGCTTGACGCTCGCGGATGGTCTTCTCGATCATCATGTCCTTCACCTTCATAAGACGGGTCGTAGCGGAACGTTCGCTCTCATCCAGTTTCATGGTGATATAACGAATTTTCTCTTCGTAGTCAGGAATCATGACGTGTTCCAAGGCGTTTACACGACGACGTGTCTTCTCGATTTCAGAGGCCATGAGCTGACATTTCTTCTCAATCTCTGCAAGTGAGATCAGGTCCGGCATGATGTCGGACAATGCGTAGATGGCATCGTCGAGGTCGATAGGGGTGAAGGAATAGCCGTAGGAGTAGATATCGCCTTCGTCGGCAGTCGTGTACTGTGCCTTAAAGACAGGGACCTTTACGCTCATAACGTTCTTCTCGGAGACTTCCAGTGTCATACCCTGTTTATGGTACATCATGGCTACGGCAATGGCCTGATTGGACATGAGTGAACGGGCGATGGACATGTGCTGATTGGCAACTTCCAACTTCGCTTCCACCTCACGACGGATGCGCTTGTTCTCACGAACCGCTTCCAGAAACTGACGCATCAGTTCGTCGCGCTTGTCCTTCAAGAGCTTGTGTCCGCGGCGAGCGGTCACAAGGCGCTTCTTCAAGCGTGTGAGTTCCATTCTGGTTGGATTGACATTCGTAGTAGCCATTTGCTTCTTCCTGTCCTCTGAATCTTCTTAACCTTATTCTGCGTCGTAGTACTTATCCAGTAACTTATCGCTGATACGCTTATGTTCAGATCTTGGGAGGATCCTCAGAAGTTTCCAGCCCAGATCAAGTGTCTCTTCCACAGAACGATCCTGATTGAATCCCTGTGATACATATTCTTTCTCAAAAGCATCCGCAAACTTGGCGTAGAGCTTATCCATCTCTGTCAGCGCGGCTTCACCGAGGATGACCATGAGTTCCTTCGCTTCCTTACCACGCGCGTAAGCAGAGAAGAGCTGGTTCATCGTGTTACTGTGATCCTCACGGGTCTTGCCTTCACCGATACCCTTATCTTTCAGACGAGAGAGGGAAGGAAGAACATCGACCGGTGGCATAACGCCCTTACGGTAGAGTTCACGAGAGAGGATGATCTGACCTTCGGTGATATATCCGGTCAAGTCAGGAATCGGGTGTGTCTTATCATCTTCCGGCATGGTCAGGATCGGGATCATGGTGATGGAACCATTCTTGCCCTTCTGACGTCCTGCTCTCTCATAGAGGGAAGCAAGGTCGGTATACATGTAACCCGGATAACCACGACGTCCCGGTACTTCCTTACGTGCGGCAGATACCTCACGGAGTGCATCGGCGTAGTTCGTGATATCGGTTAAGATAACGAGTACGTGCATATCCAGGTCGAATGCCAGATATTCTGCGGCAGTCAGCGCCATACGCGGTGTGGCGATACGCTCAACGGCCGGGTCATTCGCAAGGTTAATGAAGAGTACAGTACGATCCAGTGCACCGGTCTCACGGAAACTGTCCATGAAGAAGTTTGCTTCCTCGAAGGTGATACCGATTGCGGCGAAAACAACGGCGAACTTCTCATCTGTGCCGCGAACTTTTGCCTGACGTGCGATCTGTGCAGCAAGATTCGCGTGCGGGAGACCGGAAGCAGAGAAGATCGGGAGCTTCTGTCCACGTACCAGTGTGTTCAGACCATCGATTGCAGATACACCGGTCTGGATGAACTCATTCGGGAAGTTTCTGGCCGCCGGATTCATCGGAAGACCGTTGACATCGAGTCTCTTCTCCGGGATGATCTCCGGACCGTCATCGATCGGACGACCGAGACCGTCGAATACACGACCCAGCATATCCTTGGAAACCGGAAGTTCCATCTGCTTACCGGAGAAGCGAACCTTGCTCTCTGCCAGGTTGATGCCGGCACCGCTCTCGAAGAGCTGTACCAGTGCGTTGGAACCATCAATTTCCAGTACACGGCAACGACGCTTCTCGCCGTTGTTGAGTTCAATCTCACCGAGTTCATTGTAGCTGACATCCGTGACACCACGGACCATCATCAACGGACCGGCAACTTCAGATATGGTACGGTATTCTTTTGCCATGTCTTAGTCCTCCTTGTTCAGCAGCTCGGAAAGTTCGAAGGCCAGCTGTGCGCCGATGGAGATGTAATCATTCTCCGCATCGTCTTCTGCACAGTACTTGAAACGACCGATCTTCTCACGAACAGGCAGGGCAACGAGTGCCTCAATGTCTGCGCCCAATTCGAGGGAACTTGCTGCTTTGTCATAATAATCCAGGATCAACTTCATCATGTAATCCTGCTTCTTTAACGATGTATGGGTATCGACTTCGTGGAAAGCCAACTGATGCAGGAAGTCTTCACGAATTGAACGTGCAACTTCCATCTTGAGACGGTCAGAAGCAGAGAGTGCATCCATACCGACGAGCTTAACGATTTCTTCCAGTTCAGCCTCTTCCTGAAGGATGAGCATCATGCGTGCGCGGTTACTGTTCCACTCCGGTGAGACATTCTCATCGAACCAGCTTGCCAGCGAATCGGTATACAGGGAATAACTGGTGAGCCAGTTAATTGCCGGGAAGTGACGCTTATAAGCAAGTCCGGCATCCAAGCCCCAGAACACTTTGACGATACGAAGGGTAGCCTGGGAGACCGGCTCAGAAATATCACCACCCGGAGGAGATACTGCACCGATCGCGGACAGTGAACCTTCCAGTCCTTCGCTACCGAGTGTGGTGACACGACCGGCACGCTCATAGAACTGCGCCAGACGGGAACCGAGGTAGGCCGGATATCCTTCTTCACCCGGCATCTCTTCGAGACGACCGGACATCTCACGGAGGGCCTCTGCCCAACGGGAAGTGGAGTCAGCCATGAGGGCAACGGAATAGCCCATGTCACGGAAATATTCAGCAATCGTGATACCGGTATAGATGGAAGCCTCACGGGCGGCAACCGGCATATCCGAAGTATTTGCTATAAGTACGGTACGCTTCATCAAGCTCTCACCGGTATATGGGTCGATGAGTTCCGGGAACTCATTGAGAACGTCAGTCATCTCGTTACCACGCTCACCACAACCGATGTAGACGACGATATCGGCCTGCGCCCATTTTGCCAACTGATGCTGGGTAACGGTCTTACCAGATCCGAAAGGTCCTGGAATCGCTGCCACACCACCCTTAGCGATTGGGAACATGCAGTCGATGACGCGCTGGCCGGTGACCAATGGCATGGTCGGCGCGTGCTTCTTTACGTACGGGCGGCTCTTACGAACCGGCCAACGCTGATAGAGCATCAGCGGAATTTCTTCGCCCTTGTCGGTCTTCAGTGTGCCGATCGGGTCTTCTAACTTATATTCGCCACTCTTTAACGATACGATCGTACCGCTCTGCGTAGGCGGGATCAGGATCTTGTGCTTAACGGTCTCACTCTCTTGAACGATACCGATGCAGTCACCGCCGATGACGACATCGCCCTCGCTCTTGGTGGCTTCGAACTTCCAGACGGCCTCACGGGAGAGGGAAGGAACTTCGATACCACGGGAGAGGTTATTACCGATCTTTGCCATGATGGATTCCAGCGGACGCTGAATACCGTCGAAAATACCGCCGATGAGGCCGGGCCCCAATTCAACGGAGAGTGGAGCGCCTGTGGACTCAACCGGTTCACCGGCCTTCAAGCCTGCGGTCTCCTCGTAAACCTGGATAGAAGCACGGTCGCCGTGCATCTCGATGATCTCACCGATCAGACGCTCATTACTGACACGTACCACGTCGAAGAGGTTCGCATCACGCATCCCTTCTGCAATTACCAGTGGTCCGGAGACCTTAACGATCGATCCTTTGCTCATGTTCTTACGCTCCTTTAAAGTTGCTTACTGATCTTTCAAAATATCGCTACCGACAGCCTTCTCGACGGACTTGGAAATGGCCTTCATGCCCATTCCCTCGTTGCCGGTCACACCCGGAATCGGGAGAATGACGGGGAGCGGTCTGTCGCTATACTTATCGATTTCTGTTTCCAGTTGTTTGGCCAGTGACTCGGTAATCAGGATGACAGCGTATTCGCCCTCAGCCAGATTATGTAAAGTGGTAGCCGGATTATCCATGCGGTCCAGCGGGAAGATGTCCAGACCGATGGAGGAGAAACCGTATATACTGTCTCGGTCACCCATTGCGGCAATCTTATTCATACAGCCTCCTTACACGACTCGCGACCATCTCGATCGGCAGATTGTTCTGCTTGGCAGACAGGATGATCCGCGCGTTCTTCACTTCGGCTTCTTTTCCCAGATAGAAACCAATCAACGGTTCCGGTCCCAGCGGACTGTTCTTCGTTGACAACAGGCGAGCGACCATCTCATCGTCTACCCATTTCTCGAACTCCGACGGGGAGGAGGACAAGAATTTCGTCCCCGCGCTATAAGGAGTGGTAGCAAGGTAGTTCAGAAGGTCGTCGACTTTGCCGCCTGCAAAAGAGATCAACTTCTCGCGGCTTACGGTCGTGCAACGATCTGTTAATGCCTTCTCGACCCAGCTACTATCTTTGCCGGTCCGGATGGCACGGAATGCCGTCTTGATATTGGTCGTGGCGGTATAGAGCTCCATCTCCTCGATGAGAAGTGGAATCTTGGTCTTTGCCGCCATCATCTGGATCTCATCGAGACACTTACGGTCCACCATGACGTCAGCCGCCTGGCCATCCTGGGTACGAACCAGCACGTCGTAGACTTCCTCCGCCAATTTGGCAAAAGGACTCGGAAGCATATCGAAATGGTTGGTCTCAATCGCTTCTTTCAATAACGTCTGGTCCAGCGTGCTCGGTGAGATGAAGTGAAGATCGACGTCAAAATCACTCAGCAAGCTCTTGATACCGGCCTTGAGATTGTGGTAGTCGTTCTTCCGAATCAGACAGTCGAACAAGGTCGGGTCCGGTGCGGATTCGAGGATCCAGCTCCAGGCACGGGTCATCTCCAGATCCAGAATCTTTCCGATGTCACGGCTATCATCCGGCATGGTCCATCCATGTTCCGACAGCACAGCCACGGCAGCCTCGTAGGACGGGGCGGTGAGAAGCTTGTCGATGTCAGACTTTCTTAGGAAACTCTTCTCATAGACATGGGCGCCGGAAACGGAGTAGGCGTATTTTGAGATACTCTGACTCATGTTCTTGTGTCAATTCACTTTCTTATTATTTCTTTGCGAGGAGCACTTGGTTGACCGCGTCGCGGATCGCATCGCTACGATCATCCGCCAGCGCGTCGAGTGTGCCGTTATACTCGCAGTCTTCGCAGATCAGGACACAACCGCAGTCGAAATCACCAGGCTCGTCGGCGAGGGTGATGGTCGATCCGGTTTTTCTAGATAGATCCGAGAGGAATGAGGCGGGAAGTGCGTCCTTGTCCTGCTTGGACAGAATCAGTTGCCCGTCTGCCCCTTCACAGTTGGAAGCTACAAATTCGGCAACCATTGCCAGACGTTCTTCCGTTGGAAGGGCACGAATGCGTGCTTTGGCCTCTTCAACGATCTCGTTGATCAGGGCTACACGCTCTTCCAGAATCCTTCTTTGTGAACGCGTGTTCAGCGAAGCACGATTCTGACGTGTCTGCGCATCGATGGCGGCCTGGGCATCAGCAAGCATCTTCGCTTCCTCTTCCTTGGCCTGCTCCTGCTTCTTCGATATCAGCTTCGCTGCATCGGATTCAGCACGGGCTACACGTGCATCAGCACTTTCTTTCGCTTCTTTCTCAATTCGCTCAATGATGGAATCTATACCAGCCATATCTGCTCCTTACATTACTGTCTTAGATATTACAGCTTGAGGCTGCCTACGTTCATAACCATCAGAAGAGAAGTAACCAGGCTCAAAAGAGCATAGAGCTCAACGAGGGAAGCAGAAGTAACTGCCTTACCAGAATCCTGAGGTCTCTTGGAAATGAGGTTTACACCGGTCAGTGCAACGCGAGCCTGGAACAAAGCGGAGATCAGACCACCGATGGCCATTGGCAGGCAAGCGAGAAGATAGAGAAGACCTGTAGAAGTAGAAGTAACAGGGTTTCCTCCGAGAATACCGATCTGTGTGAGTGTCAGGATCGCGATAACCAGACCATACAGTCCCTGAGAACCAGGAAGCAGCATGAGGATCAGCAACTTACTGAACTTGCTGGAATCTTCTGCGATGACCGGAGAAGAAGCCTCCGCCACCATTCCTACACCCTTGGACGAGCCGATACAATTTGTTGTAACCGCAAGTCCAGCTCCTGTTAATGCTAGTAACATACCCCAGTTCATTTAATTGTCCTCCTTAATTTTGAAGTGTTTGGTGTTACCAGTAAAGGGGTGGAACATCGTTCCGCCGCCTTCGTAGAACTTTGCGAAAAATTCTACATACTGAAGTCTATTAACATGGACATATGCGCCGAGTGCGCTGATGCCCAGATTAATCGCATGGAAGAACAGGAAGATTGGAATGAAGATTATAAGTTTCACGACTCCTGTTCCGAAGAGTGTGCCGATCATGTTGGCAACACTACCGATGATACCTGTAACCAGACCCAAAGCCATGAGTCGGGAATAGGAAAGAAGATCACTGAAATAACCGGTGACGCCGTAGATGGAACCTACACCGCCGATGGCTTTACCAACGATACCCTTTGCATTTCTACCGCCGGTAAGAAGAAGTCCGGCTACACCTGCAATGGCGACCCACTTGCCGATCTCTGCGATCGGGCAGGAATCCGGGATCGATACACCTGCGAGCATCGGAAGCAACATCGGAAGCACGATCATCGCGACACCACCGAAAGCCACATACCAGAAGCCGACATCACAGAGGGCACCGACCTTATCGCCATTCTTCCACATCTTGTAGAAGTTGGCACCCAGACCCACCAAGATGTGTACGAAACCAAGTACAAAGCTCAGAATGAGTAACTTCATCGGGTCCTTACTTGGATCGAACCAGATTGGCGGGAGCCAACGGGAACCGTCGAAGAAAGCAGTAGAGATGACACCAATGAGGTCACCGAAGAAACTACCATACATGAAGCCCCAGAATGTGGTAGCCAGACCACAGTAGAAGAACTTCATCATATTCTTCTTATTATTGCCTTCCGGTTTGCGCTTCAGGAGTACGAAGAGTGTACCGATCATGAGGAGAATGCCGTAGCCGGCATCGGAAAGCATCATACCGAAGAAGAAATAGTAGAAGAAGCTGGCCACCGGATTCGGGTCAATATCACCGCGAGTCGGCGCACTATAGGATTCAACGATATCCTCCATCGGTGCAACAAAAGCATTGTTCTTAAACTTAACCGGAACTTCTTCCTCTTCCAGCGGATCGCGAAGATCAACATAGAGATCAAATTTCTCATTCAGCGCATCCACGACCTGCTGACTGTCTTCTTCCGCAACGAAACCATCCAGAATGAAGGTCTTATTGGAGAAGAGAAGCTTGCCCAGCATATCGTATTTCTCATGTCTCATGGACAGATAGTCAGATAGGAAATAAAGATCATCCAGTTTGTCTGCATAGGCATGTAATTGCAGACGCGCATCTTCCACATTCATCTCCGCGTCTTTCATACGCTTGGTCAGACGGTCAATGCGTACTTGCGGTGCGTGCTTGGTCGGATCCGCCGGTGATACGAATGACATACGGCGGAACGTGGCCATGACATCCTGATAATCTTTCTTATGGACCAAGAAGGTTGCACAGGTCTGGTCCGCTACGGAAGATACGATCTCTATATAGAATTCGGGGATCGTTAATTCTTCCTGCTTGGCATCGGCATGGAGAACGGCTTCCGCCTCTTTCATAGCGGTGTAGTTCTGACAGAATGCGGCGTAGAAAGAAGACTCATTGTAATGTTCGGGAAATTGACCCACGATACAGCAGGACTTCTCTGTTCCTTCAAACTGCATCGGAATATCGAGCTTCTCCCAAGGAAGAATGGCGTCAAGTTGACGCTTGGCATGGATGCCGGCTGCTCTTTCAGAAGAGATCTTACGGTCCAGCCCCTCGATGTCGTAGACGATCTTCATGGTCTCATCGATACTTTCGGAACGGGCTTCAAAGTCCTCCAATGTGAGTTCTTGGCGACCGGCAAAACCAGATAGGAAAGGCTTCTTCACTTGCGAATAATCTTCGACCAATGCGATGGCATGGTCTACGGATGCAGATGTCTTCTCCAGTTGAGTGAGACTGTTCTTGGAAGGGAAGAGGGATAGTTCCTCCGTTACATCTTCCTGATCTCTTTCTGTCACATCGACAGTACCAAAGCGTTGCAGAAGATCCACGATATTCTTCGCGTCTTTCTGCGAGGCAATGATCTCGATATGCTTCATAGGAAGAATAGCCATAATGTCTTACCTTCCCATCAGAATATTCATTGCGACGGAGATGGCTTCTTCACGGTTAGGTGCTGCCTCTTCGCGCATTTTCTTTGCGGCATTCTCAGCTTCGGAAACGCTGGCATTGTCCTCGTCGGAGTCGTCCGTCTGATGCTTCTCATAAAGCTCAGCGACACGTTTTCTAGCTGCAGACAGGGATTCCTGGTATTCGTTCTGGGCTTTCTTCTGTGCTTCTGCAAGAATAGCATCGGCTTTCGTTCTGCCTTCCTGCTCAATCTCTGCAGCTTTCTTCTCTGCTTCAAGTATGCGATTCACTTGTTCTGAGGCCATAGTCGATCCTTTCCGAAAAACCAAATTCCCACTAATTAACAATTACACCTATTTTCACATAAGAACACAGAGAAATCAAGTGGGATTTTGTGCAAATTGTTCAAATAATGATAATCGTTTTCAACACGTGATTTTTGAAGGCCACAGAACTTAACTTTTTCTTTATAATTGTTTAGTATTCGCTTGAAGAATGTTTCCTATAATGAGGGATGTTTGAGTGGTATTCAGTTCGTATGAAGGCGGACCTGAATGGAAAAGGAGTAATCATTATGTTAAGTATCTATCATCTTTCAAAGACATACCCAGGTGGCAAGATTGGCGTGCAAGACCTTACGCTTGAAGTCAAAGCGGGCGAAATCTACGGCTTTATCGGTCATAATGGTGCCGGTAAGACAACAACGATCAAGGCGATTGTCGGACTTCACAAGTTTGATGAAGGTTCCGTTACGATCGACGGGGTGTCTATCTTAGATGATCCGCTTCGGGCGAAGAGCTTGACGGCTTATATTCCAGATAACCCGGAACTTTACGATAATCTGACCGGCATGCAGTTCCTGAATTTTGTGGCGGATATTTTCCGTGTATCGAAGAGCGACCGTCAGGCACGCATTGAGAAATATGCAAACGAACTGGAAATCGTGTCTGCTCTGAATGACCAGATTTCTTCCTACTCACATGGTATGAAGCAGAAATTGGCGATCATTGCGGCTTTCGTACATGAGCCGAAGCTGCTGATCATGGACGAGCCTTTCGTAGGCCTCGACCCGAAGGCGGCTTTTATCGTGAAGAACATGATGAGAGAATTCTGTGATAAGGGCAATGCCATCTTCTTCTCCACGCATGTTCTGGAAGTGGCAGAGAAGCTCTGCGACAAGATTGCGATTATTAAGGGCGGTCGTCTGATTGCGGCCGGTACCATGGAAGAGGTCAAGGGTAATGCTTCTTTGGAAGAAGTTTTCTTGGAAGTAACGGAGGAGGCTCACTAATATGCGTACATTAGCGATTCTGCTTCGTACGAATTTCCTCTCTTTAGTGGGAAGCTATCGTAAGAAGAGTAAAACAAGTATTGTCATCACAGCAATTGCGATGTTGCTCTTGGTGCTGTTCCTGGTGGGCTCATTTGCTTTTATCGGCGGATCCTCTACACTCCTTCTTGTGAAGAAGGACTTAGGTGAATATAGTATCTTCCTTTCCATTATCATCAGTATGGTCATTGCATTAATGTTTGGTGTGGTGAATTCAACGCGAGATGCGCGTGGTAACGATACGGATATGTTGCTGTCCATGCCGATCCCGAAGAGTAGCATAGTGCTCTCCAAACTTCTGGGCATGTATCTTCTGGATGTCGTATGCTCCTTGGTCATGCTTCTGCCGACATACATTATTCTCTATGTAAAAGATGGCCAGCCAGGCGCGATGGTTGCGCGAGGCATTCTGATTGCGATGCTTCTTCCTGCAATTCCGCTGTTTGTGTCACTCGTAGTTGGCGCGGGAATTGCTTACCTGAAGCGAACGACGAAGTTCGGTCAGATGATCTCTTCGGTCGTATTCATCCTTGTGTGGCTTCTTTACATGTTCTCTGTGACACGTATGAGTTCTATGGCAGAAGATATAGATCTTACACCTGCTGAGTCCGTCACCAGAATGAAGAAATTCGGGCCACTCTACTGGTTTACTGAAGCAATCTATCGCGGCAACTTGAAATATTTCATCTTTACACTCTTGCTTACGTTGATCCCACTTGCCATTGCGGTGGTGATCCATTCACGTGGCCTCAATGCGGTGAATTATCACGCAGATCATTCCAAGAAAGCACGTAAATATGAGGCGAATTCCGTTCGCGTAGCGACACTGAAGATGGAGTTACGCCGCTATCTCTCTTCAACGAATTATGTAATGAACACCATACTGGGTACGTTGCTGCTTCTTGTGATGGCGATTCTGGTCGCGGTAAAAGGACAAGGAATCATTAATTCTGTGGGCGCATCAGAAATCGACGTCAACGGCGAAACGAAGACATTCGCTGAATACATGACCGGTCCGATGATCGCCACTATACTTGCAGCATTGATGAATTTCTTCGCTGTGATGACGATTACGACCACGCCCTCTGTGTCCATCGAAGGCAAGCGACTCTGGATCTCCAAGACGTTGCCGGTGGAAACCAAATTCCTTCTGGATGCCAAAATCATCGTTAGTCTGTTGATCTATCAGCCGATTTCTATTCTGAGTTGCATCGTTATGTCCATCGCTTTGAGACTGGGTGTGATGTCATGTATCATGATGATTCTGGTCACTTCCGTATTCCAGCTTCTTACGTCGCTGATCGGTCTGATCTTTGGCCTGATATATGTACGGCTCGATTGGACCAACGATGCGCAGGTGGTGAAGAGCGGCATCGGTATTTTCTTCACGCTTATCGTGAACTTTGTTCTGGCCATCATTGCACTGATCGTGCTTATCTTCACGGCATTGACGGGTCACGCATGGATCACCTACGCACTCTGTGGAGCCTTTTTCGTGGTCAATGCAGGACTTTGTGTCGGTGCGTATGCTATAATTACTCACTATGGGGTGAGAAAATATGAATCCTTGAACGGCTGATTCAAGGAGTGCCCCTGATTGAAGGAGCAAAGAAGATGGACCTTTTTCATCGGTCACAGGAGACGCCACAACGGACGCTTACGTGGATCAAACCATTCGATACCCGAATGGATGAGATCACGCGGCTTTCGGATAAAGCGGAGTCCTGTCCTAAGGAGATGAAGAAGGTCTTTCTGTCTGCGTGGCAAGAATTGGCAAGTCAGATCAAGATGCATCAACGACTTGCTGCCACGATCGTCGAGACAGCGCTCCCACTGAAGGTCTACTACAATCTGGTCCTCAATACTGATATGGGTGGAGGTACCGTAGATTTTCTGATTATTTCTGACGAGTATATCATTGTGGTCATGGTGAAGAAGACGGAACATTTTGAGTGGGACCGATACGATACCCGATTTTGCCAGGCGCCTTCCGGCGTGGATATCCGCTCTGTGGAGAACGCGGCGGGACTGGTGTCGGAGTGGCTCCTTGATGCGAGAGCACTTCCCAAGAAAGACTTGATCCGAGTTGTTCCGCTTCTCATTGATGACGAAGCGCCGGAGGAGTGCGGAAAGAAGTTCCCAACCGGACGAAGTGTGCTTTTCCCAGATATTCGACCGACCATGACGGTGTCCGCAGAACATTTCGGTGAATGGCTTCAGACCAACTGCGCTGTATATGACTCGCGGGGACTGACGGATAAGAAGCAGAATCGTATCGTCGAAGCACTGGACAAGATGCCCCGATAAGCCTCTCATACTAGGCAAATTTCCCTAAAAATCAAATATTTCCGTACAATTTGCGCACCAGTTTACAAAATGGACATACAAAGTACGCAACTTGGCCTTTTTGTTTTTGATATTTCCGAAGAATATTCAATTTTTCATTTGATAATTAAAGCAAGAAGTTTTTTAGAGGACTTCAAAGTGGATAGAGGAAAATTGGATCGATGACCCGAGAGGGGGGAATGAGGATGACGAAATACCTAGTTACTGGCGCAACTGGCCAAATTGGAAATACAATCGTTCGCATGTTATTGGATAATGGTAAAGATGTTCGTGTTCTGGTTCATCCAGAGGAAGACACGACTCCGTTGGCAGGACTTCCTGTTGAGGTGCGCTATGGCGACATCCTCGTGAAGGACTCCTTGAAGGAATTCTTCGATCTGGAAGAACCCCGTGAAGCTATCTTGATTCACGCACATGAGCGAAATGTGATCTCAGAGAAACAGGATCTGTTGGTTCGTAAAGTAAACGTCCACGGCACAATGAATATTACAGATACTTGCGTGAAGAAGAAAATCGGTAAGCTGATCTATATCGGCTCTGCACGAGCAATCCCGTTGAACCCAGAGAGTCAGGAACCGGTCAAGGACGTGACTTTCTTCGATCGTAACCGAGTAGTCGGTGACTATGCAAAGTCGAAGGCAGAAGCGACACAGTATATCCTCGATAAGGTCTCCCTGAACGGATTGAATGCAGTAATCCTTCTTCCGTCCTTGGTACTTGGACCTTTCGAATATGGCAATTCAGATATCTTAAGTCTGATCCGTGCATACCTCTCCGGTGACCTGAAGGTCTCCATCCCCGGTGGCGTTGATTTTACCGACGTACGAGATGTTGCTTCCGGTGTACTGCAGGCCGCAGAACATAGTGAGAAGGGCACATGCTATATTCTCTCCAACACATACGTGAGCACCCAGGATTTCCTGCACAGTCTGCATGAGATCACCGGTAGAGATGAAGTTACGAAGACTGTTCCGAACTTCATGCTCAACGATAAGGGCATCATGAAACTCTATTACAAGATTACGAAGAAAGAAAACCCGAAGCTCAAGTATGGTCCTTTCACCTCGCCGGAACCGCTCTATCGTAGCGAACGTGCCGCAGAGGAACTGAACTATACACCGAGAGACCTCCGAACCTCCTTGGAAGATACCATTGATTGGGTCGAGAACAATGAACCGATCGAGATTATGCCGGAGAAGAAGAAGAAGGCTCAGTGAGCAATATCAGATAGGGAGAGATGGAGGAAATCTCCCAATTACTTAATTCGAAAGACACATACCCCAACATAAATCCTCTACTTCCTTGTTCCAAGAAGGCTGCATCGATATCATCCCCGATGCAGCCTTCATTTTTTCTTTAAATGTGGTATAGTATATGTGCTGAAGAAGCGCCTGAAATTCGAATGCAAAGGAAGTGTCTACCATGCCCAAGACCGCATTACTGGTCGTAGATATGCAGAATGCCCTGATTCTAGAGCATCCTTTCGATGAGAAAAGATTAGTCAAGACAGTGGCACAGATGGAGGACATCTGCCGAAACAAGGGAATCGAAGTGATCTTTGTTCGCCATGAGGACAATACGTTAGTGCCGGGTGAGAGCGGATTCGAGATCTATAGTAAGGTCGCACCGCGTGATGGTGAGAAGATCTTCAATAAGCGTTTCAACAGTGCTTTCCGCGGAACAGGACTTCTGGATTATCTCCATGAGCAGGGAATCGAACGCATAATCGTGTGTGGCATGCAGACGGACTTCTGTGTAGATGCTACGGTCAAGGCTGGATTCGAACATGGTTTCGAAATCATCGTCCCACGTGGCGGACACACGACATTCGATAATCGCTATCTTTCCGGCGAAGAACTCTACCATTACTACAGTTATGAAATCTGGAATCACCGCTATGCGCAGGTGATGTCTGTGGACCATATTGAGGAGTGCTTATGAAATCACAGTTTTTTCCATACGATCAGAACTGGCCAAGAATGCAGCATTTTCACTACTATGCGAAGATGTTCCCGACGAATGTCTCGTTGAATAAACGCATAGATGTGACGGAACTGCTTGCAGCCATTGAGAAGAAGGGACTTCGTCAGGATGTTGTCTTCTACTACATGGTGACGAAGGCAATCAATAATCAGGGTGAACTCAGTGTGGCCTATAAGGATGGACAGATCGGCTGGTGGAACTACCTGAATCCGGCTTATCCGGTCTTCCATGAAGATGACGAGACGACGACGATCCTGTGGACGGAGTACGACAATGATTTTGCCGTGTTCAATGAGAAATTCCTCTGTGATCTTGAGAAGTACGGGGATAGCAAGGGTGTTTTCGCCATGAAGGGCATGCCTCCGACGAACAGTTACAATGTGTGCTTCAATCCGTGGTTCTCATTCGATGGATATTCTGTTGATCTTCATGAGATGAAGGATTACTTCTTCCCAACGGTAGATATGTGTAAAGTCATTGAAGAGAATGGCCGGAAATACCTGCCGATTGCAATCACGGTTCATCGTGCGGCGACAGATCTGATTCATCTGAAGAAGTTCTTCGACGATGTCGAGAGTTATATCCCGATGTTCACGGAAGGCTGAATCTTATAGAACCAAGGGAGTTAGAAATACATGCTGGAATTACAACATGTTTCATTTGAGGTAAATGATGAAGGAAATGGTAAAGAGATCCTTCGAGATATTAGTCTGACCATTCCGGACGGGGCGCTGACTGTTATTACGGGACCGAACGGTGGTGGTAAGTCCACACTGGCGAAGTTGATTGCCGGTATTATTACGCCGACGTCGGGCAAGATCCTCTTCGATGGAGAGGATATTACGACAATGTCGATCACGGACCGTGCGAAGAAGGGAATTGGATTCGCCTTCCAACAGCCGGTGCGATTCAAAGGTATCCAGGTCTTCGACCTGATCAAGCTTGCGACAGGCGAGAAGCTCTCCTCTGTGGATGCTTGTAAGTACCTGTCTGCGGTGGGACTTTGTGCCCGCGATTATATCAACCGTGAAGTGAATGCGAGTCTTTCAGGCGGTGAACTGAAACGTATTGAGATTGCGACCGTTCTGGCCAAGGCTTCGAAGTTGTCTGTCTTCGATGAGCCGGAGGCGGGCATTGACCTTTGGAGTTTCCAGAACCTCATTGAAGTGTTCGAGGATATGAGAAGAACGATCTCGGATAGCTCAATCCTGATCATCTCGCACCAGGAGAGAATCCTGAATATTGCAGATGAGATCATCGTGCTGAAAGAAGGACAGCTGCAGTATTGTGGACCGAAGGAAGAAGTGCTGCCGAAGTTGAACGGTACGGACTCTTCGATTCCGGGCTGTGGCAAAGGAATGCTGAAGAAAGGTGAGGATCAGAAATGCTGAATTTGGATGCGGCCTCTGACCGCTTACTAGAAGAAGTTGCAGACCTGCACAAGGTGCCGGTCGGAGCTTTTAACATCCGTGCGAACGGAAAGGCTGTGGCTCGAAATACCACGGCAAATATTGATATTGTCCAGAAAGAGGATGGTTCCGGTATCGACATTAAGATCGCCCCCGGAACGAAGAATGAGAGCGTCCATATTCCGGTGGTCCTGACGGCCAGCGGCATCAAGGAGACGGTCTATAACGATTTCTACATCGGCGAAGGTGCAGACGTAGTCATCGTGGCTGGTTGCGGCATCGACAATTGTGGCCCGAAGGATTCTGAACACGATGGTATCCATCGTTTCTATGTAGGGGAAGGTGCCAAGGTCAAGTATGTGGAGAAACACTACGGTTCCGGTGAGGGAACCGGCAAGCGCATCCTGAATCCTGGTACGGAAGTCTACATGGAAGCAGATAGCTACATGGAGATGGAAATGGTTCAGATCAAGGGCGTAGACGATACGGTTCGCGATACGAAAGCGGAACTCAAAGCAGGCGCGAAGCTCATTGTTCGTGAGCGTCTGATGACGCACGGCAGTCAGCGTGCAATCAGCAACTATCGTGTCGATCTAAATGGCGAGGGATGTACCTGTGATGTGGTCTCCCGTTCTGTGGCCAGAGACGATTCTTATCAGAAATTCGATGCGATCCTGACCGGTAATGCACCATGCTCCGGCCATACAGAATGTGATGCGATTATCATGGACAACGGTAAGATCTTGGCTGTGCCGGGTCTGGAAGCGAATGACGTGGATGCGGCATTGGTTCATGAGGCTGCAATCGGTAAGATTGCCGGCGAGCAGCTCATTAAGCTTATGACCCTCGGACTGACCGAGCAGGAAGCGGAAGAGCAGATCATTAACGGTTTCTTGAAGTAACAGGACCCAGGTGCTTTTACCGTATAAGAAGAAGGCGGACGCATGAAGAAACATCAATATATTAAGAAGAAGCGACGCAAATACTGGCATAGATTCAGAATTGTTCTCGCGATCATTTTTGCATTGATTTTCTGTATCTCGGCGTTCTTCCTGTTGCGGGATTATCTCGAAAGTCGTAAAGAGAAGTCGGCATTCGAGAGCCTACAAGAGCTTGTGTCCCAAGGTACTACGGGCGAACCTGCGCAGACTTCTGCACCTTCGATCCATCCAGACGGCTCAGCTACGACACCGACTTCCGAAGAATCTTCGGAGACGGTACCAACCGCTCCGACAGAACCGACCATGCTGCCACAGTATGCGCCGCTTTACGAACAGAATGCGGATTTCTTCGGATGGATCTCAGTCGATGGGATGAACATCAACTACCCGATCATGTATTCTCCCTACGAGCCACAGTTCTACCTCCGCAAAGCTTTCGACAAATCCTACTCCCATAGCGGCGTGCCTTTTCTCGATGCCAAGTGTGCGCCGAACGGAAACTGTCTGCTGGTCTATGGCCACCACATGAAGGACGGCACCATGTTCGGACACCTTACCGACTATACGGAGAAGGACTTCTATCTGAGCCACCAGACGATCCACCTGGATACGCTCTATGAGCAGCGGGAGTACCAAGTGTTTGCGGCCTTCTACTGTGATGTCAATGAAGAAGCAAGCGACGAGGATTTCCTCTTCTATAACTACACGAATCTCACTAATGATGAGGTCTATGAAGAGTATATTGCCAAGCTCCGCCTGGCCACCATCTATGACGCAGACTTCGAAATCGAGACTGGAACGGATATCCTCATGCTTTCTACCTGCTCCTATCACACCAGCAATGGTCGATTCGTTGTCGTGGCCAAACGTGTGTAATCATCACGAAGTAATCTGAAATAGAAATCTTCCCAGCGACTTCAGACAACATTTTGCTTCGCAAAATGAAACTTGTCGCAGGGAAGATTTTCTGTTTCATTGTCAGTTCGCGAGGTGGGTTACACGAGGTGATTGCGATAAGAAAAGAGACGAATTCACTTGCGCGAAATCGTCTCTTTGTTTGTAGTGGTGGAGCATATGAGGATCGAACTCACGACCCCCAGATTGCGAACCTGGTGCTCTCCCAGCTGAGCTAATGCCCCGAATCACTCCATTATTATGGTGGCAAGTATGGTAATTGTCAAGGCGATTTTTGCGGGGGTGTGTTATAGTGGATAAGAAAGATAGCCAATTTTGGAGGACGAATATGAATTTTCGAAGAACCCTTGGAACCATGATTTGTGTGGTATCACTATTGGGCGTAAGCGCTGGACACGTGTTGGCTTCAGACGGAGCAGGATGTGTGGGAGAGACTTCTTTCGGGCACAGTAAGCTTCCGAATATGAATTTGGCAATGGTGGAAGATCCGGAAGAAGGAACGATCATCGTCGATGGTAAGGCTTTCTCGGTGCTTCAGAATTGCAAGGGAGAGAATTGGAAGTTCGTGGCAGAGGAACACACGCTCTATCTTGAGAACTACGATGGTTTATATATTGATATGGGAAAACAGGAGGAGGCCAAGATCGTCCTGACTGGCTCGAACCGTGCTTCTTCGAATATGAAGTCTCCGGCGATTCTTGCAGATGGTAATCTGGCGATCGAGGGCGAGGGAGATTTGACACTTCAGGTCACCGCCTGCCATAGTGCGATCTACGTGCGGAATGGAAAACTTACGATTCAAGATACGACATTGAAAGCGGAAGTAACGGGTGAGGTCAGAGATGCAGACGACCTGATCATGGCAGATAAGAGCGTGATCCTCTCTCATGCTGAGGTGACGTTGAACGATGAGATTGCTTGCGGTGGCGCGGCCATTGGTTCTCGTCAACTCAATATTTCCATTACGAATGGGACGCACTTATCTATTTCTTCTAAGGAAAAAGCACTTGCCACATTCTTTGGTAAGGTTTCGATCGATGGCGCGGATACTTCGGTGGAGATCACATCGGAAGAGAACGCTGTATATGCCAAGGAAGGATTTATTCTGGAAGGCGGTGCGTCATTTGCCGCAAAGACTACGGGCGAACTGACTACCGCGGTGTATTGCCCGGAGGGCGAGATTCAGGTGAATGCTTCCGATCTGAAGGTCGATGCGGTCCGCACGGCGATGGCGGGTGTTGAGATCACTACATCGGGTGCGTATATTACCGAACCACAAGAGGGCGTGAAGCAAGAAGTATCCTCACTGATGACGATTGTGGTGGATGGTGAAGTGACCGGTAGTCTACACATTGTCCCAGGTGTGGCACCAACCGCGACACCTACGCCAACACCGTCTCCTACGCCTTCTCCTGTTCCAACAGTAGCAGAAGAGGTCAAGCAACTCGATCAACCAAGTATTACGCCGAGGATGCTCCTTGGAGCAGGCCTGATTCTAACAGGTCTTGCAGTGGTTGCAGTTGTGCTCATCATGCGTATTCGTGGAAGAAACGAATAAACGAGTCCTTCCTTAAGCCAGATCTATGACAATATTATCGGTATCCATCATGATGAGTGAACCCCATTCGTTAAGTTGTGGAATACCGGAACTACAGGATGCAATGCGGAAAACATTGGCCAATACTAATCGTGTCTGACCATAGAATCCCTCGATGCTGATCGTGAGACGCTTGTCCTGTTTGAGGACTTTGACGATGGCGATACTCTTTAAGTCAGCGGAATAGATATCGGCACTGAGTTCTTTACCATCAGCAATCTCAAAGAGCGTGATAGTGGCATTCTCCATATAGCTATAGATTGGCTTTGCGTTGAAGTTTCCGGTAACGAGAATGGTATTCGGACGTGCTAGGATCGGCATGGTGTTGTATGTGTGCTGCTCGTTCTTCCAGATTGGTCCTTCGATCCGTTCGCGCGTCTGCAGGTTGGTCCAAACCCCAGATGGAACATAGTAACGAACGATGCCCTGTTCCGAGGTGATGGGGGCGATGAGAAGCGAAGCCCCCAACATGTATTGCTGATCCAACATCGCGGTATTGGGGTCTTCAGGGAACTCGAGTACCATGGGACGTGTCATCGGAAGGCCCAGCGAACTGGACTCAACCGCACTTGAGAAGATATAGGGCATGAGGACATTCTTGAACTTGGAGAAACTTATGGTCTCATTCAGTGCATCTGGTCCCAATGTCCAAGGCGTTTTTTCTTGTTCGATTCCGGTGAGGATGGACATCGGCACGAACATGGCGGCTTGATGCCAACGCATATAGAGGTCAGGTGATACCACATCGGCTGTACCTGAGATGTTCTCGCCCCAGTATGGAAAACCACTCATTGAAAGGGATAGACCACTCTGAAGCGTAGAAGCCATACCAGCATAAGAAGAGTCTTCGTTGTCCAGCACCAGGAACGGATATTTCTGTGAACCAACAAAGCCGGCGTGAGCAAGCAGACATGCATTATTCTGACCGAGACGTCTTTCTAGAATTTCGAATACGGCCTCGGCAAAAAGACTTGGATAGACGTTGTGCATGCTGACGCTGTCGAGTTCGTTCTTGTAGGTGATGCCACTTGCTACTGCAGCCGGACCGAAAGCCGGAGCAGGTACCGGTGCATCTGCACCATAATCTAGATGGAAAGAGTCCACACCCATGTTGACCAGATCGTTAATGCTCTTCTGATACCAAGCGCGAGCGACCAGGTTCGTGAAGTCCATCATGGCCGCGCCGGGTTGAACGTAGTCGGACTGCCAGAGATTGCCGTCGCCGGTATTGATGAAGTAGTTGCCATCAAAACCTTCTTGGAACATGGGCGAACGTTGCGAGATATAAGGGCTGATCCAGAGACAGATTCGGACACCGTTCTCGTGAAGTTTCTTAATCATGACTTGTGGATTTGGGAACCGCTGTTGATCCCACAGAAGACTTGTCCACTCGAATTCTTTCATCCAGCAGGGCCCAAGGTGGATCACGGACAGCGGCATACCGGCGTTCTTGGCGTACTCAACCAGGTTTAGAATGGAATCCTGATTGAATTCACCATACGGCGGGCATGAGAGCCAAGTGCCGAATGACCACGCCGGCGGGAGCGCCGGACGACCAATCATCTCAGAGTAGATGTCGAGCACATGCTTCATGGAAGCACCACCGATGAAGATATATTCCAAGGTCTCACCGCGAAGTGAGAACTGGGTGCGCATTTCGGTTCCGTTCTCGTCTGTCGCTGTGGTGCAGGCATTACCGATCTCATAGGAGACACATTCTGTGCTGTTTACGAATACGCCATAACCACGTGAAGAGAGGAAGAATGGGACGGCCTTGGCAGAGCGGCCATAGCGCATACCGGCATCTTCGTTCCAGATGTTGTAACTGCCGCCATTTCGGACAATCGGACCAGGTTGTTCGCCTAATCCATAGATGTATTCACCTTCGCTTAGACGGAATTGCTCGCGAATGTAAGTACTACCGTCTGCGGCGATAATATGTGCCATGCCACCGAATTCTGTAGCGGTCAGGAAACGTCCGGAATAATAGAATGAGAGTCCCCATTCACCACTCTTGCGGAAATGCACTTCCAGAAGGCTGGAGGTGTAGACATATTCTTCTTCGGTTTCACTGCTGACGGGCTTGATGATCGCCTCATTCAACTCCATAGTAGCCTTGGCTACACGGGAACCGCGATGGTTGACGATTTTGACAGAGAATGTGTTGGCACCAATCGAAGAGATGTGAACGGTGAGTAGTCCACAGCCGACCGAATCAAGGTGACGGTGCTGAGCCGTGTATGGCGCGAGTAATGTAATTCCGGTATCGGAATAGTCGATATCAGCAATCTCTTTCGGGTATTCTACGGTAAAGCCCTCTTTTACCGCCCATAAACCATCTGTGAATTCCATGATCGAAGCTCCTTCCCTGCCGTCAGACAGCGAACAATATGAATATAAATAGATATCCTTGTTCAGTATATCAGAGGGTGGTCGACGAAAAGGAACAGAATTCCTACCGATGTATTTCAGTTGTGTAAAAAAACTCCGTTTTAGGTGAAAAATGAGGAAACGCGGTGTGGGTCCATGATATACTAAACAGAGAAACGTTTCATTGCTCGATTACGACAAGCAAGGAGAAAATTGCGATGACTTCATCAAGAAGAATGATGCAATATGCGAAGAGTATTCATGGCTGCCGTCAGGAACTGGTGGTGGATAGCGGAGCTTTTCGTCAATTGCCGGAGAAACTTGTCGAACAAGGAAGACGCCGAATACTCTTGATCTCTGGTAGACAGACGCAGAGATTGGGCCTGTATGACAAGTTTGTGAGCAAACTCCAGAACAATGGTGCGAAGTGCTTCGTATGGCATATTGAAAAAAGTGATTCCGATCATCAGACTGTCGAGAAATGTACGAAGTTCTGTAAATCATACAATTGTGATGTCATAGTAGCTTTCGGCGGAGGAAAAGTAATCGATGTAGCGAAGATGGTTTCGGTATGGGTGAACAACCCCGATCTTTCGCTCTATCAGATGCGCGGAATTGGACAGATCAAGAATGCCGGCATGCCGCTGTATGTAGTGGCTTCTACCGGAAGCGGAGCCGAGAGTTCAGCTTGTTCAATGCTCCGTAACAATCATCAGATCCTGATGTACTATAGCAAGTATCTGGTGCCGAGTACAGTAGTGTTGGACCCAGAACTATTGTTGAGACTGCCGACCGACAGTATGGCGCAGTCCATGATTCAAGCATTGACGCACGCGATCGAGGTGTATATCAGCCCTAATGGCAAGAAATATCAAGCCGATCGAGCCAATGTACTGGTAGCCATTCCAATCTTTTTCTCGTATCTTGAGAAATGTTATCGACATGATGCGAATCCAGACGTATACCTGCAGATGATGATGGCCCCTTACTACTCCGGTGTATCTACGCGCCGGATCGGCTTTGGCTACACGCATTGCCTATCGATGTATATTTCTGAGAAATACAATATTGCTCCAGGCAAGGTGAGTGCCACACTACTACCGGTGATTCTAAATTACGAGTTCGATGAAATCAAGGAAGATCTAGCTGATCTTGCTCGTGCGGCGGGATTGTGTTCTGTCCATGCAAGTGTAGAAGAGGCGGGACAGGCGTTTATTACGGGCTTCTGTAGTCTGTGTCATCGAATCGGTATTACGAACAGCCTTCGCCAGATTCGTCCGGATGATTGCAGTGAGATCATTCAACTTGCTTTATATGACGCAGAGCAGTGGAAACATCCGAAGAAAATGAATGGGAAGGTTGCACTGGCCCTGCTTCGCAAGGCGCAGCATGCAGAAGGATAAGATGACTGAAGACAAGATGAGACGAAGTGAATCCGCACTTCCTGTTCAAGTGGTGGGACTCTTGTCCACAATAGAAGAGCATGGATATGAAGCATATGTGGTGGGCGGAGCCGTACGTGACCTGCTGTTGGGAGAGTCCCCGGAAGATTACGACGTTACGACCTCGGCCACCCCAGAGGAAGTACAGATGATCTTTGGCGAGAAGGCTTGCCACCTAACTGGACTATCACACGGAACGATCACTGTAGTTATCGATCACTATCCAATTGAAGTGACTACTTTCCGTGTAGAGTCTACTTATTCCGATGCGCGTCATCCGGATGAAGTCCACTTCACACGTTCGTTACAGGAAGACGTCAAGCGTCGAGATTTTACCATCAATGCCATGGCCATGGATGCTCGCGGGAATATATTGGATTATTGCGGTGGTAAGGAAGACCTGGAACGCGGCATAATTCGTACAGTCGGAGATCCGAAGCAGCGATTCGAAGAAGACGCACTTCGTATTCTGCGTGCATTACGTTTTGCCTCGGAACATGGTTTTGCAATAGAGGATGAGACGGCCAGAGAGATCTTGGCACAGAAACAGGCACTTACTCGTCTATCAGCCGAGCGGATCTGGAAAGAATTCTCGCGCTTGATCTGTGGAATGTATTGTGTCCCAATTCTTCGTAGATATTTTGATGTATTTACCGTGTTCATTCCTGAACTTGCCCCTATGCAAGGCTTTGATCAACGGAACCCACATCACATCTATGATGTGTGGGAACACACGCTGGTTTCGGTGATTTCTGTTCAGCCGGAATTAATACTACGACTGACAATGCTGCTTCATGATGTTGGTAAACCAGCTTGCTTTACTACCGATGAGGATGGCGTGGGTCATTTTCTCGGACATATGCAAATCAGTGCGGAGATGGCCGATGCGATTCTTCGCCGCTTGAAGGTGGATAATGAAACCCGTGAGACGACGGTATTGTTGATTAAGGCTCATGATGTGGCGATGACCCCTGTTTCCATCCGAATCATCCGACGCCGACTGGCACAGTATGGCGAGACGAATCTCCGCCGTTTGCTGGAAGTGAAGCGCGCGGACACCATGGCCCACTCACCGAAGAGCGCGTACCGCCTGATTGAATTGAATCATTTTGAAGAACTTCTGGACAAAGTGCTTGAAGAGAAAATGTGTTTTTCCTTCGATGAATTGGCTATCACGGGTAAGGACCTGATTCGAATTGGTATGAAGCCCGGTGTAGGAATCGGACAGGTCAAGAAACAACTTCTCAATGAAGTGATTGATGGCCAACTTCAGAATGAGAAAGAGATACTGCTAGCCCGCGCGCAGGAACTGAGAAAAACCCTCTGATATGCATACAAAAAATACGGACTTCACAATTTGACACAATTGGAGAAGAAAATCCGCTGTACTAGATGCATGCACGTAAGGCACGTAAAGTAAACAACAAGAGGCTCTGCGGTTTACAAAAAATACATAATCTGGATACAAAATGTGGCAGAAATGTGACAAAAACGACAAGATTTCTAATTTCTCCCTTGTTAGAATGAATACATAAACAACAAGACAACATGGCGACAGACATCAAGGCAATGAATGTTGAACGAAAAGGAGGGGAATCCCGTGAAGAATAGAAAAGGTTTTACGCTAATGGAAATGATGTGTGTCGTTGCAATTATTATCTTTATATCTGCAGTGGCGATTACAAATGTTTCTGGATATATGAAGAAAGCAAGAGATTTGGATGCGAGCGTGCAAGCACATTCTGCACAGGCTCGTGCACAGCAGGCAGCGGTTGACGAATATCTCAATTTCAGCCGTGATTATGCGGTTCCTGCAACCGCTGATACCAAGAAGAAAGCAGATAAACCAGCTCCCGCTCCAGAACCGTCGGCTCCACCGATGGAAGCCCCAACATTGCCTCCAGAAGGAACACCATCGGAACCCACATCTCCAGAGTCCCTGCCTCCAGAGACTACAACACAACCTTCTACAGAACCTGAGACGACCCCGTCCCAACCGGCTCCGGACAGTAAGCCTGACAACATTTCCAATCTTCCTGGCAAAGTAACGAAAGGCGACAACTCGTCAGCTGTAGTATCAGTAGGCAACGCGAATGACTGGGGCGCAGATGCAAGACAGGTCAACGTGAAAGGTAACAAACCAATCTACAGTATCACCGTAAGAGTGGAAGGCGGTTCTCCGAAAGTTCAGGACGTTGAGTGGAGATACGAGGTGAAAGATTTAGGAAACGGTGTATTTGAAGTTACATACAAAGTAAATGATAAGTACAATCTTCCAATCGATTCGCTGTCCTTCATGTATATGAGTGATCGTGGAACTTCTACCGCAAATATTCAGGTTCAGGAAGTTCAGTACTACGAAGCATAAGAACAGACAATGCGTGATATGACGAACATTCATCAGTCGTAGTTAGGTAATGGATAGAATGGATTCCGTGACAGATCGTTGACAGTTGAGAATTGACAGCATTGGGAATCATCAAGTCACCTTCAATAGAAGGCCACTTCAAAGAAGATTTGAGGTGGCCTTTCTTTGTGTATTCACAAATCAGTAAAAAAACCGTGCCTTTTACGTCATAAGGTACTATTATAATATGTAGCAGAGGTGCAAAATCGGCGTGTATAGCGTAGAAGCGTGTTCTGAAATATAGCGGAAGGTGAGAAGTATGAAATTTCAACGGTTTGTTAAACTCATTACGAAAAACTTGTCTTTGATATCGATACTTCTTGCTTTTGTGCTGGGCGTCATTGGTATGACCGGCTTGCGTTCGAAGATCCTTGACACTTCAAACTGGTTCATGAGCGAAGAAGAAGTGGAAGAGAAATTCGGAAGTGATGGCGAAGATGATCCGAATCTTGCAAGTAACACGTCAGTCGCTGCAAACGAATCTTCATCGGATACCCAGCATTCTGAAACGGCGCTCTCTTCTGAAATGTCCAGCTCTTCTGAGACGGCCCTTTCTTCCCAATTGAGTGTTTCGGATCCGTCCGATTCTCAGGATACAACTTTGAGTGATGCTTCGCTAACTACAGCGGACAGCTCGCAGAAGGAAGAGGAAATGACCAGCTCGACGAAGATCCCTTCTGAAACAACGAAGAAACCGAAAGAGACGAAGACTTCTTCTATATCACGTGAGACCGAGACACAGCAACCGGCTGATTCCACCACTGCGACCGCACCGGATGCAACGACTACAGAAGCAACAACGGCTGCCACAGAAGCAACGACAGCGGCCGCGACGGAAGCGACGACAGCTGCTACAACGGAAGCGACGACGGCAGAAACAACGACTGTTGCCACAACGGAAGCGACAACGACTAAGTCCAACACTTCCCTCGGAAATTTAAATGGTTCATATGACTATGATATGGCTAGACAGGTTCTGGATCTGGTCAATGCAGAGCGAGCTGCGAACGGTCGTGCCCCACTTAAGTGGAACGACACACTGGCTTCGGATGCTGCGATTCGTGCGACGGAACTGCCGGTCAATTGGTCGCATACGCGTCCGGATGGTTCAGATTGGAGTACTGCGGGTTCGGGAAGAGCTTGGGGCGAGAACCTTGCAATGGGTCAGACTTCTCCGGCACAGGCGCTCAGTGATTGGATGCAATCCCCAACACACAAGTCCAACATTCTCGACAGCGATTATACCAAGATGGGTGTGGCTTGCTACTACTGTGAGGGAACCTATTATTGGGTACAGGAGTTTGGTGGCTGATTGAACGAACAGAAGAAACAGGATTCCCCATTCATTTATCGCAATTATGTGCGTTGGCCAATAATCGTCGCCATGATTCTCGTGGTTGCGGCGGGCCTTGCCTATATTTTTGTTATCGATCCAACTCAGGCCGGTTCTCCGACGGTACCATGTCTGTTCCACCGTATGACCGGTCTTTACTGTGTAGGCTGTGGGAACACTCGTGCGCTGCATGCGCTGGTACATGGTGAGATCCTAGAGATGTTCGGTTACAATATTCTATTTCCATTTGTCGTCGTCATTCTGGCCTGGTGTTACATCGTCGGGTTGACGACTTTGCTCTGGCGAAGACGGATACTATGGCTACCTGAAGGTATATCGAATCGAACACTGGTGATCGTATTTACTGTGGTGATTCTGTTCGCGGTGCTGCGGAATATTCCAATGTGGCCATTTACCATTCTGGCACCGTAGGTTTATAAAAAATCTTGCGTTCATGAATTTGCGGCATTATCATTGAATGGATGAGCCGAATTGGACATTGTGATCGATTGAGATGTAGAAGGAGAGTAATATGGCAATTTGTAAGTTTTGCGGAGCAGAATCCGGAGATACGAAGTTCTGTCAGAATTGTGGTGCACAGATGGAGGTGGTCGCACAGCCGATTCAACCTCAGATCCAGCAACCTGTATTGCAACAGCAGCCTATGGGCTTCCCTTCCCAGCAACCAATAAATGCGGCTCAATCAAATGGTTATATCCCGAAATCGGCGGCTGGACTTGTAGCCGGAAACGTCATACTTATCGTTCTCGGAACACTTTGCTGTTGCTGTGTGTTTTTCACGATCATCAGCACAGTACTTGGTATTATCGGCGTAGTGAATGCGTCGAAAGTTAGAGGTTGCACAAGTCCAGAAGAAGAACAACATTGCCGCGGAATCGCACGCCTGATGATGATTATCGGCTATGTGCTTCTGGTGGTCATCGTAGTCACGGTTTTCTCTGTAATAACGGCCAAGTTTGGTAGTATTAGTGAAGGCGTGGATCAGATTGAGTCGTGGTTCGAGTCGGTCGCCGAATCGATCGAGGAGGAAGCGGATTTCGCTTTGAGATTTCGTTAAGGGGAGAATGCAGGAATGAGATGTGCGTATTGTCATGCGGATTTGTCACCGGAAGCGAGGTTCTGCCCAGAGTGTGGACTCGCGATTACGACGTGTCCGCCTTTCATGCCAGCACCCAATATGCAGATGATGCCGACACCCAATATGCAGATGATGACTCCTCAGATCGTTGAAGAGAGTGAGTATTATCACATCGATGCGATGGAGAAGCCGGATTTTGATGCGATGCGGGGCATCTCGATCGTATTGATCGTCCTGTCCGTTCTGTTCTTTGTGACGATACTTTTCCCATTGCCGTTGGCAATCATAGCCTTGGTGAAATCATGCTCCGGTGCGGTGGAGACGAATCCGTATGAAGCGAAGAAAACATTCAACACTTGCCGTGTCCTAATCATTATTAGTATTGTAGTGATGGCTTGCGTGTTGGTCGGCTTCTATATCTACGAAGAATATTTGTTGATTCAGAATCCTGTGACAGAAATTGGTAACATAGTGAAGTATATGTTCCATTAATCTAGCTCCGTCAGTACCCCGATGATTGATACGGATCTCCCTATCTTGTGAAAAATCTTTGCTAATTTGTTGTGAAATTATACAGTAAAGAATGAAAAATGACGAAAAACGTTGTATAATTGTCTTACAATTCGAGTTGTGAGGAGAGTTTGAGATGAAGAAGTGTCCTGTATGTGGCGTAATGATGGGCGATAACGTGGCACGTTGCTTCATGTGTAAGTACGATTTCCAGAAGGCTGCACGTGAGGGCGAAGAGGTTGCTCGTCAGGAAGCCAGTGCAAATATAAAGAAGAATGAACAGGAAACGAACGCACGTGTAGAACAGAAACGTTCCGAGGAAGAGAAAGTTATCGCTGAGATGAAGCAGAGAAATGCTCGAGAAATCGAGACATTGAACTCGCAGTTAGAATCAGAGAAACTTCGTATCGAGACAGAATATGTAGAGATCCGTAAGCGTGCACTCGACGAACGTAAGAGTTTGGAGAAAGAACTCGACGAGTTGAGAGAACTCGTTGAGATCGAGAAGAAGCGTTCAGCAGACGCCGGGGCAGAAGCTGAGAAGGTACGTGAGCAGACTCGTAAGGAGATGGAAGTTGAGCGCAATCAGATGATTGCGGATGCGAAGAAAGAGCAGGAGAACATCCTTCTTGAAGCGCAGAAAGAGACAGAGAAACTGGCGATTCAAGTCCAGAAAGAATACAAAGATGCAATGGCCAGACGTCAGCAGTTACTTGAGGAGGCTCAAGCGGCTGAGGCGGCCACGAAGGAAGCTTTTGCAGCACGTGAGAAGGCAGTGAAGGAGAAGGAAGAACTTGAGAAATCCTTGTCCGCATTACAGTCTGACTATGAGGCGGCTCGCAAGAAGTTGGAAGCAGAAGCAGACGAGACATCCCGTGCCAAGATTAAAGAGGGCGAAGATGCTAAGGCTGCAGCGTTGGCCGAGGCGCAGCAGATTGTTGCGGAGATCGAGCAGACCAAGAAGCAAGCTTCATCCGAATTGGAAGCTTATGTGAAGGAAGCAAAGCTTGCAATTGAGGAAGCGAACAAAGCGCAGGAGATGAACCAGAAGATTACGGAGGAGAATACCCGTATCAAGGCTGAACTCGATGAGACACAGAAATCTTATGAGACCATCGCGCAAGAGAAGGAAGCACTTGAGGCTGCGGTTGCGAAGTTGAAAGCAGATGCAGAAGCAGAGAAGGCGCGTATCCTGAAAGAGGCGGAAGACGAGCGTACCCGTATCACTTCGGAGACGCAGGCTGAGTACGATCGTGTGACGAAAGAGACTGCGGCGGAACGTGATCGCATCACGAAGGAAGCTGAGGCAGAACGTGATCGCATCACGAAGGAAGCCGAAGAAACACGTGCTCGAATCACCAAAGAGACGGAAGATGCGCGCGCGAAGACCTTGAAGGAGACGGAGGACGAACGCGTACGAGTAACGACTGCGGCCAAGCAGGAACTGGAACGCTCACAGCAAGAGAAAGCACGTCTGGATGCAGAAGCTTCCCAGGTTCTGCAGTTGGCTCAACAGCAGAAACAGCAGATGGAGGCCGAAGCGAAGCAGAAGATGGATGCTGCAAACAAGGCCATTTCCGATGCACAGCATGAGAAAGACAGACTGCAGGCAGAAGCCAAGGCAGGATGTGAGGTTATTGCCAATCAGAAGAGCGCACTGGAAGCCGATATCGCTCGTATGACCAAAGAACAGACAGAAGCGAAGAATGGTTTTGCTTCACAGATTGCTGCACTTCAGACTGAACTGGCTACAGCGAAGACGATCATCGCAGATTCTAAGAATGCGAAGAAACTGGCTGAAATTGAGGCACAGGAAGTTCTGCTGAAGGCGGAAAAACGAGCAATTTCACTCAAGGAAGCGGCACTTTCCGAAAGCGAGAAGGGCAAGCTGCAGGATGAGCTGAAGAAGAAGGAGAGTGAACTGGCAGAAATGGCGAAGTCGAAAGAAGAATTAGAGAAGCAGTTGGATGAGACGCAGAAAGCCATCAAGAAACTGCAGGATCAGGTAAATAATATGCCGGCCGGTGGCGGAGTAATGGCAATTGCGGATGGAAAGAAAGAATATTCAGTTATTCTGATTCCACATCGTTCAAATGGTGAAGTAAACTCTGAACGTATGGCAGAAGTGCTGGCCAAGAAGGCAGCAGATGGTTGGAGACTCCATAGCATCATCAACGATGAAGGCGGTAAGCTTCAGGCTTCTCTGGGCGGAAGCGATGGCATCTCGCTGAATGCAGGTTCTTCGACGACCAAAGAGGACCGCGTACTCATGATCTTCGAAAGAAGTATCGATTCGTAAAGCTCTTCAACGGACACCGTGTTTGCATGAGGCGAAAGCGCTATTCCGTATAAAGAATGTTATGTAGAAAAGAGGCACCCCTTGTGTGACGATTGTCACGCAGGGGGTGTTTCACTATAAGATTATTTGATATCCGTCCGTTCTTGTGATTCTACAAATTGAAATGCTGTTAAGTATCACAAAAAAATTTTGTCGATGTGCGGAGTTTTTGTAGAAAATGTTTATATTATCGGTTATAATATTCACATTGAAGTTTGAATTAGGAGGACGAATACATGACCAATTATTCGGCAGACAAGATCCGTAATATCGCGTTATTGGGACACGGCGGATCCGGCAAAACAGCACTGGCAGAAGCAATGCTCTTCTGCTCCAAAGCAATCGATCGTCTGGGTCGTGGAGTAGATGGTAACACTACACTGGATTTTGACCCAGAAGAAGTGAAACGCCAGATTTCTATCAACACATCCGTAGCGGCATGTGAATGGAAGAACACGAAGATGAATATCATCGACACACCAGGTGATTTCGATTTTCTCGGCGAGACCATGGCAGGTATTCGTGTAGCGGGTAGTGCAATCGTAGTGATTAGTGCCAAGGGCGGTACGTCCGTTGGTTCAGAGAAGGCCATCCGCCTTCTGAATAAGAGAAAAGTTCCGTTCATGTTCTTCTTGAACCGTATGGACGAACCGAACGCGGACTTCGAGGGTGTAATCTCTCGTATGATGGCTCGTTATGGCCGTGGTGTCATCCCACTTTCTTTCCCGATTATGACCGATGATAAGATGACGGGTATCGTTGACGTAATGAATAAGCGTGCTTTCACACTGGATGAGAAGACCGGCGCGCAGACTGAGATTCCGCTTCCGGCAGAATTCGAAGATCGTGTCAATGAACTTCAGGATAAGGTAAATGAAGTCGTTGCGGAGAGCGATGAAGAACTGATGGAGAAGTACTTCGCAGGTGAGCCTTTCACCGAAGATGAATTCCGTCGTGGCGTACATGCCGGATTTGCAGACGGCGTGCTGCACCCGATCTATTGCGGTTCAGCTTACAAGAACTGGGGCGTCGAGTTCCTGATGAACTGTATCTCCAAGGATACACCGCCGGCCTCGACAAAACCACCGCAAGAAGGTGTAACACCGGACGGCGAGAAGTTGACTATCGTTTGTAAGGAAGAAGATCCGCTTGCAGCATTTATCTTTAAGACCATTGCAGACCCGTTCGTTGGTCGTATCTCCCTGTTCCGTGTATATGCCGGTGTGCTGAAGAGCAACGCGACAGTATACAATGCGGTCAAAGAGAAGGAAGAGCGCATGGGCGGCTTGTTCTACATGGTTGGTAAGAAGCAGATCCCGACGGATCAGGTTGTGGCCGGCGATATTGGTGCGGTTGCAAAGCTTGTAATCTCTCAGACGAACGATACACTCTGTGACAAGTCCCGTATTGTGACACTGACCAAGATCAACTTCCCGACACCGTGCTTGTCGATGGGTATCGTCCCGAAGGCTCGTGGCGAAGAAGATAAGATCATGGCAGGCCTGAATAAGCTGAAGGATGAGGATCCGGTATTCACAGTAACGAATAACGCGGAGACGAAGCAGATGGTAATCGCAGGTCTTGGTGAGCAGGAAATCTCTGTATTGAAGAGTAAGCTGAAGACCAAGTTCAATGTAGATGCAGATCTGGAAGAACCTCGTGTGCCATACCGTGAAGCGATTCGTAAGAAGGTCAAGGTACAGGGCAAGCATAAGAAGCAGTCCGGTGGTCACGGCCAGTATGGTGATGTGTGGATTGAGTTCGAACCGAATCCGGAGTCAGAAGAACTGGTATTCGCAGAGAATGTATTCGGCGGCGCAGTTCCGAGAAACTTCTTCCCAGCTGTTGAGAAAGGACTTCAGGATGCAGTCAAGAAGGGTACGCTGGGCGGCTATCCGGTTGTAAACCTCAAGGCTACCTTGGTCGATGGTTCCTACCACGATGTAGACTCCTCAGAAATGGCATTTAAGATTGCTGCAAACTTGGCTTTCAAGGCTGGTATGGCTGCAGGTAACCCGGTTCTCCTTGAGCCGATCAGTTCTGTATCCGTTCATGTTCCGGAAGAGAAACAGGGCGATATCATGGGCGACATGAACAAGCGTCGTGGCCGTATTATGGGTATCGACAGTGATGAGACAGGTTCGGTCATCAACTGCGAAGTACCGACATCTGAGATGGCTACCTATGCAACAGATCTTAAGTCCATGACACAGGGCCGCGGCTGGTACACCATTGAGCACGCTCGTTATGAGCAGGCTCCGGGTGATGTACAGGCGAAGGTCATCGAAGCCAGAAAGGCTTTCTTGGAGGATGAAGATTAATTACTCATCGCGTCAGACAAGTGAGGGTTGAGATATGGGGACTGGCTTGGAAGAGATTCCAAGCCAGTCTTTCTTTGTTCGAAAAAGAATACGGAAAATACTTGTTTTGAACTGCAAGCGCGGTGTGCAAAGCAGGAGTTTTGGTATAAAATAGAACATAGACTAATATTGACGGAGGAGCGCCCCCATGCCCTATTCGAGTGTTTTTCTCACAGAAATCATCAAATACTTCGATCTGGAACAGGTCTATGCACCGGCAGATCTTGAGAAAGTCAGAATACACGTTGCCGACGTAACCCGTCCAGGCTTACAGCTGGCGGGATATTACGACCATTTCGGTCCGGATCGTATCCAGCTGATCGGTAACATGGAGCACGCATATCTGGACAAACTTACATCCGAACAACGTGAACAGCGTCTGGCGGCACTCTTTGACAAGAACATTCCGTGCCTGATTCTGACTCGAAATCACGTGGCTCATGATGAATTGATCCGTGTGGCGGAGAAGACCGGTATCCCGGTACTTCGCACGCACCAGGCCACGAGTGAATTTATGAGTTCACTGGTAAAATATCTGAATGTAGAACTTGCTCCACGCATCTCCATGCACGGTGTACTCGTCGAGGTCAATGGTGAAGGTATTCTGATCTTGGGTGAGAGTGGCGTCGGTAAATCTGAAACCGCGTTGGAGATCGTTAAGCGTGGTCATCGACTGATTGCCGACGACCAGGTCGAGATCCGTCGTGTATCGGAGACCACACTGCTTGGCCGCGCGCCGGAAGTGATCCGACACCTGATTGAGATCCGTGGTATCGGTATTCTGGATGTAAAGGAATTGTACGGTGTTTCTTCTGTTAAGCTTCAGGAGAACATTGACTTCGTAATCAACTTGGAACTGTGGGATGAGAAGAAGACCTACGATCGCCTGGGTATCACGGATGAGACAACGGATATTCTGGGTATCAAGGTGCCCTCCATCACAATTCCGGTTGGACCTGGCCGAAATCTGGCCATTATCGTTGAGGCGGCTGCAATCAACTATCGTGTGAAGAAGATGGGTTATAATGCGGCCAAGGATCTGGTTACCAGGGTTTTCCCAGGTGGACTGAATCCGTAAGTGAAGTTTGAAGTAGGAGTAGGAAAGGGGTATATCTCATGAAGACAGGCAGCAATACGATCGAGGCTTTGAAGCGGAAGCTGATCGATGCCGGAATGGTAGAACTTGCAAAGGGGATTCGGCTGGATGAGCCGATGAAGTTGCATACTTCTTTCCGGGTGGGTGGTCCTGCAGATATTTATGTTACCCCTTCTCGTAAAGAAGAGATCCTTGCGCTGATTGATGCGGCTCAAATACTGCATATCCCGTACTTTCTCATGGGAAATGGATCAAATCTGGTGATTTCGGATGAGGGAATGGAAGGCCTGGTGATTCACCTGAGCGAGCCGTTCTCGAGCATCGAGGCGAAACCGGATGATTCGATTCCGGACACAGAATTGATTCGTGTCTCGGCCGGAACCCTTCTGATCCGACTGGCTTCTTTTGCCACGAAGGCGGGCTTGAGTGGGCTGGAGTTTGCTTCCGGCATTCCTGGATCGGTCGGTGGCGCAGTGTTCATGAATGCGGGGGCCTATGACCACGATATTTCTGAAGTGATTGAAGAAGTGACGTATATCACATCGGAAGGCGAAGTGAAGACCAAGAAGGGCGAGGAACTTCAGTTCGGTTATCGAAAAAGTATATTCATGACGGAGGGCGGCATCGTACTGGAAGCGTTGGTTCGTCTGAAGCGTGGCAATCGGGAAGAGATCGAAGAGCAGGTACGCACTTATTCTGAGAAGCGTACGAAGTCTCAACCACTGAATTTCCCGAGTGCGGGCAGTATGTTCAAGCGCCCGACCGGACACTATACCGGTGCATTGATCGAACAGTGTGGGCTGAAGGGTGCATCCGTCGGCGGTGCACAGGTTTCGGAGAAACATGCAGGATTCGTCATCAATAAGGGTGATGCGACTGCGAAGGACATTGACGAACTGGTGAAGAAGATCCAGAAAGAGGTCAAAGCGAAGTTCGATGTAGATCTGGAACGCGAAGTGAGATTCATCGGAAGAGGATTCTCTTCCTAATAGTAAGGAGAAGGTGGAAGCATGGATGTCATTATTCTGACAGGTATGTCTGGCGCTGGTAAAAGCCAGGCAGCGCATTTTCTAGAAGATCAGGGGTATTTCTGTATCGACAATCTTCCGCCGATCGTTCTGCCGGAATTGGTGCGAACCTTCCTGAAAGGACAAGGTGGCGAAGGCTTCGCTGTGAATAAGCTTGCTTTCGTGGTGGATATTCGAAGCAAGGAATTCCTGAAAGACTTTGGCAAAGCACTCACCGAGTTGGAGAAACTGGAGTCGCCGTATCGGATCATTTTCCTAGAGGCTAGCGATCATGTGCTGGTAAGCCGCTATCGCCAGACCAGGAGAAAGCACCCGCTGTCGGATGGCCTGTCACTTGTCGAAGCCATTGAGAAAGAACGTGCGTTGATGCGAGGAATTCGTGCACGTGCGACACACATTATCGATACTTCCATGATCGCGTTGAGCGCGCTGCGCGATGAATTACAGTACATCATCGAGATCGAAGACGAGATGACGATGGACATCCATGTTGAGTCCTTCGGCTTCAAGTATGGTATTCCAGGTGACAGCGATGTGACCTGTGATGTGCGTTTCCTACCGAATCCGTTCTACATTCCGGAATTGAAGATGCTCTGCGGTAAGGACCAGGGAATCATTGATTTTCTTGAGTCTCATGAAGAGACGGAAGAATACTATAAGAAGATGATGGATCTTCTTTGCTTCTCGGTTCCGCTCTATATCCGTGAGGGGAAAGCCCGCCTGTCGATTGGCGTCGGCTGTACCGGCGGACGTCACCGCTCGGTATATTTTGCCGAGCGTCTGGCTTCCGGACTGAAGGAGGCCGGCTATCGTGTGTCCCTCCATCATCGTGATATTGAGAAAGATCCACGCTATTCACGCATTGAGGATAAGAAAGCATGAGTACGGAGACGTATTCTCAGAGAATCAAGTCGGATATTCGTAAAACATCCTATAAGACCAAAGAAGAGTGGGCGGCCGAGATGGCGGCCCTCTGCCTCTGCAGTGGTTTTACCGAGGACATGATCGAAGATATCATCCATGTACACTGTACGAGCGAAGAGGTGGCGCAACGGCTTCTTCAGGATGCGAAGAACAGCCAGCTTTCTATGACTGCCCAAGGTCCTAACCGAATCGGACGCCGCGGCGGAAGTGTGTACGAAGTGCTTTTCCCAGCGATTGAATTCGAGAATTTCATTACGCCGTACCTGATGCCGGATGTGATTGCCGATGAGATCTCGGCGGATGAGGCCTTGCGCCGTGCGATGCTGCGCGGGGCGTTCATGGCGCGTGGGTCGATGAGTGATCCCAATCTTCGGTTCCGAATGGAGATCCTCTGTAAGACCGATGCGTTTGTCAAAATGCTTGTGCTGCTTATGCATGCGGAGAATATCCAGCCGTCGACGCGTGTGCTGGATACCACATGGTCGATCTACTTTAAGAAGATGGATGAGATCTGTGATTTTCTAGTTATTCTGGGAGCGGTGAGCCTGATGTTCGAACTTCAGAATATTCGTGCCCAGCATGAGGTGAATCGGATGGTCGCGCGCTCGGTCAACTTGGATAACTGGACCATGCAGCAGCAGTCGGAGGCGAGTGCGAAGCGTACGCAGAAACTGGAAGCGCTGCTGGCCTCGGAACAGGCGGCCAGAATTCCGAAGGAACTACTGGACGTGGCACGCATCCATATCGACAATCCGGGTCTTTCTCTGACGGAACTGGGTAAGCTGATGGATCCGCCGATCAGTAAGTCCGGTATGAATCACCGTCTTCGTAAATTGATGGACCTGCTCGATTAACCATTCTTATCTCTCCACAGCGACGTATTGACATATTACTTAATACCAGTCTATAATCAGTATTGTTGAATATACAGTAGTGAACATGATTCAATAATTTCGAGTTCAGCATATTCACGAATGAAGAAAAGGAGGAGACGTGCAAATGAATGTACAGTTCAAGAAGGGCGTGCTGGATCTGTGTGTACTAGCGATGCTCAAGGATAGCGACCGATACGGATACGAATTGGCCAGTACATTGTCCGAGACGATTAAAATTTCAGACGGCACCGTATATCCGCTTCTGAGAAAACTCGCAAGTGACGGTCTGGTGGCCTCTTATCTACAGGAATCACAGAGTGGCCCGCCGAGGAAATACTATAGCTTGACGGCATCAGGCAAGATCCGACTCCAGGAATTACTGGATGACTGGAATGCTTTTACCGCAAGCGTAAATAAGATCGTAGGAGGAAGAAATGCATGAATAAGAATGAATATATTTCAGCACTGCGTTCGCAGCTCCGTAGACTTCCTTCCAATGATGTCGATGAGATCGTGAAGGAATTCGAGGCACATTTCGATATGGGCATCGCAGACGGCAAGACTGAGTTCGAGATCGCGCAGAAACTGGGTGCGCCGGAAGAAGTTGCACAGTACTATCTGAGTGATGAGGTGCCGCAGTTCGAGGTGAAGAACGATGGAAATGGTACATCCGCCGGCTTCCCAATCATTCCGGTCAAGACCGGTTGGGTGATCGATCGCGGCGTAGGTCCGCAGACTGCAGCTGGTTTTGCCAACGGACAGTATGCTAGACCGGTAAATAATCAGCCGCCAAAGCCGGAACCGAGTGATGCACCCAATGCTCACGTTGGTGCGAAGGCGAAGGAAACTTATGAGAAGGTTGGTCCGCAGGGTCAGAAGAACATCCCGCTGCCGCCTTATCCGGAATATCCGTCACAGAATCCCGGACGAGTTACGAAGCAGCCGAAGGATTGTCACATCCTCTTTGCTTGGCTCTTCACCATCTTCGTATTTATTCCGGTATGGATCTTGGCGCTGGCTCTCGTACTTCTGTTGATTGCAGCTCCAATCGGACTTGGCGTACTTTGCGTAGGCCTCTTCACATGGGTACCGGGTATGTCGGTTGGCGTAGGTGGAACAGTCTGCTTGGCGATTGCCTCAGCTTTTGCGGCGATTGGCGCGGCGTTCGTAGCTTTCTTCGCCCTCAAGGGCTTCGTACTTGGAACGATTGCTTATATTCGCTACATTGCGAGCGGATGTAAGTCGAAAGGAGGCAATGTATGAGAAAAGGAACTGCTGTATGTATTGTAATCATGGTGCTGAGCTTTGTTCTCTCCCTGATTTTCCTGTTCGCCAGTGCCACGATGTATATTGCGTCTGGTACCAAAGAGGTGGCGGAGCACATTATTTCCGGTGACGTCACGAAGTGGTTCGGTAAATTCGACGGCATTGATGTGGATAAGGATGGCGTAACTGTTGATCTGCCGGGTCTCGATATTATTGCGGATGACGAGGGTGTGGACTTTGACTTCCTGTTCATCCACGTCAATACAAGAGACACAGAAGAAGAGAAGGCAGGTAACTAAGAAGAGGTAAGGAATTCTTCCGGTCAAGGAGACTTCGGGAACCCGTCATTGGAACCCGAAGGACCGAGGAGAAGAGACTGAAGGAGGACGGGAGTCGTCTCGATTACGAGACGGCTCCTCTCTTTTTCGCAAAAATCTTGACATCGGGGATTTTTCGCCGCATAATCTGCTTATCTGTTATAGATGAAATGCGTTGACGGAGATAAGTAGCGATTGGAAGTCGTACAGGGCGTGTGGGTCTAGATTGAGAGCCTACATACGAACGGAGAATCAGACGAAGTTCCCTCCCGAGCAGATCTGCTGAACATTGTGGTTCCGGAAATCGGAGTGATAAGTAGGTGGATACGGTGTTGCTCACCGTTACGAGGAGCAGAGGCTGATAGGCCTTATAAGTGCGAGTGGTTCTCCCAAATTGTTGGGAGCCTTCGAAAATGGGTGGTACCGCGAAATTGTTTATTCGTCCCATTGCTGTTTTGTAGGAGAACGGCGATGGGCTTTTTTGTTGCCGTTCATGCGAAAGGAAGGTATAGAAATGAGAAGAGAATCGAGAAGCTGGATCTGGAATCCGAAGGCCGAGTGCATGTCCGATGACGAACGTGCGAAGGTGCAAAGTGAGCGACTCATCAACTGCGTGAACCGTATGTACGAGCATGTGCCGTACTACAGAAAGAGAATGGAAGAGAAGGGCGTGGAGCCGGGCGATATCAAGAGCATCGCTGACCTGCCGAAACTTCCTTTCTCGGATAAATTCGATTTCCGTGATAATTATCCGTTCGGAACACTGGCTGTGCCGAGAACGGAATTGGTTCGTGTCCATGCGTCTTCCGGAACGACCGGTAAGATGAAGGTGGTCGGCTATACGGCCAATGACGTGGAACTGTGGAACGAGGTATTGTGCCGTGCGATGGCCAGAGCCGGCGTACAGAAGGGCGACCTGGTGCATATTGCCTATGGTTATGGACTCTTCACGGGCGGCCTGGGACCACATTTCGCTTGCGCAAAGCTCGGTGCTGTAGCGATTCCGGTGTCCGGTGGTAATACGGCTCGTCAGATTCAGATCCTGCGTGAGTGGAAGCCGGAAGTTATCATGTGTACACCGACTTATGCACTTCACATTGCCGATCAGCTCCAGGAAGCCGGCATCGACAAGTCTGAACTGAACTTGAAGACGGGTATTTTCGGCGCGGAAGCATGGACGACCGAGATGCGTGACCAGATCGAGGAACGCCTGAACCTGCGTGCATTCGATATCTATGGTTTGACGGAGGTCTGTGGACCTGGCGTTGGCTGCTGTTGCGATCAATCCGACTTGATCCATATCGAGTCCGATCACTTCATTCCGGAAATCGTGGATCCAGAGACTGGGGAGACGCTGCCGGAAGGTCAGTTGGGTGAACTGGTGTTCTCTTCTGTTTCTAAGGAAGGTGTGCCGCTTCTGCGTTATAACACGCATGACTTGACACGTATCTATTATGGAAAGTGCGCGTGCGGACGTACTTCTCCTCGAATTGAGAAGGTAACAGGACGTGCAGATGACATGATGATCATCCGTGGCGTGAATGTATTCCCGTCGCAGATCGAAGCGGTCCTCCTGGCCCACAGTGAGGTCGAACCGCATTACCTGATTTATCTGGATCGTGTGAATAATCTGGACCGTGTGACGGTCAAGGTCGAGATGAACCCGTCGTTCTTCTCGGACTCCATTCGTGCGATTGAAGCGACCGAGCGCATGCTGGAGGGTGAGATTGCATCCATGACCGGTATCCATGCGAAGATCAAGTTGGTTGAGCCAAGATCCCTGCCGAGAAGCGAAGGCAAGATGAAGCGTGTCATTGACGAACGTTTCAAGAAATAAGTGTATAATGGATTTGTTGGGCACAGGATTGGGTGCTTGGTAAATTAGGTGAATGGGATTATAGGAGGAACGACCATGGCTAAGACGTTAGAGGATATTCGCAAGATGATCGAAGAGAATGGAATCGATATGATCGATTTCAAGTTGACGGATATTGACGGAAGATGGAGACATCTTGCAATTCCGGCAGAACGATTGACGGAAAGCACGATGACACAGGGTATCGGTTTCGACGGCAGTAACTATGGTTATGCACCGGTTGAGAATAGTGATATGGTGTTTATTCCGGTTCTGGATTCCGCTGTGATCGACCGTTATTGTGGTGTACCGACACTGTCCATGATCGGTGATGTTCGCGTTATTGCGCTTCCTGAGAATAAGCCATTCGACCAGTATCCGAGAAATGTTGCGATCCGTGCACTGGAATACATGAAGGAGACTGGCGTTGCGGATCAGATGATCATTGGACCGGAGTATGAATTCTACATCTTCGACGATGTTCGCTATAAGACGAATTATTATGATATGTCTGCCAGCATCTATACCTCCCAGGCACATTATGCTTCCGGTGATGAGACCAACAATAACGGTTACCAGGTATTGCCGGGTGCAGGATATCACAACAGCCTGCCGACCGATATCCGTAACGACTTGAGAAGCTCCATGTGTCTCTCCATGAAGGATTGGGGCATCGGCGTGAAGTATCACCATCCGGAGGTAGGCGGTTCCGGTCAGATGGAGATCGAAGTCGAGTTGGGCGATATGCTGAAACTGGCGGATGATACCATGGCTGCAAAATATGTAATCAAGAACGAGGCACTCCTCGAGGGTGCAACGGCTACCTTCATGCCGAAGCCATTGGCGGAGGAAGCGGGTTCCGGTATGCATGTTCATATGCTTCTTCTGAAGGACGGTAAGCCGGTCTTCTACGATCCGGATGGATATGCTCAGCTGAGTGAGACCGCGCACTGGTTCATGGGTGGACTTCTGAAGCATGCAAGATCGATCTGCGCAATCACGAATCCTTCTACGAACTCGTATAAGCGTCTGATCCCAGGCTATGAAGCACCGGTTACGATCGGATATGCGATGAGCAATCGTTCTGCCGTGATCCGTATTCCGGCTTATGCAAAAACACCTGAAACCAAGCGTTTCGAGCTCCGTAATCCGGATGCGACCTGTAATCCGTATTATGCGTATGCCGCCATCCTGATGGCCGGTCTTGATGGTATTAAGAATAAGATCGATCCACATGCCAATGGCTGGGGTCCATATGACTTCAATCTGTATACTCTTTCTGATGAGGAGAAAGCAAAGCTTACCGGACTTCCGGCTTCGCTCGATGAGGCGATCCGTGCATTGGAAGAGGATCACGATTACCTGACCGCTGGCGGTGTGTTCCCGGAAAGACTCCTCAATCAGCTCATCGCGCGCAATAAGAAAGCGGCAAGTAAGATCAACAAGCTTCCACATCCGATGGAATTTGCCATGTACTACGATCTATAAGCGTTGGGAGAATCACTTCCCATTCGTTTATGTAAATCGGGGGGACGACTATGCCTTTTCGAATCATTGAAGGAGACATCACCAGATTAACCGTTGACGCGATTGTGAATGCGGCGAATTCGTCGCTTCTTGGCGGCGGCGGAGTCGATGGCGCGATCCATCGTGCTGCCGGGCCGCGACTTCTGGAAGAGTGTAGAACATTGAACGGTTGCCGAACCGGTGAGGCGAAGGTGACGCGTGGATACGATCTTCCCTGTAAATATGTGATCCATACAGTCGGCCCAATCTGGCACGGCGGTGGGCATCAAGAAGAAGCACTGCTTCGTTCCGCATACAGGCATTCACTGGAAGCGGCGAAGGAGAAGTGCTGCGAGTCGGTTGCTTTTCCATTGATTTCGGCCGGCGTGTATGGTTATCCGAAAGATCAGGCACTGGCCGTTGCAGTGGATACGATTCGTACATTCCTTGTGGAACACGAGATGGATGTGACGCTGGTTATATTCAGCAAGGACAGTTTCCGACTGGATTCGGGTCTCTACGCCGAGATCTCTAACTATGTTGAGGCTCGTGTGGCAGAAGACTTGGAGATCAATTTCTGTGCGAGTATCTCCCAAGAAAGTGCGCCATCGGAAGAGATGCCCGCACCGAAGCGGAGACTTTTCGCACGGAAGAATAGAATGCCCCAGGCGAATCGTGAAGTAGCTACGATGGCGATGGCGGCAGAGGAAATGTGCGATCGTGCCATCGATTCCAAGGATGATGACCTGGCCCTTCGATTGAGAAACCTCGACGAGAGCTTCTCACAAGCGCTTCTTCGCATGATCGATGAGAAGGGCATGAAGGATTCCGAGTGCTATAAGCATGCCAATATTGACCGAAAACTATTCTCCAAGATTCGAAGCGATGTGAATTATCGACCGAGCAAACAGACGGTGCTGGCTTTTGCCGTGGCACTAGAACTGAATCTTGCGGAAACAGAAGAATTCCTACGCAAGGCAGGATATGCCTTGTCTCATTCCAATAAGACAGACGTCATTGTGGAGTATTTTATCGATCGAGGCAACTACGATATCTACACCATAAATGAGGCGCTCTTCGCTTTCGACCAGAAACTTCTGGGTACGTAAGCGCTGGGAGGCCTCTCCCTCAGAAGAGAGGATAATCAGGCTTTGCGGCTTGCAGAAAATACCAGTTTCTCACAGAGATCTTCGTAAGAAATGCCGATGGCACGGGCTTCCTGAGGAATCAGGCTATTCGGTGTCATGCCCGGAAGGTTGTTGGCCTCGAGGCAGTAGAACTTGTCGTCTTCTTCAGAAAGGATGAAGTCTACACGAGAGTAGTTGCCCAGTCCGAGTGTGCGGTGTACGGCCACGGCGAGATCCTGCGCTTCTTTCGTCTTCTCCGGAGAGAGAGCAGCTGGGCAGATCTCCTCGGTCGCGTTGGCCTGATACTTGTTCTTGTAGTCGTAGAATCCCTGCTTCGGGATGATCTCAATAATCGGTAGGCCCTGGCCATCCAGTACGCCGATTGAGAATTCACGGCCGTGAATCATCTTCTCGATAAGGCAGATCTTCTCGTATTTGGTGGAGTAGGCGATGGCTGCATCCAATTCGGATTCATCGTGCACGATGGAAACACCGCAGGAACTGCCACATCCGATCGGCTTGACCACGCAAGGGATGCCAATGGTCTTCTTTACATCCTCGATGGAATCTTTCTCCGGATCAAAAAGCATCCAAGGAGCGGTCGGGATGTTGAACTGCAGGAGCAGCGTCTTGGTCAGGTGCTTGTCCATGGCCATGGCACAGCCGAGATATCCGGAACCGGTGTAAGGAATGTCGTAGCAGTCCAATACTGCCTGAAGACGTCCGTTCTCACCCATGCCGCCGTGACAACCGATGAACACAGCATCTGCTTTGCGACAGAGCTCAATCACACCGGGGCCAATTAGTGCCTGACGTCCGCCGTTGGCTGCGATCAGTGCCGGCAGGTCCGGTTCTTGTTCCGGAATGGAGTAGGAGAATGTCTTGCCGGAGTCTGGCTTAACAAAGCAGGCATCAAGATTGCCGACTGCCTCGCCGGATAGACCGACATATACATCTACGAAGGCCACCTCATGACCTTTGCTGAGTAATGCATTGGAAATTAAGCTTGCGGAGCAGAGTGAAACATCTCTTTCCGGGCTGATACCACCGGCTAAAACAACTATCTTCATAGGAACGATCCTCCTTCGATGAATCAAAACATATGTGGCGCATTCGAAGTCGTATCGATGTGCCGGCACCAATCGGGGATATCATGTTCACCCGAATGCGAGATGATTATACACGAAATTTTGTGAAACGACGTCAAATTCGAAGTATTTGTAATCAAAGAGTAGGATATGAGGTGACGGGCGTGCACTTGAATGGTATGATAGTTGCGTATAAGTAGGTGGAGGATGCAATATGCTTGCGATTATATATCTCTTAATTGCCATTTTCTTTGGCACACAATTGATTCGACTTCTTATTCCGGATATCCGACGTCTCTATGTCGGAATCGCGGCCGACCAGCATACACTGGAGAAGATTCCGACGAGTCTTTTCCTTATTCCGGCGGGCACACTGGTTGGACTTCTTCTGACCAGCTGGTTCACTTATTTCCTGGCATATATCATGGCGCCGTATATTCCTGCGGATACACCTACTCTGTTACCGGCGAACATTGTGGCGATGTGCTTGTTCGTCTACTGTGGTTGCTTGTTCTGGCAGCGTTGCTTCGTCCGCAATTATCGCGCTTCACAAGCGGATCGGAAACTGAAACAACTGCCGGGATTCCGTAAACATCCGGGTTCCATCGTATTCTACCTACTGTCGCTTCTGCTGATCGTTAGCGCGGTCTGCTTCGTATACTTCTATACATGCTTCACTTCCGGTGACAATATCCGTCTGGGCTATTCTATCTTCAGTGATTTCTCCCCGCATGTGGCGATTACGTCCGGATTCGGCATCGGTTCGAATTTCCCGACACAGTATCCTCATTTCGCAGGCGATAACATCCAGTATCACTTCATGTTCTATTTCCTGACAGGTAACTTGGAGGCGCTGGGACTTCCGTTGGTATGGGCTATCAACCTGCCGTCCATCCTTTGCTTCGGTAGCGCACTGACACTGCTTGGCACATTGGCGGTCTTACTGTCTTCCAGAAGAAGTGCTTTCTTCTTTGCGCCGGTTCTGGTTCTTCTGCGTAGTGGATGGAATGCTTTCCACCAGTTGAGTGAACTGATGAATGCGCCGGGTGGATCTTTCAACTCGGCCATCAAGGCCCTTATCCACCAGAATGCTTGGTACGGTTATACTTTCCGTGATGAATGGGGCATCTGGGCAATCAATGTCTATGCGAACCAACGCCATCTTGCATTGGGCGTCGGACTCGTGCTGGTACTGATCTTCCTGTTCCTGCCTCACTTCCGAAGAATGTTCCTGCACCTTGGAAAGACCAAGGGCGTGGGTGCGAAAACAAAGCGCTTCTTCGCTTCACGTGAGGCTTGGATCGCTAGAAAAGATGACCCGCTCCGTCCTTGGGGCTCGGTGATCCTTGCCGGCTTGATTGCGCTGGCTATGCCTTTCTTCCACGGTTCCTGTCTGATCTGTGCATTACTGGTACTCTTTGGTATGGCGATCTTCTCCGAGTTCCGTCTTGGATATGCAGTCGTGGCGGCAGTCTCGGTACTGTCGGCGACCCTACAGGCGAGTTTTTTTGCCGGCGGCGCAAGCAACGTTGCGAGCTTTAAGTATTACTTCGGATTCGTGATTCCGGAACTGGAAGGTAAGAATAAAGTTGGTATCAGTGGCGTGCTGAAGGCTACTGGAACGGTAGTCTCCTATCTTCTGAAGATGGGCTTCCTGACGGTGATCATCCCGGCTGTCCTCTTCGTGGGCTTGCTGGTCTATGAATTGATTCGGAAGAAGAATCCGTATCGTCCATTCCTGCTGATCGCCTTCTCGCTTCCGTTGATCTTCGCTTTCTACTGCCAGGTTTCCTTGGAAGTACTTGCGAACCATAAGTTCATCCAGGTGAGCTTCATCCTCTTCGATATCATGATCGCAGGTGTGCTGGCGAATCTTCTTGCGTTGCCGATCAAGGTGAAACGGGCGGGCGCCGAGAAAACTTCGGACGCGGCGGCAGATGAACCCAAGAAGGAGTCGAAAAAGAAGAAAGAACCTACACTTCCGAAGAAGGTATTCATTCCGGTTCAGATCGCTTCGGCCATTCTCTGCCTGTGCCTGACCGCGGGTCTTGTTGCGACGGGTATCAGCGAGTGGTGCATCTACTACAACCTCAACACACATGAGAGTGGCTATGTCGAACTTCACGCCAATGCGCCGATTGCAGATTGGGTGGAGAAGAATACGAAAGAAGATGCGATCTTCCTCACGCCAATGTGGTCGGTCAATGATTTCTTCTTAAGTGGACGTCGCGTGTATTATGGTTGGCCGTATTTTGCATGGTCGGCCGGTCACGATACGGCGACCCGTCAGATCAACTATCAGTGGCTCTTGAACGGTGCGAATGAGAATATCGATGAATTCCGTCGCTATTGTTCAGAAGTCGGCATTCAGTATGTGATAGCAAGCGGCGACTACTATGGGAATACTGAAACCAGTGATTACTATAATCCGGAATTCTTCGCGGAGAACCTGACGGAAGTGGCTGCATTTGAAGATGGTACGATCATCTACCAGGTGTGAGATATATGGCGGGCCTGACGTATGATGTGATCGTCGTAGGCGGCGGACCGGCCGGCATGATGGCGGCCATCTGCGCGGCGCAGGACGGCGCACGTGTCCTTCTTCTTGAGAAGAACGATGCGCTGGGGAAGAAACTCCTGCTTACAGGTCATGGCCGTTGCAATATTACGAATACCCAAGCATTAGAACAACTTCGGGAGAAGTATTTCGAACAGGGAAAATTCCTCAACAGTGCGTTCCGTCAGTGGACACCGCAGAGGGTGCAGGATGTATTCCAACTTTGGGGTGTTCCGAACCATGAGGAAGAGAATGGTCGAATTTTTCCAGACTCACAGAAATCGAAGACCGTGTTGGACGCATTGGTTACGGAACTGGAGAATCAAGGTGTGGACATACGGTGTCATGCGGCGGTGCAGACGATCTATCGCGATAAGCAGTACTGGAAAGTTGTGACAGAGGAAGAGATTTTCTTTGCCACAGCAGTCGTACTTGCGTGTGGAGGCAAGGCTTTTCCCCAGACAGGGTCGACCGGCGATGGATATATCTGGGCGACGAAGATGGGGCATACGGTTCAGCCGTTAGTGCCGGCATTGGCGCCAATTCTGATTCGCAGGGAGAAGGATGCACAGACGAACGAGGACGAAGTGTTCCCGATGACCGGGGTGACGCTCTCCGATGTAGCGCTGACCCTTATGGTCGAAGACCGGAAAGTGGCACAAAGCCGGGGTGATCTGCTCTTTACGCACCAAGGATTCAGTGGACCTGTAGCGATGCGGCTTTCCCGTGCGTTGCCTGAACCGGAAAAGAAGGTGCTCTATCAGACGGGAAAAGTGAAGATTATATGGAATCTATTACCGAACTTGCGGCAGGAGGAATTGCAGGAGAAACTGCTTCAAGCGATGAACGCAGGGCCGAATCGTCCGATTCGAAAAATCGTGAAGGAAGTTTGTGCGCTTCCGGAACGGGTCGTCGACTTTGTGATGGGGGAAGAAGCACGTGAACTTCCATGCCATGAGGTGACGAAGGGCATGCGGCAAGGAATCGTTCGTCGGTTGCTGCAATTTGAGTGCGTCGTCGATGAACCGGCTAACTGGGAGAATGCGTATGTGACGCGTGGGGGAATTAATCTGAAGGAGATCGATCCCAAGACGATGGCCTCGAAGTGCCAATCGGGAATCTTCTTTGCGGGTGAAGTGATGGATGTGGATGGAGATTCCGGAGGATTCAATCTACAGCATGCATGGGCCAGCGGCGCCATCGCCGGTCACAGTTCGAGTACGCTCAGCAAAATGCCGCAGACGACGATAGATGCACAGAACATTCGGTAAGCGATCCCCTTCTCGTGGAAGACGAATTTGCCGCCAAGGATGGTGACGAAGCAAGCACTTTGCTTGACGACGGTCATGACCGTGACTCGGCTGGAAGAATCTGCATTGGCAATGAACAGTGCTGCATCTCCGATGACGAACATGATGGACATCAGCCAGATCCAGCCATTCTTCAGCGTCTCTTTGCGGATCTTTGTCTTTGTGACCAGTATATATATGAGATAGAAGACCACTAGGAAAAACATATACCAGAACTGCATCTGAGAACTGTTGATGTCTTTCATGAGGACCTTGTCCAGAAGACCGGAGACAGAGTTGAAGACACAGGAGGCGAATGCCATGATGACGAATTTAGGCGGGATGCGTCCGGCGGACGCTGCGGATGAATCGTCCGTATTTGCGTCGGTACTTTGTTTCTCAGAAGCTTTGCTTCCTGTAATCTTAAATTTCAATGCAAGAAGACCGAAGGCTACGAGTGCGAGACCGAGGATCTGATTCCACATGAGAACTTCGTGGAAGACGATCACGCCAAAGAAGGTACCGAGCAGTACACGTGAAAGATCGAGTACACCGTAGAGACTGACGGGAAGGTGCTTCAGTGCGTGGAACCCGAGGATCCATGCCAGAAAAATCGAGAAGGATTTAATGAGGATCAATCCGTAGAAACGTGGGGCCATGCCGAGCGCATGGGGGAAACGGGGAACCACGATGAGGAAAGCGATGACGGTGTAGATCAACAGCACTTCCATGACGGAATTCTTGTCCATGGCTTTCTTCTTGCTGATTTCACGTCCGCCTTTGAGGAGCCCATATACCAATGTAAGCAGAATCCAAATCATGATTTTGTTGCGCCTTCCTTCGGGAGAATCAATTGACGATACCAAGAATAATCTAGGAAGAACTGGCTTGTAAATGGCAAGCGTCTTGTCAAAGTGACGAAATCGCAAAGGCTATTAGTGATTTTACGAAGTTCGGATATGTCTTGAAAATTCTTAACATGCATGACAAAAATGGTCGAGTTGTTGAATAGATTGAAGAAATTTTGTGCAGGTTTTAGGTATCGGAAAAGGCTCCTTTGTGATACTATATGAAAATACGAACGTGTACATAATACGGAGATTAGTATGAAAAAGCCTGAGAACGTCCGATATGAGAATCAGTTTTACAGACCTCGCAGAGTGAATAACAATGGTCTGTACATTCTGTTTGCCGTGACAGCAGTGCTGATCGTGTCCACGATCATTCTGGCTGTTGTGACTTATAAGAAAACAAAGAAGACATTAGATGAACCGACTTCTGTAGCATCTTCTGAAGTAACGGTTACGAATGAAGATGGTGAGACAGTCAGTGGTTCTACGATCGTTGTGGTAACCCCGACACCTACACAGGCGCCTACGATTGAGTCCTACCAGAATCCGGTTCTTTATCCCGCTACTGCGCAGATGAACGTACAGATGGGGACTCCGATCGGTGAATGCGTGCCCTCTTCACGTGGCGTAACGCAGGTCGTCTACCACGGTCAGGCCGATGAGAAGGTGACCGATTTCCACCGCCCTGACGAGATCCATTTCGGTGATCCGCTGAACTACCAACAGGTGGGTGGTATCCTGACATTCCGTGGTACGAACTTCCGTAACTGTGCATCCTGGGGTAATTTCTCCATCGATCCTTCCAAAGAACAGCACCTCGAGCAGATCTGGGAATTTGATGAACTGGAGTGGAAGAAGTCTTCTGGGTGGTCATTCTCGTGGAGTGGTACCGGTTGGACCGGACAACCTCTGGCTGTGAAGTGGCCGGCAGAGACCCGCGTCCTTATGAACCTCTATCCAGATAAGAAGAACAAAGAGAACTTGACAGAGATAATCATCGCGACCATGGATGGACATGTGTACTTCTTTGATTTGGACGATGGACAGAAGACACGTGATCCGATTAACGTAGGCGCGACCATCAAGGGTACAGCTGCCGTTGACCCACGTGGTTATCCACTTCTCTATGTCGGTCAAGGTGACGACAATGGTGAGAAGGGCCAGATCGGTTTCCGCATTTACAGCCTCCTAAATGGCGAACTGCTCTATTTCCAGTGTGGTCTGGATTCTCGAGCTTACCGTAGCACATGGGGCGCGTGTGATTCTTCTCCGATCATTAGCGGTGAGACAGATACGCTGATCTACCCGAACGAGAACGGTATGATCTACACCCTTAAGTTGAATACGAATTACAATCCTGGCACCGGTACGATCTCCATCAATCCGGAACAGTATACTTACAAATACATCTTTGATGGCGTGGAAGGAAGTCAGCTCGGCATCGAGAGTTCTATGGCGATCTACGATCACTATGGATACTGCACGGACAATGCAGGTAATCTGATTTGTGTTGACTTGAATACGCTTCAGATGATCTGGTCCAGAAAACTGGACGACGACTCGGATGTTACGCCGGTCCTTGAAGAAGACAATGGTCACGTGTATCTCTACACCGGTACGGAAGTGGACTGGCAGAAGGATATCGTCGGCAATTATCAGGGTGCTGCATTTACCTATAAGATCGATGCAATGACCGGTGAGATCGTATGGCAGACCTCACAGGATTGTTGGACCAAGAACGCTGCAAATTCCGGTGATGATGTCAACGGCGGTGTGCTGGGTACTGCAGTCATCGGAAAGGGTGCAATCTCGAATCTGGTAATCTTCCCATATTGCATGACCACTGGAACCTATTCCGGCAACTGTCTGGTTGCATACGATAAGAATACGGGCAATCAGGTCTGGCGATATGACATGAAGATGTACTCTTGGAGTTCTCCGGTTGACATATACGATGATCAAGGAAATGCATACCTTGTGATCTGTGACAGTTATGGTCAGGTTCATATGGTGGATGCAGCGACAGGTCAACGTATGTGCTACATCAAGATGGAGCGTACCCACGATAAGCCGGAGGACGAGACGCATAATGTCGAGTCTTCACCAATCGTTGTGGACGGCACACTGGTTGTCGGCAGTCGAGGCAACACGATCTTTGGAGTGAAGATATCGTGAGCAAGCATGTGACAGATGAAGTAATTTGGATGAATGAGGCATTATCCATGAGTGGGAAGAAACACGATTACACAGATATTGTGGCGATTGAGACGGAGCTTTCCGGTTATCGACGTGGAAGTCTTCGTGCGACCATCGATCTGATTCAGAATCGAATCGCTTGGGTCGACACGCATATGTGGAATAATGACTTCGTGCGGGCGCTCTCGCCGGATATGGTTGCATATATTCGTGAGATGCTTCCGGAGACACAATTGCTCTCTTGGGCTTCGGACTATGCGAAGGGAATCGGTAACATCATGGGCTCCATGACTTCTTCCTTCCCGCAAGACTGGTCCGTGGCCATCTACTTCTCGGACGGAGAAGTGCTCAAGGCTTGTGGTGTAAGTAATTTCCCACAGGAATGGGGTACCTACCGCCGCCTGATCGAAGCGGTTGCCAAGACTTCGTTCCGACTTCGCTGAGTTTTCTAACGTTTCCAATGCGCAACAATACTTTGAGGTGACGAAACCTCTCTTTTCTGATACAATATATTTGGAATTTTATCGATCATTGTATGGAAAGGAGAAATAAGTGGATTACCTCGAAGGTCTTTTGTTAGGACGTCTATGGAGTGATACGGATTTCGAGAACCGTAGGCACTTGTCCTTATTTCTCCTATATGGACTGTTTGTGGATCTGCTTGTGATCTATAACTATCTCACCGGTGGACTGAATGGTTTGATCACCGGGTCTTTCCTTGCCAAGATGATCGTATTTGTCGTGCTCTTCTTCTTGGGGCCGGCATTGTGCTTCTCCTATTATCGAATGCCCATTTGGGGCAAGATACCTGTTCTTGCGGCCCAACTTGTGAAGTATGGCTCGCTTACGTTTTTGATTACTGCTTGGGCACGACCGAAGCTCTCCGTATCTTTCGGCGATCTTCGTGAGTTCCTGATCTCATATTTAAACCAGACACTGGAACGTTTTACGGAGAAATATGTCGATACAGCGGGTACTTTTGCCACTGTATTAGGCGTCATCTCCGGCGGGGTATATGTAGTGGTCGTCTTTGTACTCAATTTACTTGCGGCATTGCTCATCCCCGGAATCGTATACTGTGTCGCACGATTTTTACAATACTGGTATGACAAGGTTATCAGCATGTTGGTGCTGACTGACGATACCGAGAAGTAAGATAGGAGAGCGATAATATGGCGAATTTATCAGATAAGATTCAGGTTTCTGTTGAAGACCTGGAAGAAATGCTTGGCGTATTCGGACTTCCGGAATTTATCTCTAAGGCGGAGACGCGTTTCGTACGCCAGACGGAAGAAATTGCGCAGGAGGTTGCCTGCAAACCACAGATTAAGGTGGTGTTTGTATCCGGCCCGACCTCATCCGGTAAAACAACTTTCACGGATCGTCTTGTTTCGCAATTGCAGAAACACGGAAAGAAGGCCATCCGTCTTTCTTTGGATGATTACTATAGCTTAAATGCGCTGCACTTCGATGAAGACGGAAGACCGGACTTCGAGAGTGCGGATACGTTGGACTTAAGATTGGCCAGCATCGATCTGGCGAAACTGGTCAGCGGCGATGAGGTGAAGACGCCGGTATTTGACTTTATGACACGTACTCGTGTGGAATCGAAAGATCCGCCGCTGTCGATTGGTAAAGACGGTGTTGTGGTGGTGGAAGGCCTGCATGGATTGTGTGCCGAGACAACAGGAAGCTTCGACCGAAGCCAGTATCTGGGTGTGTTCATCATGCCGTATGCTTCAGTCATGGCCGATAGCAGACTTCTTGATAGTGACGATCTGCGTATGCTGCGTCGTATTGTGCGTGACGTGCGTCACCGTGGTGCGCATGCGCTGACGACCATCGATTACTGGCCGATGATCCAGAATTCGGAACAACAGTACTATCGTGACTATCTGACACGTGCGGATTATCACGTCAACTCTTTCCTTGCTTATGAGCCACTCGTGATTGCGGCACTTGCAAGAAATGATATTGCTGATGCACTGTCCGCGTATGAACAGGGGCTTCTGGCGCCTTCTGTCTTCATGGAGCGAAGCAATGTGAAGAAGGATTTCGCGGATATTGAGAAAGCCGTTGCGAAAGCAAGAATGCTGATGAACTGGCTGGAGCAGATTCCTCAGGCTCGTGAGACATTCGTACCGAAGACGTCCATCTTGAACGAATTCTTGTGTCTGTAAGGGGGAAAGCGAGAAATGCCAATTCGAATTCCGAATAATCTTCCCGCTACGGGAATTCTTGAGAAAGAGCGTATCTTTGTCATGACGGAGGATCGTGCTTATATGCAGGATATCCGTCCACTCCATCTTCTGATCCTGAATCTGATGCCGAATAAGATTGCCACCGAGACGCAGCTTCTGCGTGCGCTGTCCAATTCACCGCTTCAGGTGAATATTGACTTGCTCTATACGGCTTCTTACCATCCGAAGCATACCACGACCGAGCATCTGGTGAAGTTCTACGAGACTTTTGCCGATGTCAAAGACCGCTTCTACGACGGCATGATCATCACGGGTGCGCCGGTGGAACTGATGGATTTTGAAGAGGTGGCCTACTGGAAAGAACTCTGTGAGATCATGGAGTGGAGTAAGACTCACGTGTATTCTACGCTTCATATCTGTTGGGGCGCGCAGGCCGGTCTTTACTATCATTATGGTATTCCGAAGTATAATCTTCCTGCGAAGGTCTTTGGTGTGTTCGAACACAGTATGACCTACACGAAGCCGGTGAAACTTTTCCGCGGATTTGATGACTTCTTCTACGTTCCGCATTCCCGTCATACGGAAGTGAGAAAAGAAGATATCGAGCGCAACCCGAGTTTGCGTATCCTTTCTGAATCAGATGAGTGTGGCGTATATGCGGTGTCTGATCTGTCCGGTCGACAGATCTTCATTACCGGTCACTCGGAGTATGACGTCAATACGCTACGCGATGAGTATTTCCGCGACGTGAACAAGGGCCTCGATATTCAGGTGCCGAGGAATTACTTCCCGAATGATGATCCGAATTCGGAACCACACATGAAGTGGCGTTCCAGTTCAACATTGTTGTTTATGAATTGGCTGAACTACTACGTATATCAGGAGACACCGTTCGACATCTCTACGATCAGCGAAGTGCCGAAGAACTGACGGAGGGGTGACATGCTGTCTTCAATTGACATCGATGAAGCACTGGTTTCGGCATTGAAGCCGAATCGATCTGAACAAGGACATAAAGGTAACTTCGGCCGGCTCCTCATCTATGCCGGATCGAAGGGCATGGGGGGCGCAGCCATTCTTGCAACCGGGGCGGCGCTACGCTCGGGAGTCGGATTGGTCTTTGTGTTGTCTCCAGATGAGATCCAAAGCGCATTGATGACGCGTTGCCCGGAGGCGATGCAACTTCAGATTCCAAGTAATCAGACGGAGAATTCACGTCCGAAGCTCATGCCGCTTGTTGCGCATGTGGAGTATCCGAAGGAGAACTGGTTCGCATCGATGATCGTGGAGAAGGATGCAGTCCTGATGGGACCTGGACTTGCAACAGAACGGGTAGACGTGAAGGAGAATCTTCCGATTGCTATTGCGCAAGCCCGTCATCTGGTGCTCGATGCAGGTGCGCTGTCTGTACTTGCTGCGTCCGGCCAGCAGCAAGCGTGGCTGACATCGCGTGTGGAATCTGGACTTGCTCCTGCCGTACTGACCCCGCATATGGGTGAGTTCCAGAGACTGCTTCCAGGATGGAAGATGGGCGATCTTGCGGCAGCGGGTGCTTTTGCCAAAGAAAATCACGTTATTCTGGTTCTGAAAAGTAACGAAACCAACATATTTACTCCGTCCGGGAAGTGGTATAGTAACCATGTGAGCAATTCCGGCTTGGCCAAAGGCGGGTCCGGCGATGTGCTGTCAGGCTTACTTACGGGCCTTCTGGCTACCGGCATGACGGAAGAGGCGGCTGCAATTGCTGCGGTAAAGATTCATAGTATGGCTGGTGAACAGGCGCGGGCGGAACATGGTGCCTATGCGATGTTGCCCTCCATGTTGTGGGATTATTTAGAAGTTTGTTATCACAAACTCCAGTGGGAGAAGGGAAGCGAAACATAATGGAAAGATTTCCAAACCGCTCTTGGGCGGAGATCAATCTGGATATCCTGGCAGAGAATATGCGGGAGATCCGCCGCGTGACGAAGCGCAGTGCGAAGATCATGGCAGTCGTCAAGGCAGATGCTTATGGACACGGTGCAATCGAGACTGCACGTGTGCTGCTGGATAACGGTGCGGACAAGTTGGCCGTGTCGATGCTGGACGAAGCAATCGAGTTACGTGAGAACGGCATCAGCGTGCCGATTCTGATTCTAGGTCACACTGATCCGAGAAGAATCTCACAGTTGATCGAGAATGATATTGAACAGGCGGTCTACTCTCTTGAGTATGCACAGGCTATCTCGAAGAAGGCCGTGATCCTTGAGCGTACAGCACGTATCCACATTAAGTATGATACAGGCATGAACCGACTGGGCTTCTTGTCCGGAGAGTCTTCCATTGAGGCGATCCTAGCTATCTCGGAACTCCCAGGCATCGAGATCGAGGGCATGTTCTCGCATTTTGCCATGTCCGATACGGACGATGATGAATATACCATGAAGCAGTTTGAGGCATTTACCAAGATGGCGCAAGCGCTGGAAGAACGCGGTCTGGAGATCCCGACCAAGCATATCTGCAATAGTGCGGGTATCCTTCGTTTCCCACAGATGCATATGGATATGGTCCGTGCAGGATTGATCGTGTATGGCATGATGCCAAAGGGCTGCCCAAGTCCATATACAGATTTTGAAGTAAGACCGGCGATGACATTGAAGTCCAGCGTCGTACACGTCAAGGATATTCCGGTAGGAGAGACGATCAGCTACGGTAGACATTTCAAGACCGAACGTCCGAGTACCATTGCGACGATTGCAATTGGGTACGCGGATGGATATTTAAGAAGACTCTCCAACCGCGCGGAGGTCCTGATCAACGGTTATCGCGCGCCGGTCGTAGGAAACATCTGCATGGATATGTGTATGGTGGATGTCACAGATCTTCCGGAGAAACCTTCTGTAGGTGACGAAGTCGTCCTCTTTGGTAAACAACGTTCTCGGAAGGGTGAGAAGGAGATTCCGGTTGATGAGATCTCGGATATGCTCGATACGATCAACTACGAGGTGACATGTCTAGTCGGTAAGAGAATTCCTCGTGTGTATATTCGCGACAATAAAATCGTCCAGATGCATAGCTCAATCTGGTAAGGCTTGACTTTACATCTAACACCTAGTATAATTCTATCGCTATTTGTATCGATTATTCGTGTAATAGAAGGTAAAAGAGACTAATTTTTGGAGGTAGATCCATATGAAAATGACATATCAGCCTAAGAAGAGACAGAGAAGTAAGGTTCACGGTTTCCGTGCAAGAATGCAGACTGCTTCAGGTCGCGACGTTCTGAAGAGAAGAAGACTGAAGGGAAGAAAGAGTCTTACAGTATAAGGATCACCCAAGTGGTCCTTTATTTTTAAGAAAGTCGAAGCAGGTAATGTGTCATGCTGAAGACCACGCGGACATTACGATTGAATTATGAGTTTTCCCGCGTATATAAGAGGGGAAGTTTCGCCACGGGGCGCTATTTGAGCGTACACTGTTTTAAGCGAAGCCCACATCTGAAGCATAATTTGACACCCATCCCGGCTGAACTTGTCCGGGTAGGGTTTACCAATGGCCATGGCAGGAAGACTGCTGTAGCCAGAAATCGTGCTAAACGATTAATGCGAGCGGCTTTCCAGGTGTACGAACCATCAGTTCGTGCCGGATACGATATTATCTTCCTGATGAAGACCGGCTTTGATATTCCGAAATATCAGGAAGTAGAGAAAGAGATGGGAAGGCACCTTTCCAAGTTGGGTTTGCTTGATTCTGGGGATGATGTATGAAGAATCTGGCGATCAAATTGATCAGAATATACCAGAATTCTCATGGCCCGAATCATATCGGGCATTGTAGATTCTATCCGACATGTTCGCAGTATACCCTCGAGGCGATCGAGAAGTATGGCTTCGTGCGTGGCTCGTTGAAGGGAATCTGGCGGATATTGCGATGCAACCCGCTCAGCAAAGGTGGATATGACCCGTTGAAGTAAGTGAAGTGAATCGGTGTGACGGAACAAAGAACAGCTGAATCGTCACTCCGGTAGTGCATAGGAGCAAATAATGGGATTTTTTGACTTTATCAACACACCACTCGCTAAGTTGTTCGGCTGGATGACCAGTCTTCTTTACGAGTTTTTCGGCAATTTCGGCTTGGCAATCATTTTCCTGACGATTATTGTTCGTGGCCTTACGATGCCACTTAACATTCGTTCTGCGAAATCCATGATGAAGCAACAGACGCTGGCAGATAAGCAGGCGGCGATCAGAAGAAAGTACCCAGATGATAAGCAGAAACAGAATGAGGAGATTCAGAAACTCTTTACAGAGAATGGTGTTTCTCCGCTCTCCGGATGCTTGATGCCGTTACTGACGTTGATTTTCCTTATCCCAATGTACTACATCGTACGTGAGCCACTGCGCTACGTTACTGGCGTAAGTAAGTCCAATATCTCCCAGATGGGTGAACTGCTGGGTATCTCGGGCGTAGGTAATAACAACATTCCTTTGATTACAAGACTGACACAAGATGGTAAGGCCATGTCGGATATGGTCGGCAAGGGTCTCATCAAAGTACAGCAGATCCCGAACATGAAGTTCCTGGGTCTGGATCTTGGTGCGACACCAGCTTGGCTGCCGTCTAAAATCAAGTCTGATCTGTCACTCTATTTGCCTCTTCTGATTATCCCAGTTCTGGTTCTGGTTACCACCATTCTTCAGAATGTGATCGTCAATGCAACCAAGCCTGATGCGAAGCAGAAGAAAGAAGACAAAGAACGTGCAAAGAATAACCCGGCATTTTCCGAACAGAAGGAACCTGGTGCAGGTACTGCAACGATGATCACCAAGATCATGCCGATCATCATGGTTGTCTCTACATTCATGCTCCCTGCGGCATTCGGCTTCTACTGGATCGCTGGTAACCTGATGAGCATGTTGCAGCAGGTATTGACCTATTTCATGTTCAGCAAACCATATGAAGAGAAGAAGCAGGAACTTCTGGAAGCAAAGCGTGATCTCTTCAAGAAGAAGAAGGCCTTAGCTGCGGAAGGCGCGAATGGCAAGAAGGGTAAGAAATAATTACATACATCTCCCTGAAGATGTGTGACAAGGAGGCATAGGCTATATGGAAAAAACAGTGACCAAAACAGCGAAGTCAGTAGACGAAGCTGTCGAACTCGCACTCGCAGAGTTGGGCGTGGAGAAAGACCAGGCACAGATTGAAATCGTCGAAGAAGAGAAAGGTTTCTTGGGAATCGGCAAGAAGGGTGCGACCGTACGTGTAACTGCAGAAGTTGCAGAGATCGTAGAAGAAGAGGATGACGGCGACGTGTACTACGGCGATGACGAGTCATTCGAAGGTGATGAGGCAAGTGAGGCAGAAGATGCTGCTGTTTCTTTCGTAGCAGAGGTTCTGTCCGGAATTGGCATTCACGGCAAGCTTGATTCCTATCGTGAAGAGGATGTAATCTATATCACTGTCAGTGGTCAGGATTGCGGTGCAGCAATCGGTCGTCATGGTGAGACGCTGGATTCCATTTCTTATCTGACTAACCTGGTTGCGAATCGTCATAGTGAGCAGAGACTTCGTGTTATGCTCGATGTTGGCGGATATAGAAAACACAGAGAAGAAGTGCTGATCAATATGGCGCATAAGGCGGCAAATCAGGTGCTTCGTAATAAGCGTGCGTATGCACTGGAACCGATGAACCCGGCTGAACGCCGCATCATCCATTCTGAACTCCAGAATGTTGAGGGTGTTACCACGCATAGTGAGGGCGAAGAGCCGAACCGCAAAGTTGTGGTTACACTCGAGTAATTCACCCGAATTCCCAAGGGGAGGCGAAGTCTGTTGGAGAAGCCGTATTGCGCATGTGCGACACCGCCGGGAACCAGCGGAATTGCAGTGATCCGAATGGCCGGAGAAGGTTCGACCGCGATCATGGATCGGGTCTTCCGTATTCGTCGTGCGGCAGACGATGCCAAGTCTGTGACGGATATGCGTGGCTATACAGTTGCATACGGTGTTCTGGTTGATCCCACATCCGAGACAATTGTGGATGAGGTGATGGTCACTCGTTTTCGCGCACCCCATTCCTATACAGGTGAAGAATCAGTTGAGATCTCTTGTCATGGCGGTACAACCGTCCGACAGGAGATTCTTCGCGTTTTACAGGAGAATGGTGCCCGCATGGCCGGACCGGGTGAATTTACGAAGCGAGCTTTCCTTGCAGGAAAACTTGATCTATCCCAGGCCGAAGCCGTTATGGACGTCATTTCGGCGGACTCAGATCTGGCACTCCGTGCCGCCCAATCTCAACTCCAGGGAAGTCTTCGAAATGAGATTCGAAGCATCAGCGAGTCCCTCTACGAGGCGCTGGCAGTTATGGAGATGTGGGTGGATGAGCCGGATGACGAGGATGCGCAGCAGGCATTACACGACAATGCAGACAAGATTTCTCGTATTCGCACACAGATCCAGGCTTTGGCGGACACCTACCGTCAAGGACGTATGCTGAAAGAACGTATGCGTGTGGTGATTTGTGGCGTGCCCAATAGTGGAAAATCGTCGTTACTCAATCGTCTGAGCGGCTACGAGCGGGCCATTGTGACCGATACACCGGGTACAACGAGAGATACGCTGGAAGTTCAGACCAGCATTCTGGGCGTACCGGTCACCTTAATTGATACCGCTGGCATTCGCGAGACGAGTGATCGAATAGAAGCGATGGGCGTCGTCCGCGCAAATGATGCCATGGAGGAAGCAGATCTGGTGTTCTGGTTGGTCTATCCGGATGAACAGGACGTGGTTCTACAGGCGTCCATGATCGACCGTCTGATGAAGCTTCGACCGGATGTGCGAATCGGGCTCCTGATGAGTAAGTCCGATCTTGTTGATGAGTCCGAGGCACAGAAAGAGATTGACAAACTCGAAGCTCTGATTCTGGAGAAGGGATACTCTCGCAAACTCGATTTCGTCGAGCGGATCTCTGCTTCGAACGGCGACGGGATTTCTAAGATGGAAGCATTCATTCGTAGTTCCTACGATGAGATGGGCAGCAATACTTCACAGGGTATGCTACTGACGAACCAGCGCCACTATGAGATCCTTGTGACTGTGATGGAGAAACTGGAAGAAGTAGTGAAGCTTTGTAAGAATGGGGAAAGCCTTGAGGCGCCTTCTTTGGTGCTTCGCACGGCGATGGAAGAACTGGGCGAGATTACCGGTGATTCCGTAAGCGATAAATTGGTGGATACGATTTTCTCTCGTTTTTGCGTGGGAAAATAATCGGAGTGGAAAATGGGAAACTGGAAACAAGTCAATGAAAATCCGTCCTGGTACGATGCTGGGACTTACGATGTTGCAGTAGTCGGCGCCGGACATGCCGGTTGCGAGGCGGCATTCGCCTGCGCACATATGGGACTCTCTACGGTGTTATTTACCCTCCATCTTGATCAGTTGGCCAATCTTCCTTGTAACCCAAGTATTGGCGGTACAGCCAAAGGACAACTTGTACGTGAGATCGATGCGCTGGGTGGTGTCATGGGTGAGATGGCAGATATTTCGGCCATCCAGACACGTATGTTGAACCGTTCCAAAGGACCGGCAGTCTTCTCCCCACGTGCACAGATGGATCGTGCTGCCTATAGCCGACGCATGAAAGAACGTATCGAGAAAGAGGAAAACCTTTCCTTAATTCAGGCGGAAATCGTTGAACTATTCTGGGAGACAGACGAGTCGAATCGGAAGATCCTGAATGGTGTGCGCACGAGAAGTGGTGCTTGCTATCATGTTCAGGCCGCAGTAGTATGCGCCGGAACATATATGGAATCTCGCACGATTCGTGGTGAGGTGATCGTGGAGAGCGGACCAGATGGTCTTTCACGTTCTGTAGGACTCTCGACGAGCATGGCTGAAGCGGGCATACCGATGCAGCGATTTAAGACGGGTACACCGGTACGTGTTAACGCACGTACGGTCGATACATCTGTCATGGAGATTCAGCCAGGTGAACCGGACATGCCTCCTTTCTCCTATGGAAATGAGATGAACGGATTTACCCCCAGAGAAGACCAGATTCCTTGCTATGCAGTATGGACGACGCCCAAGACACGTGATGTCATCAAGTCCAACATGGACCGTTCCCCGTTATATAGCGGTGTGATTGAGGGCACCGGCCCTAGATACTGTCCGTCGATTGAGGACAAATTCATGCGTTTCCCAGATC
>JAGHVD010000056.1 GCA_018064475.1 Candidatus Scatonaster coprocaballi
TCCGCGCCATCTTCCAGATTTCCGATAGAGAAATCATTCATGCCGATGAAGTGGTTGCACGGGAAGAATCGGCCATCACAGTCGATCATGATCTTATCCGAGGTGAAGTGACACATCCGGTCATCCGAACTTCTTTCAAGAATATAGTTGCGGATCTTGTTATCGAAAGGCGTGAAGTGGAATTCGTTCTCACCCTGATTCCACTGTTCATACAGTGTTTCCAGTTCTTCCAATTGATTCAGCAGGATCTCTTTCTTCTCTTCTGTCCAGTTCACTCTCGGACCATTGGCCAATGTCAGGTTCATATTTTTCACACCAGAATCGTGGAAGAAACGCATCGAATCACAGAGCGTCTCCACGCAATCCGGATGTAGTGTCATCATGATGAATGTTCCGGAATTGTGTCGAAGCATCGTTTTCAGGATTGCATCTACACGTTCCTTGGTCGCATGGCCACCACGATCTCTTCTCGACATATCCTGTCCCACACCATCGTGAGACAACGCCAAGTAGATGTGATGTTGCTTCGCAAATGCGATGAAATCCTCCTTCAGCAGAAGACCGTTCGTGGTGATTTCGAAGAGCACTTTCTTCACACCTAGCGAAGTAAGCTTCTCCTCAGCATATACCACCACCTCACGAATCAGCGGCTCCGCCAGGAGTGGCTCACCACCGTAGAAGGAAATCTGTACGCTCGGAATCTCTTTCTGTTCTGACTCCAACGAGGAAGCAAGAAGATCGACCGCATGCAACGCTGTCTCCCGTGACATCACTACATCCTCATGGTTCTGCGGGCAGTAGCTGCAACGGAAATTGCACTGATGGGTCATGACCAATGTCATTTTTCTCATGGAATTACCTCGAGTTTATTCTGTTGGGGCCTGCTGCATATCGCCCTCATAGGTGATATCTTCCGTGAAGACCTCCGTTTCGCCGTCCAGTTCCATCTCAGTAGTTTCTTCCGTCATTTCACCCATGATCTGCACCTCTCCGGAAGTAGTATGATCGGTATAAGCAGTTTCACCGCCATCAACCGATACTTCACCGGAAATCTCGTATCCACATTTCTGTGATTCACGTATACTGGCGATTTTCTCACCGATGTTGTCGCCCTTATATTTTCCCGTTTCTTCGCCACAGGCCGCAGTTCCCATCGCCATCGATGCAATCACTGCCACGACGGCAGCGCTCTTCGCAATCGAACTATGCTTAGAAGAATCCCTCACCTGCGCAAGCGTAGGATAGGTGGGGCGAGCAATCTGTTTCTTATGCTGAATGTTGTTATCCATATTCATTTCCTCCTTTTAGCCACGAACATTGGAAATATTAATTACCATTATTTTGTTGATTTGATTAGCCACTCTCCCGTATCAACATTTTGAAGCGCAACAAAAGAATACGTTTTACTCAATAGGATTCTGTAATTACTACCTTCTTCACCTTTGAAAAATAGTTCATACTCCGAGTTTTCATCCTTACTCAAAGAAACGTTAGTAATCGTTCCGGCTCCTACATCATTGATCGCAAGGAGTATATTATCTATTTTTTGACTATCTGATTCGATATTCAGAACAGTCGCAATCTGATGTCTATTCTCATACTTGTCTGCTACTGATACTTCATCATTTGGTAATTCTAAAACTTCTCGTTCTGTAGTTGACTTCAAAGAAGTCTCAGAAGTTCCATCAACATGATTCGAGCAACCTACAAATAAGAACGAAAACAACAAACAAATTACTATATATCTTAAGCCTTTCACATTTCCCTCCTTGGAGTAGAACTCGCTTTTTCTCATTTCGATATATAGACGATAGGGACATCCTGTTCGTTGCACAATTCCTTGTTTATCCATCCGATTCTCGAAGTTGGACCGCGCATCCTAATCCAATAAACAACGCCCACAGGAAGAAGGATACCCATACATTTCCTTGGGCTTTCCCGAACCACGTTGATAAGAATGACGGAAGTCCTTTCACCAGCATCACCTGATCGACAGTATCCATCAACGCAATACGGATCGCATCGGCACCGATCACCGAAGTTGCAATCTTGATGGCAGGTGCCTGGATGAGCATGATCAGCACCCCGGCCAGTGTGCCCAGTGCCAGCGAGAAGATCAGGATCAGAAGTAGTTTCTGCCATCCCGCCTCACCCGGAATCTGGGTAAGGATATTTCCTACTTCCGCTTCCGAGATCAGCGTCTCCCCGCCCGTACTGGTATTGCGGATCTTCTCGATCGTCTCCGGGGAGAACTTGATGAGTAGGTCGAGGTTCTCCTCCGTCTTCACCAAGTACACCACGAATATTTTCATAATTGTAAATGCGGTAAAAGCAGACGTCAGGAAGCATAGCGCTTTGCGATAGATGGCATAAGAGATCACCGCAAGGATCACCGCTGTCACGATGGGTAAGATGTCCGCTGCTTTTCCATTCCAGGAAGAAGGAAACTGGTCAGCCAGAATACCGTATAGCAGATCACCCAGCATTTTACCCACATAGAAGCCTGCCACGGCCACTGAGATCCGGAACATCTTAAATCCATAGAAGCACAAGAGCAGTCCCGCCGCCAGCGTTACCGCAATCATGATCCAGTCTGTCATATGTACATCCTCCTTCGTCTTTTCGTTCAGTATATATTATAAAATTCCAACCCCTTTGAAAAAGTAACAAAAGGTTTTCAATTTGCGGTCATTTTTAGGGGGTTACTGCCTTGCTTATATCTCACTACTTTGCGACAATAGAAGCAGTGATTTAATTCATAGGCAGGAGGTAATATATGCTTTACGATAACAAAATTTGGGTAGGCGGCACAGATAAGAAGTGCTTCAATAAACCCGCTATGGCGAACCGTCACGGTTTCATCGCCGGTGCAACCGGTACAGGTAAATCCACCACCATCAAGGTGTTGGCTGAGAGTTTCTCCGACTTGGGCGTTCCGGTATTTCTCGCTGACATTAAGGGCGATATGTCCGGCTTAAGCTGCGCAGGACAGTCCAGTGCAGATATGGACGAGCGTATCGCAAAGTTCGGTATTGATAACTTTGCTTTCCAGTCCTATCCGACCACCTATTACGATGTATTTGGTCAGATGGGTATCCCGATGCGTACCACAATTTCCGAGATTGGACCGATTCTTCTCGGTCGTATGCTGAATCTTTCGGATGTACAGCGTGCAGTACTCTCCACCGTATTCCGTATCGCTGACGACAACAATTGGCTGGTGCTGGATCTCAAGGATCTGCGTCTCCTACTGACCTATGTTGGTGACCACGCTTCGGAGTACAAGCTTCAGTATGGTAACATCGCTACAGCCACCATTGGCGCAATTCAGAGAAATCTGGCTCTGCTTTCTGATGAGGGCGCAGATGTCTTCTTCTCCGAACCGGCATTTGATATCAGCGATTTCATCAAGTGTGATGCAAGTGGTCGCGGCGTAATCAACGTTCTGAATGCAACCGAATTGTTCAACAAGCCGCTTCTATACTCCACATTCATGCTGTGGCTCATGAGTGAGCTTTATGAGAACCTGCCGGAAGTCGGCGATCAGGCTAAGCCGAAGATGGTTTTCTTCTTTGACGAAGCACACCTTCTCTTCGATGGCGCACCGGCATTCCTTATTGAGAAGATCGACCAGATCGTTCGTCTCATCCGTTCCAAGGGCGTAGGCATCTATTTCATTTCTCAGAGCCCACGTGATATTCCGGAGAATATCCTGAATCAGTTACAGAACCGTATCCAGCACGCACTTCGTGCTTATACTCCGGCTGAACAGAAGAACATCAAAGCTGCTGCCGAATCCTATCGTACAAACCCGAACTTTGACACCGAGACAGCCATCTCCGAATTGGCGGTTGGTGAAGCGCTGATCTCCATGCTGGATGAGACCGGTGCTCCGGAAGTCGTCGAGCGTGCTTTCATTCTTCCGCCGCAGAGCTATATCGGTTCCGCTGGATTTGAGAAGATCGATGAGTTGACCAAGGCTGATCCGCTCTATGCGAAGTACAAGGACGCCGTCGATCCAGAGTCCGCTTATGAGATCCTGATGGGTAAGTACGGTCAGGCTACTTCCCCATCTGCTTCCGTTACTTCTACGGTTTCTGAACCAGATAAGTACATCAGTATGCCGGAAGAAGAACCAGAAGCTGCCGCTGCACCTGTCGTAGCTGCCGCATCTTCTGATGCAGCCAAGACAGACAAAGAGCGTGCCGCAGAGATCCGTGAGCAGCGCGAGCTAGATCGTCAGGAAGATCGTGAACGCCGTATCGAGCAGCAGGAACGCCGTGAGCAGGAGCGTCAGGAAGACCGCGAGCGCAAAGAAGAAGAGCGCCTGAAGAAAGAAGAAGAGAAAGCTCGCAAAGAGCAAGAGCGTCTGGAAGAGAAAGCCAAGAAAGAAGAAGAGAAGGCTCGTAAAGAACAGGAGCGCTTAGAGGAGAAAGCTCGTAAGGAAGCTGAGAAGCAGGCAGAGAAAGAAGCCAAGGAGAAAGAGAAGGCGAAGAAGAACAGTCCTTTGACGAAGATTGCGAACTCTGCGATGACCTCTGCAGGCCGTCAGATCGGTTCTTCCCTCATCCGTGGTATCTTCGGAAATCTTCTGAAGTAAGCTGAATCTCACGATTCAAATCAATTTCATCTAAATGAACAGGGACTGTTTCAAAGTGTTCTCCACAATGAAACAGTCCCTTCATTTTTCACTACGTGATTCTCACTTCGAAGCGTACGCGCGCTTCTTACAGATATAGACCGGATCGCCTACCTTCAGACGATGGAAAGTGCTTCGTTGGCATCTGACCTTCTCCACCATTTCTTTGCGCTCTGGGAAAACCACCTGCACATAGTATTTGATCTGCTTGTTACTGGTCTTCGACGCATAGCAGGACAATACTTCTCCCACAGTTATTTCAGAGTTCCTGCCGATTCCCTGCATCGACATACCAATCGTGATGATGGCCAGGAGCAGGAACATCGCACCGCAGATCGCCAGCGTCACACCCGTCCCCTTCTCCTTGATATCCGGAATGCGGACGATCAGGACCGTCATTACGATCATGACGATCAGCACGAAGAAATACCCTATATTCAGAAGCTGCTGGATACCCTTCTTGCAGAAATTAGGCAACGCCTCATATTCAGAAGTCGCGATCGGTCTTGTATGAAGCTTGGATAACTTGACCTCTTCATACCCAGCGCCCGACTCTCGCTTCAGCTCACCATTCATCAGTGCTTCCTGGGAAATTCCCAGCGCTTGCATCATCTCCGGCGTCAGCTCCATCTTCCCGTCTGGTCCAATACTCATCTTATCTTGTAAATTTCTCGAAATCTGTGGTCCGAATTGAATTTTCATTTTCTCGTTCCTTCTCCCTTTTTTCATTTGTTGTGTTTTCAACTCTAATATGACGAACGTCAACAGGATGCTGTTGCAACATTACGCCTGTTCCTTGGTTTGCTTCCGTCCATCCAAGAGAGCACTAAGCGGAACATAGCAAAGAAGTGTCGCCATGGAGACAGTGATTCCCTTGAAGATGTTGAAAGGTACGAAGGTCATCAGAATTACGTCCAACTTGCTATCAATGGTAGCCAGCACATTCGCCACATCACACAAGTCAATGACGACTGACGTTGGAAAACCCATAACCTTCTCATAGAGTGGCAGATTGAAGAAGTAATTCACAAATCCAGCCGCAACCGTCAAGGCCAGCGTACCGAAGCACAAAGACAGGATGACGCCTTTCTTACTACGTATCTTCGAGTAGATCAGCGCACTGACAAATACGAAACAACTTCCGCAGATGAAGTTAGCCACCTCACCGATATACTGTGTCTTGGTAAAAGGCAGGTGGATCAGGTTCTTCAGGAACTCCACGATCACGCCGGCCACCGGCCCCAATGCAAATCCGGCAAATAGCGCCGGAATATCCGACAGGTCATACTTTAGGAAATCCGGCATCAGCGGCAATGGAATTTCCAGAAGCATGAGTACTTCCGCCAGCGCAGTCATAATACCCAGAAGTGCGATCCGATAGGTCGCACGCTGTCTCATCTGATGTTGTTTCTTCATTTCTTTCTCAGCCATACCATCTTCCCTCACACGATGATTTCGAGGTGCAAAAAAGCGGTCCCCGCGTTCGGGAACCGCTTCTCATGAAAAATCTTCCTCTGCTGTCTTTGTACGGTATCTCCGCACACAAGGCCAGCTATCGAATCTTCTTCCATCCGGACTTTAACCGTCGGCACCGGATTCTCACCGGTTCTGCTTCCTTGCTCGCGGGCTCACATCCAAGTCGATGCATCACCGCCGGTGGGGAATCACACCCCGCCCCGAAGTTACGGTTGGATTATAGAGCTGTCCGAAGATGAAGTCAATAGCGTTCCAGCTGATTCTGTAATTACTCTGCGTATGACGGAACGTAATCTCCACCCTCAAAAGCAGTCTGAAGTTCTTCTTGAAGTTTGTCGAAAGCCATAGACTGTTTCGTTTCTTCATCCGCCTGCTCCGTACCAACGAAATACATAACGTGGTAACCATATATTGTCTTCACGATACCCGTGTCGCCAACCTTATGATCCGCGAAGCACCAGTCTTCAAATTCCTGAACCATCTGGCCACGGCTTAGTGTATACTGAGCGGCCTCTGGAACGTCACCGGCTGTTTTTCCTTCTTCGCCCTTTGTCTTCATATCATCCAAAGTCTTCACAGCTGCCAGTAATGCATCCGCTTTCTTCTTTGCTTCTTCCTGCTG
>JAGHVD010000004.1 GCA_018064475.1 Candidatus Scatonaster coprocaballi
TTGTTAATGTCCGCGTAGAACTCAAATTTTCGCTTACTTGGTTAGTGAAACTTAATTTCTTTATGGATGACGATTTGGATAGTATTTTGCCGACCAATATGATAATATAAAACAAACAAATGTTTATTCGAGGGAGAAGCACAATTTGGGTCATCGAGACATCTTACATGTAGATCAGAATTGTTTCTTTGCGTCAGTGGAGATGCGTAGTCATCCACAATGGCGCAATATTCCGATGGCCGTTGGTGGGGATAGCCGAGAAAGACATGGAATCATTCTGGCGAAGAATCCGCTCGCACAAGCTAAAGGGGTGAAAACAGCCGAGGCGATCTGGCAGGCCAAAGAGAAATGCCCGAATCTTCTAGTGGTTCCGGCACACTTTGATCAGTATGTATACTATTCGGATCGTATTCGAGAGATGTTCCTGCAATATACAGATAAGGTCGAACCGTTCGGCTTGGATGAATGTTGGTTGGATGTGACCGGTTGCTCGGATAGGCCCGCGCGTGAGATTGCAGATGAGATTCGGAGAAGAGTTCGTGAAGAACTGGGATTGACCTGTTCTGCAGGGGTTAGCTTTAATAAGACTTTTGCCAAACTAGGATCTGACTATAAGAAACCAGATGCGACGACCGAGATCACAGAGGAGAATTTCAAGGAGATCGTATGGCCTTTGCCGGTAAGTGATCTGTTATTTGTAGGCAGAGCGACTACAGCTTCGCTAGCCAAAATGAATGTGAAGACTATTGGCGATCTGGCCGCGCTCGATCCGGACTTTGTTGTATCGGCTATGGGAAAGAACGGTTATGCCCTATGGCGAAGCGCGAATGGCCTGGAAGACGATGAAGTCCAAGCAGCTACGTATGCGCGACCGCTGAAGTCGATCGGCAATAGTACAACGACACCGAGAGATATGACGTGCCGACAGGACGTGTGGAAGACGATCGTTGCGCTTTCTTCCCAGGTGGCCGGACGACTTCGTAAGCACCATTTCTGTGCGGGGACGGTCACCATATGGGTGCGGGATACGTCACTGAATTCCTATGAGAAACAGCGTGGGCTGCCGACGGAGACGAACGATGAGAAGGAAATTGCGAAACTTGCGATGGAATTGTTCGATGAGAGTTACGATTGGCACGCACCACTTCGCAGTATTGGTGTGCGGACGACGAACCTGACGGATGAGCAGGCACCCCGTCAGATGACGATTTTTGAAAACTATGAGAAACTACAACGAGACGATCGAATCAATACGGCTCTGGACACCCTTCGTGCAAGATTCGGAAGTGGTGTCGTGATGCGAGGAACACAGCTTGAAGGCAAAGATGATCTGGTTGCGCCGGATCGTCAGGATCATCCGCATGGCGGATTTCGGGAGGACCTGTGAATTATCGAAGTGCCAACGAATACTATCATTCATTATTTGGAGACAAGGTGTACCGTATTGCACTGGATGCCGGTTGTACATGCCCCAATCGAGATGGAACAGTCGGGACAGGCGGTTGCATCTTCTGTAGTGGTATGGGTTCCGGTGAGTTCGCTGCAAATCGCAATCTGCCTATCTCTGAACAGCTACGAGAAGCCAAGACGCGAGTCTCCGACAAGTGTACCTCTCGCAAGTACATCGCCTATTTTCAGAATTTTTCGAACACATATGGCGATGAGAAAGTGTTGTCAGCCAAGTATGATGAGGCACTATCTGATGATGAAGTGGTAGGAATCTCTATCGCTACACGTCCGGATGTCATCAGCGAAAGAATGTATGATATACTCGCCGATCTGGCGAAGCGCACCCACGTATGGATTGAACTTGGACTTCAATCGATCCATGAATCGACGGCCCAATGGATGAGAAGAGGATATCCACTGTCGGTATTTGAGAAGACCGTTCGAAGACTTAACGAGATTTCTGGACTGGATATCATTGTGCATATCATCTTGGACATGCCATGTGAGACAAAATCTCAGATGATGGAGACGGTGGACTACTGTGCACATCTTCCTATTCACGGCTTGAAGATTGCCAACTTAAATGTGTTGCGAGGAACTGATCTCGGTGAACAGTATCTTCGTGAACCCTTTCCTTTGATGGAACTGGATGAGTATATAGATTTCCTTGGAAAAGTGATATCGAGGCTTCCCAAGGATCTTGTGATCTATCGCATGACAGGTGACGGCGCAAAGCGTGACTTGATTGCTCCGATGTGGGTAGCAAATAAGCGTCAGACTCGGAACCGAATCGACGCTTATCTAAAGGAAAAACAAATCGTGCAGGGGAGTGATTCTACTGAATATCCTTCCTGACAAATCCATCATAGGCAATCCACAACAACGTAATCGTGAGGATGATTAAGTATATCGTAGAGAAACCTAAAGACAGCCCTATGGGAGATGATTCAGACAACAATCCGCTATCCAATGTCTGCTGTCCACAAAGTGGAAGATGTGAGAATACTTTAGAGGTAATATCCATATTGTAGTAAGGCAAGAAATCCATCCAAGTGTGGCGGCCATATCCTTCTAGGAATAAGTTGATGATTTCTCCACTCATAATCAAGGCTGTGGAAATACCGCAGGCCGCGCCTGCATTCTTACTATTGCATGAAATGACGAAAGCAACCAGGACGTAGACCAGCATCTCGATGCTGCTTGCTAAGAAATACAGGAAAGCGAACAGCAGGAATGGAATGCTTTTTACTGAACCGCCTGAGACATAGAAGTAGGGGAGAAGCGAAGAGAATCCTTGTGTGCATCCGACGCATATTGTTGAAAGAAGCGTAATTAAGAATCCACCTCCAAGAATCCATGTCAGAATGGCCAGAAGCTTTGCTACGAATATTTTCCAGCGTTTGACTGGGGCGATGATGAGAGATTTGATGGAACCTGTAGCCAGTTCATTGGAGATAGATGAACCTGCGATAATAATGGCCAGAACGATGAGAAACAATCGTCCAAGTGATATACCAAACATCACGGATTGACTGGCATTTGAGTTCTCATATGAGGCATACGAATGATGAGCAAGTTGATAATCCAGAATTTGAACTGCATCTTCCAAGTCTGCACGGCGGGATTCTGTTAAGGGAGTGTATGACCCACCTGAGAATTCAGCTCCCTTCAGAAGACAGTCTTTCGCAATGAAGTAATTGACCAATATTTCGTTCAGATGTAGGGTCTCCGAAACACTCATTTCTCCGTTGACGTCAACCTCTGCGATTCGACTCTGAATCTGTATATCCAGTGTATCAGTGATCGGGTAGGCAGAATAGTGAAGTTTAATTGCCTCGACGTAATCTTTGTAATTGTGATTAAAGAGTGCTGAACGTGCGAACTCGAGTTCTTGATTGATCAGACAGTATTCGTCATACCACGCACTGTCTCGTTCACCGAAAGGTGTCATGTTATGATATATCAAAGAACGAAAGGCGAGGGTGTATTCCGCATAAGCATTTTGAGATAGTGCGGTTTGAGTAATGGGATACTTGTCGAAATCGTAATTCACCAACATGGCACTACATATGCTCATGTTCAGATAATTATACAAATTCTTAGTAGCTTCTTCGTCTTCGCCAAAATCGTAGTAAGTAGAGAATAATTCGATGACATCGCTACTGGTCTGGATACGAATGGTTGAGTGCTTCACAAAACGGTTCGGATCGCCAAGCTGTTCCTTGGCACTGTCATAGGAAGCCGTAATGCTGGATTTGTCGACTTGGTCCATAACGAATTCTTCCTCGCCGTTCATCTTGACATAGAAAGTAGATGCGAGAATCGTTACGACAGACATGATGGCAATCAATGCCCAGACTAGAAGTTGGTGAGAGAACTTAATCATCTCGTTGTGGTAAAGGGCAAGAATCTTACTCAATGTCAATACCTCCTCCTGTGATTTCTAGGAAGGCTTCTTCCAGAGAGGATTCAACCTTCTGGACACCAAGAATGTCAGAACCGCCGTTAATGAGTACACGTACACATTCGTTGATTTGGGATTCGTCAATCTCGATATCCAGTGTATCTGCGGTAAGATGTGTGATTGAATGATCATACGATTCGGAAAGAATCTTCTTCGCGCGGACTGGGTCAGACGTCTTGATTCGATAGATGGAACCATTTGCTTGATTCATCAGTTCTTCAATCGAACAGATCTGTAGTAATTTACCTTTGTTGATGATGCCGATGCGGTCACACATCAGCTGCATCTCAGATAGAAGATGACTGCTGACCATGACGGCTACACCTTCTTCATGCGCGCAGTGCTTGAGGATATCACGGAGCTGGTGAATTCCGGCAGGATCCAACCCGTTGGTGGGCTCGTCGAGAATCAGAACTTTCGGACGATGTAGAAGGGACTGCGCTAATCCGATTCGTTGCTTCATACCAAGAGAGAATTTACGTATGGCTTCATCTGCACGTTCGCTCAAGCCAACCATTTCCAGCACTTCGTTGATTCGTTCGTCTGAGATATTGTCGTGAAGACGTGCGTACATCTTGAGATTTAGTCTCGCAGACAGGTTAGCGTACATCTCAGGGTTTTCTACGATACCGCCGATGGAGGACATGGCCTTCTCGTAGTGAGTCTTGCGGTTAAATCCATTGATAATGATCGTTCCTTCATCCGGACGAATAAATCCCATAACCATCTTAATGAGGGTGGTTTTACCGGCTCCGTTCGGACCTAAAAATCCGAAGACTTCACCTGGAAAAAGATCGAATGAAATATGGTCTACCGCAGTTTTCTTACCAAACGTCTTGGTTGCGTCTTTAATAATCAATGCGGGTTCTATGGATTGGTCTGCCATGCTACTGAATCTCCTTGTATTCGTGTTACATACTGTATACGATGTCTAGAAACTGTCGCTCAATATACTGGAGTCAATTGAGATGATCTTCCATTGTCCATCTACCATCAGTAGATAGTAGTCTTCATTTGAGGTGAGCGAATTGACATAATTCTTGCCTTCCTTATCGGATAAGGTAAAACTGTTTTCAATCTCTAGTCGGACAGTGGCCGAGTCGTGATAGATCTCTAGGATGTTGAAGGCAGTAATCTGGCGTGTGCAAGCGGTCGGGTACATACGGAAATTGACGGCTAGGACCTGGAGAATGGAGACATATTTGTTGGCAAGTTCTTGACGGATCGCTTCATTCTCGGCGAGGTCACGATTCAGCGCAAGCGCACGATCGTAGAGCGGCGCACAGTCTTCATTGCTCATATCAAAGGCATTCTGAGGACTGAGGTCAGGAATCTCTGGGAAAGAATACAGTGTAGTGCTCTCTTCGACGTGACGATAGACGACCTCTTTGATTCGATCACGTTGTTTGCGATTGTGCTGGGCATCTATGCAACAGTAAATGACTACACCGACAAGCAGTAGGAGAAGTAACACTTCGCCGCGGTTTGCTCTTTGTAACCATCTCTTCATGTGAGGGACTCCTTCGGAAATTCGTTAAACAAATTTTACATTGTATTGTAACACACAAGATGACTTATTAGTCACTTAACCCTCTTAATATGTGTATGAAATGTAAACGTTTCTAGGTGAAATCTTGACGAGAACGAAGCGAGGAAGCGAATCGTGGAAAACGGTCTCGTGTGATGTTGTGGGAAGAAACGCCCGTATACCAGCGGTTTGCAATGTTCCTGAAAAGTGCTTGTAACATGGTCGTAACGTTTTGCGCAGGGTGCATAAATGACAATAAAGCTTTACTTGTTGAGTTGTTCAAAACGTTGACATCTGTAGGCTGGATGCTATACTGAAATTAGCTCAAGAGAATACGAGTTCACATCAAGTTCTCTACGAGAGCCGCCATAAGTCGATACACCAGGCGAGGCTGAGAAGACACAAGAACTGAGAAACGGTTCGGAAACGAAGATTGATCACGAAGTAATCGGATCCAGTGAGATCCAGATAAGCGAAGATGAATCGGAGCCGTTGGAGCCATAGTAGAAACGAGTGGAAAGCGAACAGCGATTGACGGGACACGATGGTGGACACAAATCGCAGGTCAGGTTGGAAGCTTGATCCGATATCATGAAGGCAGGCAGCAGATTCGCGGCCGGAGTGATGGATCACATGAGATGACAGGAGACGAGCTGGAACTGAGTAGGTTGCAGATGCTATCTAAGATACGGACGGTGACATAGGGTCGCGGTCGATGATCTGGATAAGGGGCTACGGAAAAGAAGCTTCGGAGACGACATCATTTCGGTACACAGGTTGGTTGGAAAGGTGTTCTGCAAGTTCAGATGCTGAGTAATTCCACGAAGGGAGCTTCAATGGATTCTTAAAGGTTCGCAGATAATAAAGGGCGATCGGAGCAGTGGCTCAACTGAGCGAATGAATGGTAAGGCAATTGTTGACGGAGGTTCTCATTCGAACCTCCGTTTCTTATTTGGATGACAAAGACGGTCTGAACATTTCATATATTCATTTAATGTGCTACAATTTCCTGTGAAAAAACATGAAGAAGAGGGAAGCATATGACAACAATTGTATATGGCGTGAAGTCGTTCAAGAAAGTATATGGACCAAAGGGAGATCCGAAGGAATGTCCATATTGCCACAGAGTCTACCAAGAGACCTATGTAAGAATAAACAAATGGGGACATCTTGAATATATTCCGCTGATTCCGCTGGGGAAGGATTATTATCACTTCTGTCCAATCTGTTTCTACGGAGATATGGTTGATAAAGAGAATAAGAAAGCGGTCAAGAAAATCGTTAAAGATAAGACTCCTGCAACGACGAACACAGCACCACGTGCTTATCACCACAAGTTAGAGAAGACTTGGGATCTTGTAGTCATTGACCAGAATAGCGGTGAGACATTCCCAGTCTTAACGCAGGCTAGCAAGAGTGAATATAAAGAGACCAAGAAGAGACGATTCTATAAGAAGGTGGAAGAGTTTGAAGTATAAGCGATTAAAATCGATTGTTGCAAGTTTGCTCGTATGTAGCGTGTTGCTTGTTTCTGCGTGCAATAAGGGAGAGGACAAATCTGAAAATAAGAATGAGGGTCAATTTGCCTCTCAGATCCAGTCTTTAGAATCTGAGAACAAAGTAGAACCTACTTCGACACCTGCTCCTACTGCGACACCGACACCTACCAATACGCCTACGCCGACACCTACACCATTTGTGTCCACTTTCCAAGCGGAAGCGGCCCAGAGTTACATGGACAGTGTCGAATTCGATGGTACAGTATTGGTCGCAGAACAGGGACAGATCGTGTGGACCTATTCATCCGGATATGCGGATCGACTGAACAAGAAGCCGAATAAAGAAGATACGGTATTTGAATTTGGCTCTATCACGAAGCAATTCACAGCTGTGGCCATCATGCAGTTGGTGGAACAGGGAAAGTTGAACCTGGATGACACGTTGGATAAGTATATCCCGGAATATGCACATGCCAGTGAAATGACGATCCATCAGCTTCTTAATATGACATCCGGTGTGCCGGACTATCTGGCTTGTGGCATTTTGGGCTTCTCTACGGAAGATTTCGAGAATCTTGATCTGTCAGATATCATCTTCTTGGAAGATACACTTTCAGATATTGCGACCACCCCGCTGGAAAAGAATGTGCTGGTGGAGAAGATTTCGGATTTCCCGCTGAACTTTCAGCCGGGTACAAAGTTCGAATATTCGAATACTAACTACTATTTTCTTGGCATGATCATCGAACAGCTGAGCGGCTTGACCTACGATGAATATATTCGCCAGAATATTCTGAATCCACTTGGCCTAACGGATCTTTATCCAGATACGGATCACTTGACATCCAACGGTCGTACTAAATTGAGTTTTCTGACTTTCGACCTGCCACATCAGCATGAGAGCATCAGTTACGCAGTCGGTGTGATGACCGGAACGGCCGAAGGACTTTTCCATTGGGAAGAGTGTGTGATGGATCGTGCTTTACTCAGTGAAGAAAGTTGGGCGAAGATTCTGGATGGTGGACAGTTCGGATACGGATACGGATGGTATATCTATAGTGACTCAATCGAGCACTCCGGCATGACGCTGGGCTATAACACTTCCGTGCGCGTAGATAGTGAACATCGCCGAGTGGTCATCGTTCTGTCCAATATTCAGCCGCTTGAATCTACTTCGGAACGACCGATGTCGGAAGATATCTGCGCACAGTTGTGGAATGATTTCTGATTGATGAGTCTCATAAGAAGAAATAGGGAGATCGTGAAATGAAGAAAGAGAATAAGACTAACGCAATGAGAATCCTCGACAAGGAGAAAGTTCCTTACACACCGCATTACTATGAATGCGATGAGTTCATCGATGGGGTACACATTGCGGATATGCTGGGACAGCCCTATGAACAGTCTTTCAAGACACTGGTCATGCAGGGAAAATCGAAGAACTACTTTGTTTTCGTACTACCAATCGCGGAAGAGGTAGACATGAAGAAAGCTTCGCGTGTGGTCGGCGAGAAATCGTTGGAAATGCTTCATGTGAAGGATATTATGGCGGTGACCGGCTATATCCGAGGCGGCGTGACATCGATCGGTATGAAGAAACGCTATCCGACTGTGATTCACGAAAGTGCACTGGATTTCGATACCATCATCGTCAGCGGCGGCATGCTGGGTACACAGATCCATCTTGCGCCGAAGGATCTTCAGAAGGTCGTGAACGGACAGTTCGCAGATATTATCCAGAAACCAGGAGAGTAAGCGATCATCCTGCTCGCTCTCAATTGGGAAAAGGAATTGAATAGGTGAGGCACTCAGGTTTCTGCGGTGTGGTAAAGACGGGCATAGGTTCCGCCTTGACGAAGCAGTTCCTCATGGGTGCCTTCTTCGTCGATGCCTTTCTCTGACATGACCAGAATACGCTTGGCGTTCTGAATCGTGGAGAGACGGTGTGCAATGACCAGCGTAGTACGGTCTTTGGCCAGCGCTTCGAGAGCTTCCTGAATGACACGTTCACTCTCGTTATCCAAGGCGGAAGTCGCTTCATCGAATATCAGGATCGGTGGATTCTTCAGGAATACACGTGCGATGGACAGACGCTGTTTCTGGCCGCCGGAGAGCTTCACGCCACGTTGGCCGATATCGGTATCATAACCGTTCGGCAGTTCCATGATGAAATCATGAGCATTGGCCTTCTTGGCGGCTTCAATCACTTCTTCTAATGAGGCGTCCGGACGGCCGTAACGAATGTTATCCAGGACGGTACCTGCGAAAAGGTACACATCCTGCTGAACAATGCCGATCTGGCGGCGCAGGGACTTCTGGGTAACGGTACGGATATCCTGACCATCTATGCGGATCGTGCCGCCCGTAGTCTCATAGAAACGGGGGATCAGACTGCAAATGGTGGTTTTGCCGACGCCGGAGTGACCGACCAAGGCGACATACTCACCGGAATCAATGTGCAGATTCAGGTGCGAGAGTACATTGGCCTCACGGGTTGGATTCTCCCCATAGGAGAAAGATACATCACTGAAGTCGATATCACCGTGTACATTCTCCAGAATCTTCGCGTCAGGTGCATCTTCAATATCCGGATCGATACAGATCATCTCGTAGAACCGCTCGAAACCGGACATGCCGTTCTGATATTGCTCGGTAAAGTTGACGAGCTTACGGATCGGTTCGGTGAAATTATTGACATAGAGCAGGAAAGCGAGGAGATCTTGCAGGGTGAGTGTACCATCTCCGATCATGTTCGCACCGACCGCAACGACGCAGACGGTGATGAGACCGGTAATACACCAAAGCACAGCGTGATAGATGGCCATGTAACGGTAATTGTCCTTCTTGCTTTCCAAGAACAGGTCATTACCTTCGGTGAACTTATGAATCTCCATATCTTCACCGGTGAAAGACTTGACGACACGGATGCCGGAGAGACTGTCTTCCATACGGGTGTTGATCTCAGCGATCCGTTCGCGATTCTTCTTGAACGTACGCTTCATCTTACGGTTCAGAATGGTGGCAAATACAACCATGAAAGGAATCGGTACGGTAGCGACCAGTGCAAGTCGTACATTGATGACACAGAGGATAATCATGGAACCGATGAGCTTGATGGCGGAGATCAGCAGATCTTCCGGACCATGGTGATAAAGCTCGGTGATCTCGAACAGGTCATTCGTGACACGGGACATGAGACTTCCGATCTTCTGGTTATCGTAGAAGCGGAAGGATAGCTTCTGGTAATGGGTGAATAACTCATTGCGCAGATCGTATTCCATTCTTGCACCGACCATATGACCGACGTAAGCGATGAAGTAGTTACAGGCGAATTCCAGGGCCAATAAGGCGATCATGACCAGGAAAAGAAGGAGAATGACGCGCTGACTGTTGGCAAAACCTTCTACCAGTACAGTTCCTGTGATGTATCGGGTGATCAGTGGAATGACCAAGGTCGTGCCGGCCGCCACCAAGGCGAAGAACATATCTGCAAGAAAACCCTTCATGTATGGTCGGTAGTAAGAAAGAAATTTGCGCCATTTTGCACTCATGATGATGATCCTCCCGGAAGGAACTGAAGTCTCTGTCATATCAGGAATATCTATGGAAAACCTAGTAGATGAGAGGTATTCTATCAGATTTTGCATTGACTTTCCATACAGAGTAAAGCAATAATAGTAGCGGTATAAATTTGAATAGGCGAGGTGTGAACTATGGCAGCACAAACGAAGATTTTTGATACGACAAAAGATGGCAGACAGGTCGAAGAATTCGTGATTACGAGACCGAATGGCGAGAACTTCTCCATCATTACCTATGGTGCACTGATTCATACGTTGAATGTGCTGGACAAAGATGGAAATCTTGGCGATGTGATGCTTGGATTTGACACGATTGATGCATATATGGCTTCCGGCTCCGGACACGGCTCGATCATCGGACGTACTGCTAACCGAATCAAGGGCGGTGCTTTTGAAATCGATGGCGTAAAGTACCAGATGCCGAAGAACGAAGGAGAGAACAATCTCCACGGTGGTGCGGGAAACTTCCAGAACAGCTTCTGGACAGGCAAAATCATTAGCTGCGAAGAAGCAAGTGATTTTATCGGCGATCTCAAAATCAAGAACGACTGGACTATCGAGACAGAAGGCGCGCTGATGTCCTTCATGCTGGCAGATGGCGTATGCGGAGTACCGGGCAATATGGATATGCAGGTGCTCTACACATGGGCCACAGATGGCACATTGATCATCTGCTACAAGGCTAAGTCGGATAAGAAGACGATCTTCGCACCGACCAACCACTCTTACTTCAACATTGATGGTCAGGCCGCAGGAAGAATCGGCGAGCAGCTCTTGTGGATTGATTCCGAGCAGTTGACGGAGAAAGATATGGACAATGTGCCGAACGGTAAGTATATCGATGTAGCGGACACAGAATTTGACTTTAGAACACCTTGCGCGACCGAACGTGTCCTGGTGAAGACTTCTTCCAACCCGCAGCTGAATTGCTCGAAGGGCGCGGATTCCAACTACGTATTGAAGACAACACAGGACCAGGTATCACTGGTGGCTTCCGTGGAGTCTCTGAAGTCCGGAAGAAAGATGGAAGTACTTACGAACTTCCCAGGCGTACAGCTCTACTGTGCTTGTAACCTGGACGAGGACGGTAAGGGTGGTGTCCACTATTCTCCGTACGAGGCAATCTGTCTGGAGACACAGATGTTCCCGGATGCAATCCATCATGAGCATTTCGCCTCTGCTGTCATCGATAAGGATGAGGTGAAGGGCTTCCTTTGCGGATATCGTTTCTCGGCGAAGTGAGGACTGCCTGATCGTGCCTAGGGGAAAATTGTTTTTACGAGGAATCCGTGACGGACTTCCGATTTGCTTGGGATACCTTTCGGTATCCTTTGCTTTTGGTATCTATGCGGTAGAATCCGGACTTGCGATCTGGCAGGCAATTGCCATCTCCATGACAAACCTGACTTCGGCCGGCCAACTTGCCGGTGTACCGATCATTGCCGGAGGACTGCCGCTTTATGAGATGATGTTGACCCAATTTGTCATCAATCTTCGTTACTCACTGATGTCTGTCTCGCTTTCACAGAAACTTAGTAAGAAGGTTCGGATATGGGAACGTATGGCTGTCGGGTTCGGCGTCACGGATGAGATATTTGCGGTGGCCATCAGTCAGAAAGATGAACTGGAAACGCCGTATCTCATGGGCTTGATTACGACGCCTTTCTGGGGATGGACGATAGGTACTGTCCTAGGTGCACTGGCCGGCGATATCCTTCCGGGTATCGTGGTGTCTGCATTGGGACTGGCCTTATATGCCATGTTTGTCGCTATCGTCATTCCGCCCGCAAAGAAGAATCGCGCGGTGGCCGGTACCTGCCTGATGGCCATCGCGTTGTCTGCAATCTTCTACTATGTACCATTCCTCAACAAGGTCTCATCCGGCGTGGCTGTCATTATCTGTGCGCTGATATCAAGTCTCGTGTTTGCGCTTCTTGCGCCGATATCAGAGGAGCCGGAACATGAGCCGGACGATCCGGATTCCGGTAAGAAACTGGAAGTACAGAGCGGGGAGGTGCAACCGTCATGATCCATGCGGATGTATTCTTCTTGTATTTGCTCGTGATGGCCGGTATGACGTATCTGATTCGTACGCTACCGTTGCTACTATGTAAGGAGAAGATCAAGAGCCGTTTCGTGTGCTCTTTCCTCTATTACATTCCTTATGCAGTACTCTCGGCCATGACGATACCTGCGATCTTCTATTCGACGGGCTGCTTGCTTTCCGCTTGCTTGGGACTGGCTGTTGCAATCGTTCTTTCTTTCTTTGAGAAGAAACTTCTGACAGTGGCAGTGGGGGCATGTGGTACGGTCTTGTTGGTTGAGAGCGTGCTCAAACTATTCTGAACCTCAAACCGATTTCTCGGAAACGCCTTTGGCTCTAGGGGGATTTGGCTACGGCGATGAAAAGTTCAGAAATAATCTCACTTTTTTTGAGAATTTGTGTTGACAAGAAACGGTGGTTTCTGTATACTCTTTCTTGCGCTTCGACGAGAGGCGCAAGCAAATGATAGATGGAAGATTAGCTCAGCTGGGAGAGCATCTGCCTTACAAGCAGAGGGTCACAGGTTCGAGCCCTGTATCTTCCACCATCACGGCGCAGTAGTTCAGTTGGTTAGAATGCCAGCCTGTCACGCTGGAGGTCGAGGGTTCGAGCCCCTTCTGCGTCGCCACGATAATCGGTCCGATGAGGACCGATTATCATTTGCCCAGATAGCTCAGTCGGTAGAGCAGGGGACTGAAAATCCCCGTGTCGTTGGTTCGATTCCGACTCTGGGCACCAGAAAGACTGCCTTTCCAGCAAGGCAGTCTTTTTTTATTTCTCCAAGGTATGACAAATCTGAAGTTTGGACGAAATAACGACACTTTTTCACGCTATATATACTTTTATGGAGAATCGATTTGTGTTATATTTTGATAGCATGTGACGAGAATATGTCATGTGTGTTGTGAGTATATGGAGGAGAAATATATGAATCATCCCTATTCGATGAAGATAGACAGCGTGATCGACTCACTGAATGTCGATGTCAAAGCTGGTCTGACAAATGCTGAAGCCACTAAACGACTTCAGGAATATGGTCCCAATTCTTTGGGCGAAGAGAAGAAGGTTCCGCTTTGGAAACGCTTCCTTGGACAGTTCGCAGATGCGATGGTGCTGATCCTGATCGGTGCTGCCATTCTTTCGGCGATCATGGCTGTAAAAGAGGGTGGTTTCAGCGGATGGATCGACGTTATCGTTATCCTTTCAATTGTAATCATCAATGCTGTACTGGGCGTGTACCAGGAAGGTAAGGCAGACGAGGCGATTGCGGCCTTGAAGAAGATGAGTTCTCCGCAAGCAAAGGTCATTCGTGACAACATCCAACAGATGGTTGATTCCGATAAGCTTGTTCCAGGTGATATCGTGGTTCTGGATGCCGGCGACTTGGTTGCTGCAGATATCCGTCTGACCGAAGCAAGTTCCATGAAGGTGGAGGAAGCTTCTCTGACTGGTGAATCTGTTCCGGTTGATAAAGATGCAGCGGCTGAACTTGCAGATGACTGTGGAATCGGTGATCGCAAGAATATGCTCTACATGGGAACAGCTGTTACATACGGACGTGGCCGTGGTATCGTGGTTGCGACGGGTGAGGAGACAGAACTTGGTAAGATTGCTACGAAGCTTTCTTCCATCGACAATGAAGATACACCGCTTCAGAAGAACTTGACCAAGCTTGGCAAGATCCTTGGTGTCGTTTGTATTGTTATCTGCTTAATCGTTCTGCTGGTAGACATTTTCGTACAGAAGAAGGCTTGGGATGAAGCCCTGATGACAGCTGTCAGCTTGGCTGTTGCGGCTATCCCTGAAGGACTTGCCGCAGTAGTTACAATCGTACTTGCACTGGGCATGACCAAGATGGCCGGCAAGAATGCAATCGTGCGCCGTCTTCTTGCAGTAGAGACATTAGGTTGTGTGGATGTAATCTGCACGGATAAGACCGGTACACTTACACAGAACGAGATGACCGTTCGTAAAGTGTTCGATGGCGAGCACTCCTATGACGTAACCGGTATTGGTTATGAACCGGAAGGCCAGATCGAGGATGCAAACGGAAATAAAGTTGAACTGGATGTACGTCTGACAAGACTTCTTCAGTCCTGCGTGCTCTGTAGTGACGCCGTGACACCGAAGGGTGAAGATGGCAGATATTCTTGCATCGGTGATCCGACAGAGGCTGCACTGATTGCACTGGGTGCGAAGTCCGGTATGCCGAAAGACGAGACCAATCAGGATTTCCCTCGTCTGAATGAACTTCCTTTCGACTCTGATCGAAAGATGATGACGACTTATCATCCGAATATTATTGAGGGCGCACTTGTTTCTTTCACCAAGGGTGCACCGGATATCGTTCTGGATCGTTGCGTAGAGTATTTCGACGGACAGAAGAATGTTCCGATGACGGATGAGATGAGAAAACGTATCTCTGAAGAGAACCATGGTTATGCAACCCAGGCCCTTCGTGTATTGGCTTTTGCATATCGTAAATATGACGGCGCTGAAACGATCGAAGCGGATTTCGAACACGAGAAGGATATGTGCTTCTTGGGCCTTGTCGGAATGATCGACCCAGCAAGACCGGAAGTGAAAGACGCGATGGCGATCTGCCGTCAGGCTGGTATCCGCGCCGTGATGATCACCGGTGACTACAAGGATACAGCGGTTGCAATCGCGAACGACCTTGGTATGATGAATGAGAATTCCGGAAGCCTCTCCGGTGCTGAGCTGGATAAGGTATCGGATAAAGAATTTGAGACGGTCTGCGAGACTACGAACGTATATGCTCGTGTTTCTCCGGAGCATAAAGTGCGTATCGTCAATGCACTTCGTGAGAATGATCACATTGCATCCATGACAGGCGACGGCGTCAATGACGCTATGGCACTGAAGTCAGCTGACATTGGTGTTGCCATGGGTATTACCGGTACTGACGTCGCCAAGAACTCTGCTGACATGATCTTGATGGACGATAACTTCGCAACGATCGTATCCGCAGTAGAAGAAGGACGTGTCATCTACAGTAACATCAGAAAATTCGTCGGATTCCTGCTCTCCTGTAACGTAGGCGAGATCCTGGTCATCTTCTTGATCTCCTTGATCCCTGCTTCGTTGATCACAGGCATCGGTACTCCTTTGACAGCGATTCAGCTCTTGTGGCTGAATCTGGTAACCGACAGCTTCCCGGCTTTGGCTCTCGGACGTGAGAAGGGTGAGCCAGACATCATGAAGCAGCCACCGAGAAAGAAGTCAGAGTCCATTATCAATGGTTCCATGAAGGTGAACATTCTTGTTCAGAGCCTTGCAATCTTTACTGCAGTCTTCCTGTCCTTCATCCTTGGCTTGACCGTGTTCTTCAAGGATGCTGAAGTTCCGTTGGAAGGTGCGAGAACCATGGCTTTCGCAACGTTGATCCTTGCCGAGTTGTTCCGTGCATACGGTGCACGTTCTGAACGAATCAGCGTATTCAAACTGGGACTGTTCTCCAACAAGTTCATGAATATCTCTGTTGCGGGTTCCATCGGACTACTTTTGGCTGTTATCTATATTCCTGGTGTGAATGCGATCTTCGACAATGTGGCACTTGGCTTCCTCCCATGGATCCCGATCCTGCTCCTTGCATTGATTCCGTTCGCAGCTAGCGAGATTCACAAACTTTTCAAGAGCAAAAAATAATTCTTGCGTAAGATTAGGACTTGTGTTAGTATTTGATAGTTATTAGATTTGGAAACAGTCTCGGAGGCTGATATAATGAAAACATTAGCAGTTGTACTTACTTGTATCGATATCGTAATCTGCATTGCGCTGATTATTCTGGTTATGTCCCAGGAGGGCAATGATCAGGGTATGGGTGTTGTTGGCGGAAGTGGAAACAATTCTTTCTACGAGAAGTCAAAGGGCAGAACAATGGACGAGAAACTGAAGAAGATTACGCTCATTACAGCGATCCTGTTCGCAGCATTGACGGTCGTGCTCTTCTTGTTACTGGCACGAGGCGTCTGATTCGGTTCGATACGATTTGATGGATAAAGATAAGAGCTGCTGACCGGTTATGCCGGACGGCAGCTCTTTTACATATTAGGCGAAATGGGGGATGACAATGGGAAGACATAATGGTAGACATATTAAGATCCGTACATCCGGACGTAAGAATGTGGTGAAAGCAAATGTGCCGAAGGTGCGGGATATGACGGTCGCAGAGATGGCGCCGCGAGGACCGCTGGCGTTGGAGAACCAGTGCGTGGGCATCTTGCGTGAGACCCGAGAAGGTGGTGTCGTGATTCCGGATCCAGGATATCCGAGTGCTTTTGGTCAGGTCATGATCCGGAAAAATATGCTGAACGGTGCACCATTCGGTATGAAGGTGGTCTGTGAGATCTCCAATCCAAGTGCCAGCCGTGCGAACTATGAAGGGCGAATTATTGAGGTCTTGGGTGATCCGGGAAGCAACGATGTAGAGATGCTTTCTGTGCTTCGTCAGTTTGGACTAAGTCCAGTTTTCCCGGTGGCGGTATTAGAAGAAGCAGAGAAACTGCCGCTGAATCCTTCCGATGCACAGATCGAGGACTGCCTCCTTCATGGAAGGAAAGACCTTCGTCACCTGACGACGATCACGATCGACGGCGAGGAAGCGAAGGATCTGGATGATGCGATCTCGATTGAGAAATTGGATAAGGGCTATTACCGTCTGTGGGTGCATATTGCCGATGTATCGGAGTATGTGACGGAAGGCTCCGCGCTAGATATGGAAGCTTCTACACGTGGTACATCCGTCTACCTAGTAGACCGTGTCATTCCGATGTTGCCGCCGAGACTGTCGAACAGCCTTTGCAGTTTGAATCCTCATGTGCCGAGACTGACCATGACTTGCGAGATGAAGATCGATCCTTCCGGCGAGATCGTCGATAGCCAAGTATATGAGAGCTTGATCGAGAGCGATGCAAGAACGTCTTATAACGAGATCAACGGCATTCTCTTCGAAGAGAAGGAGATTGAGGATTATCGTCCGCTCTATCCAATGTTCCGACAGATGCTGGAGCTGAAGCGCATCCTAAAAGATAAGCGTAAGAAGAGAGGAACCATCGACTTTGTATTCCCAGAAACACATGTCGACTTGGATGATGAAGGGCATCCTACAGATGTACATGCCTATCCGATCAACGAGATCCATGGTGTCATCGAAGAATTCATGATTGCAGCCAATGAGGCCATCGCAGAGAGGTTTGCCAAGATGCAGTATCCTTTCGTCTACCGTATCCATGAGGAGCCGGATGAGATGAAGATTACAGAGTTCCTCCATGTGGCGAAGCTTTTCGGAGAGAATCGGCATCTGAATGGAAAGGTCACACCGAAGTATCTGGCAGAACTTCTGGCCGATGTTGCGGATAAAGAGTATGCGCCGGCGCTCAATCAGCTTCTGCTTCGAAGCATGGCCAAAGCCGTGTATTCAGAAGAAGAACGCGGACATTTCGGCCTGGCGTCGACCTACTACTGCCATTTTACTTCGCCGATCCGCCGTTATCCGGATCTATACATTCATCGAATTATTAAGAGCTATCTGCATCAACAACATAAACAACAGCACTTTAAGAATCTGGTCGCAGATGTGGCGTACCATAGTTCGGAGATGGAACGAAACAGTGTGGAAGCCGAGCGTGCTTCAGTGGACCTGAAGTGTGCGGAGTATATGCAATCCCATCTGGGAGAGGTTTTCCCAGGCGTTGTATCCGGTGCCTGTCCGGCAGGAATCTTCGTCCAACTGGAGAACACCATCGAAGGCATGGTACCCTTCGCCTCACTGAATGAATACTTCGAGTATGATGAGCGAAGACTGGAAGCACGAGGATCTCGAGGAACCGTCTATCGAATCGGCATGAAGGTACAGATTCAAGTCGCCGCGGTGAACCCGCTGGTACACCACATCGATTTTGCGATCGTGAAGGATTTAGACCATATCTATGTAGAGAATAAAAAAGACTGCTGAGCATATCACTTTATGTTTTGATAGTGTTCCAGAGAGCAATCAGATGTCTATTGGTGTGGCTACTTTTAGATACAATAAAGACGAGTATGGTGATGAATTAAAAGAAAGTGTCATTTCGCTATGGTGAATCTTACAGCTCAGAGTGGATTAAATCAGGTTATAAGGGTGAGGTAACATTCACAAAGATTTCTGAAACTGAATATGAGTATGCGTGGAAAGAAGGTATATTGGTTTGAGAAAGACAGTTTCTAAGAAACACTTATTAGTTTGCATGGGATTATCTGCTGCCCTTATAATGCTCATATGTTTTTTGTTTCATGATCCCATTACGAGAGGCGTTGAAAGACTGAAGTATTGCCTTAGTTTTCGTGATGAAATTGAGTTTTGTGATTCTATTGATAGCGATGGTGTTTTGTTTGAGAGCGTTCGTCAGTTTGAGGACGAATATATCCAATTCGTTTTCGAGGTGAATGAACAAACTTCATGGGAAGAAGTGCGATTTGTCGTCGATAAATGCAGAGATTACTGCATGAATCGCTATATGGATGGGACAATATGGCAGATTGTATTTAGCGATGACATATCATATGATACCCCTGTTGGGATGCCAATCATTATTCTTACCAATCAGCTTGGTATCTCTGGCGAGGTGAGTCAAGATAGGACGTGTATGTATATGTGCCGGTTGAGTCTGGAGAGCAGTTGGGCATTGTCGCACATTGAAGGAAGTTGTTTTGACTGCGTTAACGAGCTGATTTTGGCTGGGAGTTTTGACGATTTGACTCCATTCGAGAATTGGACGGGACTTGAGTTGTGTGCTTATTCAAAACCAGCTTGTTTCTTTACCTATAAAATACTTCCTCGAGTTCGGGGAATTACCGAAAACGAATGGAATGATATGTGTAGCGCGATGAATATTTCTGTTCGGTTTCTTGAGTATGATGAATGTCAAATTACTGAGTTAAAACTTGGAACAACATTTGTCTGATTGGATACTCTATTCAGCAGCAGTTTGAGGACTTGTCTCAAGAGTACGAAATCTCTTGGCTCTAGTCAGAATTTATGAAATGAAGAACCTAGTACGTGCTTCATTCGCTCGTTTGTAGTTAGGCTGTTCGTCAAAGGGAATTTGTTTTTGTATGATGAGATATAGATGAAGGGTGGATGCCTCTCATATTGGGCGCGTGTGCTATAATGGACACGAAGTAAAGACGTGTTCGTTCGTTAAGGAGATGAGACTATGCAATTCGAGACATTACAGAAAGCTATGGTTGAGGCCATGAAGGCTAGAGATAAGGAGAGAAAAGATTCCATCGCGGTGCTGGTTTCGGCAGCGAAGAAGATTGCGATCGATGCAGGTTGCCGTGAGAATATTCCGGAAGAGATGGTCGATCAGGCGATCCTTGGTGAGTTGAAGTCCGTGAAGGAGCAGATCGATACCTGCCCGGCAGACCGAACAGACTTGAAGGATGGCTATGAGAAGCGATATGCTGTGTTCCAGGAGTTTGCGCCGAAGATGATGTCGGAAGAGGAAATCAAGGCATTGCTGATGGAGAAGTATGCGGATCTGATTGCCAGCAAGAACAAGGGCATGATCATGAAGAGTGTCATGGGTGAACTGAAGGGTAAAGCAGACGGCAAACTCATCAATCAGGTAGTTGCGGACTTAACAAAATAAACTTCTTACATAAGGCTGCGATTCGACGCGACACAATCTACGAAGAGATATGAAAATACCCACGGAGTAATTCGTGGGTATTGTTTTATGTTACTTTATGTTCTATCTGGAAAAATTACTCTTCTACGCGGAAAGGACTCAGTGCGCTGACCAGATCGTCGCAACTGTTGCTGTGGATCTCGAGATTGATGACGCTCTGTAGTTCAAGACTGAAGATACCCATGATGGACTTCGCGTCGACAACATAACGGCCGGAGGAAAGATCTACATCATAAGGATAAGAATTCACGACTTGCACGAACTCCTTGACGTCTGAAATAGACTGAAAGCGAATCGGAAAACGAACCATGTGGTACCCCTCCTGTACACGATGTTGTTTTTGATAAAAACAGTTTATCACAGGTGAACACTATGTCAACGTGAAAAACGTTGAAAGAATGGCGGATAAAGGTATAATAAGTTCATCAATTTGACGAAAGGACATGTCATGGCCTACCAAGTTTTCTTCCATACGCTGGGATGTAAAGTCAATTCCTATGAGACAGCTGCCATCTCGAAGCTTCTTGCACAAGAGGGATTTGTCGAGACGAATGATCCGAAAGAAGCGGATGTCTATGTGATCAATACCTGTGCCGTAACGGGCGAGGCCGATCGGAAGTCCCGTCAGATGATCCATCGTGCGCGACGGACTGCACCGAAAGCCATTGTGGTTGCCATGGGGTGTCATACGCAGATGAATCGTGAGGAGGCCGGGGCGGATATCCTGGTTGGTACAGATGATCGACCGGCATTGGTGCCGATGCTTCTTGAGAAACTGAAGCTTCGTGAGGACGGCTATGTGTCTTCGGATTACGATGCGGGCACACGATTCTATGAATATGGTTCAGTCCTTCTTCGTGAGAATACCCGTGCGGTCATCAAGATCGAAGACGGTTGCAATAACTTCTGTACATACTGTATTATTCCATATTCTCGCGGACGGGTGCGCAGCCGAAGCCGTGAGGCAATCCTTCAGGAGATCACGGATCTGACGAAGAAGGGGTACCGGGAATTTGTGATTACGGGCATTCATTTATGTTCTTTCGAAAAAGAACTCGGTGGCGGCCATACGGCTCTGGGCGAGCTGTTGGCGGAGATTGCTGCCATTCCTGATGTTGCGAGAATTCGTCTGGGGTCACTGGAACCATCTTGCATGACTGATGAACTGATCCGTATGCTCAAGGACAATCCGAAGATCTGTCCGCATTTCCATCTTTCCTTGCAAAGTGGCTCGGATACGGTCTTGAAGCGCATGAATCGTAAGTACGATACTGCGCTGTTCTGTCAGGTCGTACAGAATCTGCGGGAGGCTTTCCCCATGGCGAGTATGACGACGGATATGATCTGCGGATTCCCCGACGAGACGGAAGAAGAACATCGGGAGTCGTGTGCTTTTGCCGAGGAAATCGGATTTACGCATATCCATGTTTTCCCGTTCTCACCAAGAGAGGGAACGCGTGCTTGGGATATGGACGGGCAAATCGATGGCAATACGAAGAATCGAAGAACCGCTGAACTTCGTGCGATTTCGGACCGCATGGAGGGAAGAAGACCGCAGGACTTCCTTGGGAAGAAGGTGGAAGTACTAGTGGAAGAAGTCTTGGAAGACGGATCATGCGAAGGATATTGCCGTGAATATTTGCGTGTGAACGCTCACGGGAAGACGCTGGTTCGGGAAGGCGATATTCTGAATGTGAAGATCGTGGGACAGGATGGTTATACGCTTCTGGGTGAGATACTCGAGTGAATCCAGTCAAATTGGACACGATAAATTTGCTAAAATGTCAAATTTTCCATGATAAATCGATTTTTGTTGTGCTACAATAAACATATTACTGAATATACAAGGAGGTATGT
>JAGHVD010000094.1 GCA_018064475.1 Candidatus Scatonaster coprocaballi
CAAAAGAATTCAGGTCAAACTGAAAGGACTGACCCCTTGTCAAGCAAGGAATCAGTCCTTATACTCAGCTTAAAATTGTCCAACAAAGTGGGTTCACTTCAATGACAGAGGGGCTTTTTGATTCAATATCTTTTACCTATAACCGGAAACGCTATCGAACCAAACGTTTCCGTCATGGATCAATACTGTTTTCTTTTCCTATGATCCACTACTTCTACAGTTGCAAAAGCACATCCACTGATTACGAGCGATGAATTCCTAGTGACAACTTCTCCAAGTAAGCAGGATTCATACTCAAAATAGTAACCGTCCTTGGGTTCAAAGACCATATTAAAATATAAGAATGACCCCAAACAAAATTTGTCGCCTTTTCATCTGCCGTCACGTCCCACCAATATGCATCTTTCAATGTGGAAGCGTCTGTCGGATCTGTAACAAACGAAACATCTGTAAGATATGCTTCACCGGAGACAGGAACCTGCACATCAGTAACTTCAACGTTATCAATTGCTATGATTGGTTTCTCTTCGGGACCAACAATGGCAGAGCCAAAATATAGGTCAGACCGCCATCACAATGAATCATGCGCGTGGTGTCCGTTCAGTATGTACGTTGATCGATAAATTCCTGTGTCAGATTCTCTTTGGTAAATACCGATTCTGAAATATACACGGTCTCTTGAATCTGTTCGCCATTACGATACTTCTGGATCAGTTCCTCGACCAGCGGTCCGTGAAGTGGATTACATTCTACGCAGAGATTGATTTTCCCTTCTAAGCATAGTTGGAGCGCGCGTTTCGTCGCATCAAATGTGACGATCTTCACTTTCCCATTCTCGCCGTAAGTGATACCAGCTTCATCCAAGGCACGCATCGCGCCGAATGTCATATTGTCATTCTCGCTATAAATCACATCGAAGTCCTGACTGTGCTTCAGATAGTTGGTCATGACCTCATATCCTTTGGCCTCGGTAAAATCACCGTTCAGCTGTTGTACGATCGTCCAGTCTTCGTGACGTTGGTCCGCTTCTTCCAGTGCGCGGGTGCGCATCAGCTGGGCGGTCGAACCATCTGTTCCCTTGAGGTGAAGGACCTTGAGCGGTTCGTCTTCAGCCACCGGTAGATTCGTTTCGATCCATGAAATCGCTTCTTCGCCCTGTTCTAAGAAATTCGAACCGATATTCGTTAGGTATAGGTCTCGGTTCCACACCGCCACAGATCGATCCATGATGATGACCGGAATGCCCGCTTCGTGGACTTCTTCAAGCAGAATATCCCACCCCTCCTCAGTCGTCGGTGCAATCACGATCAAGTCAACATCCTCAAGGATGAAGCGACGGACGGCTGCAAACTGATTATCCTGCTGCTGCATGGCATTTTCCATGAGTAATTCATATCCACGCTCGTTGGTGAAGGTCTCCTGCATCGAGCGGGTATTCGCCAGTCGCCAGTCAGACTCCGCGCCAACCTGCGAGAAGCCGATCACGAAGAGTTCTTTGTCCGTCTCTTGCTTATTCGACTTCTTTCCACAGCCCGCAAGCATGCAGATCATCAGTAGGGCAATCAAACCTTTATAGAATCGTCTCATTGGCAACCTCCACCTTTCTCGGGATACGGATCCGAACAGTCGTCCCCGCATCCGGTGTACTCTCAATATCCAGATAGCACTTCTCCGTATATAGTAGCTTCAGTCGCTTGTATACGGATGGAAGTCCGAAGCTTGTAGTGTCCTCGTCCGAGACACGTTTCAGTAACTGATCCAGTTCTTCCTGGCTCATACCGGCACCGGTATCCTGAACTTCCAACACGACAAAATCCCCTTCTGCTCGGCCCGTTACCGTGATATGGCCCTTGCCACGCTTCGGTTTGAGTCCGTGATAGATCGCATTTTCGACCAGAGGTTGCATCGTCAACTTCGGAAGTTTTGCCTCTTCGATCTCTGGATCTATGGAGATCTCGTATTCCATAATATCCCGATACCTTACTTGCTGAATCTCCAGATAACTCTCAATATGCGTCTTCTCTTCAGCAACCGTCACGATATCCTTGCCATCACTCAAGAATGAGCGGAAATAGGAAGACAAGCTGGTGACCATCTTCTCGGCCTGCTCGTTCTTCCCGATCTCAATCAGCCAGACAATGGCATCCAACGTGTTATAGAGAAAATGCGGATTGATCTGCGCCTGGATCAGCTTCAGCTCAATATCACGAAGTCGGATCTGTTCCTGACGGTTCAGGTCGATCTGCCGATCCAGTTTCTCAGCCATGTCCTCAATACCAATACTGAGCAAGGACAGTGTCGCATCATCTGTCTTCACCGGTGTATGCGCAGTCAGATCACCTTGACCGATCTCTTTGACACGATTATTCATTGCCACGATGGGGTTAGAAATATCGCGGCCGAGACGCACTGCACGCCAGAGTACCATCGGCGTTAGGATCACCATGACCAGAATAACGAATGCAATCTCGACCGTTAGCATGATATCCAGACTCTTCTGGATCGATGCCATCTCACCGGCCTCATAGTACAGATATGAATACATGTAGTCTTCGATCAACTGGGTCACGCCATATATGTTGGTCTCCAGTTGCTTCATTCGTTCATCGTAGAGACGAGTCTGCTCGATTCTATGCATGTAATTATCGAGATTATCACAAAGTGTCAGTACGTTATTCATCGCCTTGCGGCTTTCAGCATTCTTCGAATTCTTCAGCAATTCTTCCGCAAGATTACGCGCATCCGAAACATCCGTCCATGAGATCTCTTCACTACTGCCGCTGACATAGAGGTACAGCTTCAGATCAACATCGGCTTTGAAGTTCTGGTTGAATCCGGATGCTTTGACGATGTTACCGGAGACAGAGGCATACATCAGGTTACGCGTCAGGATCAATGTAAAGAGGATGATCAGAATGGCAACGATAGGCACGAACATCTGAAGGATGAGACGGAACATCTTTCCTTGCACCGTATGCTTACTGAATCGTCCCTTCAAAAACTTCATTCTTCTGCGCTTTCCCCATTACGATACTGACTCGGCGTACATCCCTGATTCTTCTTAAATACGAAAGAGAAATACCTCGGGTCTTTATACCCGATCTCACCTGCGATCTCACCGGATTTCTTACTGGTATTTCGAAGGAGCTGCTTGGCTCGAGCCATACGTTTCTTCGTGATATACTCGACGAAAGAAAGCCCGACTTTGTGGCTGAAAAGGGCACTGAAATAATTGGAGCTGATGTTGATTGCTTCGGCCACACTATCCAGCGAGATATCCTCATCCGCATAATGCTCGTTAATGTAGGCCACCGCATGATCGATAATATCATTTCCACGTTTCTGTGCTTCCGCATCACGAAGCTTAATCGCCACACTCAACACGTTCTTCAAATAATCGCCCACATTCTCTTCAGAATCCTTCGCATCGAACGTCGGCAGACATTTTGCCATCTCTTCCGGATTGACTTCCGCCTCCTTCAAGGCCAGTTCCACATTGACTCGAATGCTGACCAGGAGATAATAACGGAACAGCAAGGATTTCTCGCTGCCATCCAGGCTTGCGATATACTCGTTTGTGAATGTCTCGACTTCATTGATCGTACCGGTCTGTACGAAGTAACGGAGGATCATCGGATCGAATTTTCCTGCGTCGATCTTCTGAATCTCCGCATCATTGGGCATATATGATTCATTCGCAACCTGTTCTGAAGTAAATACATGTTTTCTCGGGAAAAGATGTCGATACGCAAAAGCCCGATTCGCATCTGCATAACAGGAAGACAGACCGCTTAGACGGTTCGTCGGCACACCGACTGCCACATGCCAATCCAGCGAAGACGACGTGCTCTCACAGTGCTGACGAATCATGTCCACACACTTCTCAGCCAATCTTGGCAGATTCTCATCGTCCCCTTTGATCAGGACCGCATAAGAGAGCAAATTGCATCGGAACAGAATATAATCCGGATAACGCATGAACTGATTCAGCAGGTTCTCCGTCACTTTGGCTGCATCATCTGTATAGGTTGACTGTTGCAGGTCACGGATAGAGAAAATGACGATGTTATATCCATTGGCCAGCAAATTCAGATGGAGCTTATTGGCTTCTTCGTAGATTTCAGACACCGACATGGAACCTTCTACCAGTTTCTCGAAGAAAGCGCGGTGCGACATACGTTCGAACTTCTTGAATTCTTGCTCATACTGTCTGAGATAGTCCTTCTGGTCATTCTCTTCCGCAATCTTCTTTCTCGTTCCTTCCAAGGCAGCGATCATATCCGCCTTAGTAACCGGTTTCAGTAGATATTGCTCCACACCAAGTTCGATGGCCTTCCTCGCATACTCGAAATCACTGTAGCCGCTGATGACAATGATCTTTAGATTGGGAAGCTCCTGTAATACCGTCTTACTTAACGAAAGTCCATCCATGAACGGCATGGTGATGTCCGTAATCAGCACATCCGGGCGAAGCTTACGGATCATGGGCAACGCCATCTCACCATCCGGAGCATCCCCGACAAATTCGAAGCCGTACTTCTCCCAAGGGATCATGTCGCGCAAGCCTTCACGCACGATACTCTCATCCTCACAGATAAATACCTTAATCAGCTCCATATCGTTCTCCCATCTATCTACTCACGTATGCTAACATTGTAGCACAGAAATCCCCTGTCTTCTCATGGTGTACCGTGTTTCTGTCCACAAAAAATCACCGTCGGAGAGTGAACTTCTCCCCGACGGTGATGGAATTCAATATAAAAGATCGGCCATATGTGCCAGGCAGGGAGTCAATTAGATACCAATCCCGTTCTCTGACCATACAAAAGAATTCACGATAGCCAGCGCAACCTCTTCACTTCGATCATTCTTCGCCTGTTCTTCATCGTAAATGCTGACAGAAACCATTACATATTGTTTCTCGCCAAGAATATAGTATTGAATCGTGCGATTCGTATCCTTCACCATATTGAAGCAGAGTACCGTCATTCCAGATTCAGTAATGATGGACGAATCAGTAATCTCAACATCGATCTTCTTCTCACTCGCCTGTTGATTCAGACTATCGAGAATATCCTGCTTTAACTTCACACTCTCGTCCAACTGATAATCACAGATACTGGCATAAACAGTAATGTTATTGGGATATTCGTACTCCGCCGTGCCATCGTACACATAGGTATAGTAGTATGGGTCGGTAGAATGTTCATCTACTTCCACCCAACCTTGGGCCATGTCGAATTGACCAAAACGCTTCGATAGAACACGATTGGTACTCGGATCATGAGACAAATCTTCTCTTGTCGTCATCTCACTATAGGAAGCAGAAATATCTGTTCCATGCGTATTGGCTACTGTTCCTACTGTATATCTACTCTCTTTACTGCTACAGCCGGAAGCAACAAGCATTGCGCCAATCACTAAGCAGACTACAGACTTTCTAATCTGGTTCTTCATGATATGCCTCTTTACAAAAGATAACTCGATTAGGCACATGCTCTCTGGAAACATGACTCTTTCCAGAGAGCACTAGGTCTAATCGCAACTATTTTACCAGAATAATCCTATCTAGGATATATGACATTTGGAATATGATCAGCGTGAGCCGTCAGTCGGCCTTCCCCTGTTCATACTGGGCATCAAACATTGCCTTCATAGTCGGGTTATTATGCGTCAATTTCTTCACAGAGAGGTCCTGAAGCTTGTCATTGGCCAGACGCATATTTCTTCCGGACTTCAGAAGGTCTTCTTTGGTCTTCTCCAATGCCTTGATACTCTTATCGATATCGTCAATGGCCGCCTTGAACTGGTCACTGGCCAGACGCACGTTGTTGCTGAACTTATCCTTGAAGTCGTTCATGGAATTCTCGAAATTCGTGATATCGATATTCTGATTCTGAATGACAGCCAGTTGGTGCTTATAAGACGCCGCGTTCAGCGAAGCATTACGCAGGATGGTAATAAGCGGGATGAAGAACTGTGGGCGGATGACGTACATCTTCTCATATTCATAGGAAACATCGACGATCCCATTGTTATAGAGTTCGCTGTCCGCTTCCAGAAGAGAAACCAGCACTGCATATTCGCACCCCTTCTCTTTGCGGTCCTTGTCCAGTTCCTTGAAGAAGTCCTTATTCTTATGTTTCGTAGCCGTGGTATCCATCTCATTCTTCATCTCGAACATGATAGAGATGATTTCCGTCCCGTCTTCCGCGAAGTCACGATAGATATAGTCACCCTTACTGCCGCTTCTCGCATCGTTGTCCTTCCCAAACTGTGCTCTCGGGAAAGCCGTCATACGAATTTTGTTGAATTCGCTCTCGCAGTGCTGCTCCAGCGACTCGCCTACCATCTTCGTAGACATCTTACTCTTCAAGTCTTTGAAGTAATTGATGATATCGTCCTTCTGCTTCAGCTCCTCGCGGTGCGCATCCTGCATGGACTTCTCTTTCAATTCATATTCTTTCTTCTCTAGGCTCAACTGGTTGCGAAGTTCTGTAATTTCAGACTCTTTCTGAGCAGTTGCCTCATTGAGCGCCGTCGCAGACTTGGTCTGGTCCAGTTCGATTCTGGCATTGAGCTCCATGATTTTCGCATCCTTCTCGGACAAGGCCTTAAGATTGTCTGCTTCCTGTTGTTGCAGGGCCGTCTTCTTCTCGGACTCCGCCAGAGCCAGCTTCTGTTCCAGTTCCGCAATGCGCTTATCCTTATCTGCCTGCGCTTCCGTCACAGCCAGCTTGACCGCGTTCTCCTTCTCTTCAAGAAGTCGATGGTCATGCGCTTCTAATTCCTTACTGAATTCTTTGTCTCGCACCTGTTTCACGATGGCCGCATAACCGGACTCGTCAACCTGGAAAACACCGCCACACTTCGGGCATTTAATTTCTTGCATGAGGAATACCTCCATTCATCCACTCGCGATCGCTCGCGTCAAACTTATCATTCTGTTGTCATTATAGCACCTTGCTTGTCCATTATTGGTACACTAAACGGCAAACTCAAACAATCGGCGAGTTATTTTCCCGAACGAATAAACTCGATCAACGCTTCGATATCGTCAAAATCATCGTAATCGCCCATAATGCCTTCGCGGTGATAGACGATGCCGGCTTCTGCGTTGCGCTCCAGATGGTCGAGCAGATCCTCCATCCCGTACCTTCTTACATATTCGGCAAAAGCTCTCGGCTTAATCTTATCTGCAAGAAGTCCTTTGTGGCAGGTCGCTGGGGTACAGCCGTCGGCCGCACACTCGTAGCACCCCTTGATTCCTTGCTCCAGCACGCATTTTCTCACCTCGCACCAAGCAGCATCCTGACACCATGATAGGTCCAGAAAACCATCCTGACGGCATCCTTTGCAGGTGATATTCTCCGAACAGAGGCAGCAAGCGAGTCCACACCTTGCAATGCCCAACTCGCGTTTCGGTTGTCTTAACCACTTGACCGACTTCCGAAGCGCCTCGATCGTCTTGGTCTCGAGTACACAACGAGCATTGCAGTGATCCGCCGTACGAAGGCGATCCTGAAGATCGATCTCCCCGTCACCGAGTCCAAGATGATTCTTCGGTGGTTCTTCTGTGCCATCGTGAATATGGAAATGCACCAGTTTGTCCTGACGTGCCAATATAAACGGCACATCTATCTCTTTCACCGCCTTGGAATGTCCAATATCCCAAGTAAGTCCGAACTTCGGGCTCTGAAGCAGGAAGTCGATAGCCTTCTGCTCATACCCGCGGAAACCCTCAGTATTCTCGATGACGATCTTGACGTCTTCCTCGCCGATCCATTCCTCACACAGATCGCGGAACTTCGTGAAGGCCTTCATATATGTGGCAAAATCACGGTCGTACATCTGTACCTTGCGATCCGGAAGTGTGATATGGATGCCGTGATGCATATGCATATTGATGGTCAGCGGCTGGGATGCCTCGCCGAATTTGTCTTTCAGCGGTAGAAGGCGTACCGCCACCTCGATCGCACGTCGCACCGTCTCGAGATAGGCTTCGGAAACCAGCGGGTTGAAGTCCGCAATATTCAGATTCTCATCCAGATGAATGGTGTAATAGATCCCCGCTTCTTCCGCCATTCGGATCAGCCTGTCTGTATCCTCCAGTTGATCCACCTGATACTCTGGGAAATTCATGTTCAATTCAATAAACTTGAGTCCCAGTTCGCGACAGAGTGCTACATTCTCCTCAAGCGTTCCGTTCTCAATCAATGTCGGCATTCCAAACTGAATCATATTCGTCCTCCTTACCCAATTCCGGATGAAATCGTCCGGCTATGTATAGTCTACTTATACGCGAACCAAGCAACGCTTCGTCGTTCAGAACACGATCTCGCGCCGTTTCACATCTTCCTGTATCGCTTTGGCAATTAACTTATGTCCTTCGTCATTCGGGTGGATACCATCTGCACAGAGATATCGTGAGTAATCCTTCTCCTCAAGGAAAATCGAAGTAATGTCGATGACCGGCACTTCGTTGGCGATGGCCATCTTGAAGACCTCGATGTTATAACGTTCATGCCAGTTGGTCATGAACTGTTTGTCGTTACGCATCCACTTCATGATATTCTCCGCGTTCAGGCCGCGCGAGATGTGCGCAAAGTATCTCGTCGAGTCAATCGGTGGAAGCGAGAGCAGGACCGGTATTTTGCCCATGTCCTTGATTTCTTTGATTATGTTGGTATATGTGCTTACGAAGTCAGCGATCGTATTGAAGGGCAAGTGCTCACGATCCGGATCTTCTGCGATCTCTTTCCAGTTGAAGTCACAGTCATTCCCGCCAAATTCAAGAATGACATATTGGCCCGAACACTCGCGGATCTTATCCAAGCTTCTCTCGAGGACCTGTTCGCCCTTCGTAATGGTGCTTCCAAAGCGCGCTCGATTCTCCACTACGATACCGAATGAATCCTCACAAATCTTCTGAAACGACGTCTCGGAAACGTGATAATGTTCATCTTCATAGATGACGCCCTTTAGTACTGAATCTCCAAATGCTGCAAATGTCTCCATTTATACACTTCCTTCCTGTTACTCTGTTATTGTACCACAATCAGTTAGGCGGATTCGGGCAGGCCGGCGCTTCTATCTATTCGGGCAGGCCGCGCTTCTATCTATTCAGGTAGAAAGGCTCCCCTTTCTAGTTGTGTATGGATCAATCGCGGAAGCAAATCAACGATTATGTGGGTGATTTTTCGGTCAAATGCACAATGTGTTCGAAAGTATTTTTACCGATTCTTCATGATAGAATTTCTCCTATGATGTTTAGTGTACTGATTTAAAAAGATGAAATAGGAGTAAGAAAGTGGAGAAAGAAGGAAGCGAAATCGCGCTGAAAAAGCGAGGACTTAAGAAATCCGAACATGTCGTGGACATGCTCAACGGTCCGGTACTCATGCCGCTGATTATGTACAGTGTGCCGATCGTTCTCACCCAAGTTCTGCAGCTTCTATTCAACGCTGCAGATATCGTGGTCGTCGGGCAATTCGTCGGTGACACCGCTGTCGCCGCTGTTGGTTCCTGTGCTCCGCTCATCAACTTAATCATCAACCTGTTCGTAGGTATCTCATTGGGTGCCACCGTCGTGTTGGCTGCCACGCTGGGTGCCAATCAGAAAGACAAGATCCACGACTTGACGCACACGATCTTCTCGCTCGGTGTCATTTTCGGTGTCATCACCGGCATCGTGGGCATCATTTTTGCAAGAACATTTCTCGAGTGGATGGGCACCACCGCCGATTCCATCGATCAAGCTACTGTATATCTTCGCATCTACTTCATCGGCGCACCGGCCTTCATGATCTACACCTTCGGACGTGCCATTATCGTCGCCACCGGTGATACCAGACGCCCGCTCATTTACCTGACCACCTCCGGAGTACTCAACGTGATCCTCAATATCGTTCTGGTCGCAGGCTTCAACATGGGCGTGGCCGGCGTTGCAATCGCCACTGTCGCTTCCCAGATCCTCTCCGCCATTCTGATGACCATGGCGTTGGTACGTTATTCCGGCGAATGCCGTATCTTCATCTTCGAGCTTCGCATCCACAAGAAACCATTATCGAAGATTCTGAAGCTCAGTCTTCCGGTTGGTCTTCAGAACACGCTCTTTTCTTTCTCAAATGTAATCATCCAGTCCTCGGTCAATTCACTCGGGACCTTCTGTGCGGCCGGCAACAGTGCCTGCATGAACATCGACTCCTTCATCTACGCGGGTATGAACTCCTTTACACAGGGTTGCATGACTTTTGCCGGACAGAATTACGGTGCGAAGAAGTATGAGCGTCTGAACGATATCTATCGTGCTTCACTTCTGGCTATTACTTCCATTGGCCTGATTCTCGGCTTCGGCGCCTATGTTTTCGGTGAGCCACTGCTACGTCTGTATCTACCTGATTCACCGGAATCCATTAAATTCGGCATGGCCCGCATGCTTATTCTGGTTATACCCGATTTTCTCTGCGGTCTCATGGACTGCGGTTCCGGCATGCTTCGTGGCATCAAGCGTTCCGTATACCCGATGGTTGCTACTGTTATCGGAAGCTGTGGCTTACGTCTTCTCTGGGTATATACAATTTATGCGCATTTTAAAGCCAGGAGCGGAGGCGTCGCCGCCTACAAGATTCTCCTGGCTTCGTACCCTATTTCATGGGCCATTACTTTTGTTGCGCTCTTCCTCTACTACGTAGTTGTGAAGCGTAAGCTTACCCGCGAATCTCAGGTTTCCTGAGACTTACGGCTCATTCACGAAAGACTCTCAGTCCAACGAATAAGTCCGCGTCACCAATCTCAACGCCTTCCTGCAAATTGAAAACTTCATTGGACCCAACCGGTTTGTCTTTATCCAGATCACGAGATACCATTCCGTCGTCTACCGTGGTACTACACTCATACATCACTTGAATCGACGTAATCGGCTTATGAGATTTGTCTCTGGAAACAAAGAGATAGGTATCCTTTGTAAAGAAGGTTCCACGCGTAAAATTGTTATACATGGAATTCTTCACAATGACTTTCTTATAGTTTCCCGGTTCATTACTGTCGTACCGACCTACAATATCCGTGATGGCTTCATTCGGATCCGTCGTCGTCTTATACCCTAGAACAATGGAATAGCCTTTAGGATTGATCTCATAGCATGGCTTCTTATCATTCATCTTTACAAGTAGTGGTGTATATCCCGCTCCATAGCATCGCTGGACGGCATCATCATAACTCACATCGCAGAAGCCGCGGATATCCTGAATATACGTTTTCTCCTCCACGAAATCAATTTTACCGGTTTGATTAAAGTCATTCGTCTGGAAAATCACTCGCGCCAGTTCTTCCGTGACCATATCCATGGCGATCCATCCGTAGTACGCGCCGTTTTTGAATGGATAACGAAGAAGAAGTTTATTCAACTGATAAGCTTCAGCCCCACCGGTCGGGATTCCCACGCCATTGTTAATCCAATCAAAAATGTCGATGGTTTCCAAGCCTATATTATTCCAAGTCTTTTTACCATTTTCGTCATAAGTATACATACCCGTACAGGAAGTCCACGCAGCGCGAAAAACTTGATTCTTATGAGTCTTCTCATATTCTTCAGTGGTATAGACCGTATTCTTGGGTGTATCCAAACTCTGGATCGGCGCTGTGTCAAAGAATGGTTTTAACTGATCCCACTTGTCGTTATAGGCTGAATCCCAGTCGTTGAATCTACTTCCATTCATCATGGAGCCGAAGCCATACTCGTTTTGGAAACGGTAGATGCGTCCACGGCAATCGCCCATGGTCTTGCTCCAGAACTCCTCGTATTTGAGTGTAATCGAATCGGGAGGGTTCGGATTCGGAACGAGCACAGCGAAGTCATTCTGTGCTCTTCCGGTAGACGGATCCTTCGGACCATTGGCAAAGCGCTCCTCAATCGAATCTTCAACATATTTCATGACTTCATCGAAGCGCTGGATATACTTCTTATTTTTCTCAGAAGGATTTTTCTTCTCTTCATCATTGAAGTACTCGTAACGTGTGAAATAGAAAATGGTCTCTGTCGGGTGTTCTTCCAGGAAAGTTGCCATCTCATCAAGAATCATGGCATAGGTATAATTGACGTACTCCATGCGTTCATTATCAGCCTGAATACAAATATAGCCGTTGCAACAGAATTTACCTTGTCCATGGCAAACATAAAGATCATCCACAGCATCTTCAAGCGTATCCTTGTCCGGATTTCCATTGTAGCGCAGTCGGATATCAAAGAATCGGACACCTGCCTCTAACTGCTCTCTGATGGTCAGTTTCTGGCATTCAGCCATGAGTGCGACGCCGACACTGGCCTCGTGAAGTCCCGAATCATGGGATCCAGGCACATTCAAAGAGGAGACATACGCTTCATCCGGAATCGCGCCCATCCAATCCGAAGCACTTAATGTGGCAATGTCCACTTGATCCTTCTTTTCGTCACTACCATTGTCTGCCAGAAGAGTAATACCTTGCGACATCAATAATATGATGCTCAATAAAAATGCGACTGTAGTTCTTAAGAATTTGCTCATTGGACGTCACCCCCAACACACTATGTTGTCACTTTTATTCTAACACAGCGAGCGGTTCATCACAATTTATCCAAAGTTTCGTTCTTCAGCACTTCGGTTCGATCAACAATTCTTCTCTTCCAATGTCTTTCCATTCTTCAGAACAACCGTACGTGTACCATACTCGGCGCAGGCATTGGAGTGGGTGACCTGCAAGATAGTGATTCCCTTCTCACGATTCAACTTTCTGAAAAGTTCCATGATTTCGTCGCCGGCCTTGCTGTCGAGGTTACCGGTTGCTTCGTCCGCGAGGATGATCTCCGGATGTCCGATGATAGCACGGGCAATGGCGACACGCTGCTGCTGTCCGCCGGAGAGCTTGGACGGCATACTCTTTCTCTTCGCGGTCAGGCCGGTGATCTCTAGGATCTCATCCAGTTCTTTCTTCAAGGATGCACGGGAACGTCCGGCAACCAGAGAAGGCAGCATAATGTTATCCTCTACGCTCAGGTTCTGGACCAGATTATAGAACTGGAAGATAAAGCCGATCTTGCTGAGTCGTACTTCGCTGAGCTTCTTCTCCTTCATCTTGCCAATGCTCTGACCACAGAGGTCGATCTCCCCATCAAACTCACGATCCAGGCCGCCGATCAGATAAAGGAGAGTGCTTTTACCAGATCCGGAAGCGCCCATCAGGGAGACGAACTCTCCCTTTCGAACCTGGAGATTGGCGCCGTTCAGCACCTGTGTCTGCACTTCACCTTTCTTGCCGAACACCTTGGACACGTTCTTGACCTCGATCATGGCCGGCGCGGTGGAAAGCTCGATGGCCTCCGACTGGCGCGCCTTTCCTTCTGTCTCATCGAATGTATATCTTGTGTGGTTCATTGTCTTAGTTGTCTGATTCATATTCATTACCTCATTCTTTCTTATTTTCTATTTCGAATATGTGCTTCTAAATATCGTCAATCGGGTTTTCAGTGATCCGACGTTCATCACTCGTACTTCAGCTGCTCTGCGGTCTTCATCTTTCGCACTTGCTTGATGGGGCGTAGGATCGTTAGGGTGAAGACCAGAAGCATGATGCCGCAGAAGGTCAGTAGGCCCGGTATATCCAGAACATCTGGGAATACGAAGCTCATCCACTTTACGAGATCCATCAAGTTGCTTCGCAGTCCCAACGCGATCCCCAAGGCCAGCAATATCGCCAGCACGGAAGAAATCAAGCTCTCCAGAAGGAACATCTTCTTCACTTTTCCCTTGGACATGGCAGTGGAAATCAGTACTGCTGTCTCTCTTTTTCTACCTTCAAAAGCAACGATCTGATTGCTGATGATGGAGACGACCGTCATGGCCACGCCGACGCCAATGATGACGTAGAAAAGTGTATTCAGGCCCGCATTGGACTGTTCCTTCATTTCCTGAAATTCGTCGATCGTGTACACTTCTTTGCAGAGATTACTTGCGTACTTCTCGATGGTCGTCTTAACGGTCTCCGGATCTTCGCAACGAACAAATGCCTCATTCGGATAGTCTTTGTAGATGGCACGATATGTGTTCTGATTGATGAGGAAGGTATCATTGCTTGTATCGGAATAAGTCGAATTATATAACCCTGCAATGGTGAAGTTCTTGCGAACCGGCTCCTGACCCTGAGGATTAAAGAGGATCTCTAGGTTCTCGCCGACTTCGAGATCATAGCGTTCAGCCAGTGTCTCAGTGATGATGATCTCATCGTCGCCGACCGTCTTCGGCACATCAACCAATGTCTGAAGCATCTTCGGTTCGCCATCCATACCACACATGAGAATCTCGTCCAGTTCGAAGTTCGGATTATCCGTCGCACGATTCGGACTCAAATATTCTTCAATGCGCGAAGTCCCCACTACTGTGTTCGCGTATTTCACGTAGTAATATTCCACATCGCTGACACCTGGAATCTCTTTTATGAATTCATACGCCTCACGTTCTTCTGAAAGGCCGGTCACTACGACATCACACTCTGCTTCTTTCTTCCCAAATATCGCAGAGAGCGGTGCAACGATGAGAAGGAGCAACAGGCACATGGTCACAGACATCACGCACAGTCTAGAATTTGCAACACTGGACTTCTTCGTAGAAGCCTGAATGCAAGCCATCTGTGCGACGGGTTTGTTGAATTTCTCGCAGAACTTGTAAAGAAGCTTGCAGGCACCACGAAGCAGATGTGGATAGCCAAGGAACAGTGCCGCAATGCCGCAGAGCATACCCGTCACAATTACAGGAATGTTGCCTCGCATAATTGTAGTAGAAAGTACGACACAAGGTACACTGACGCAAGCCAGAATGATGGATGCAAACAGCGTAATCTTACTATATTTGAAAGCCGTATCTTTGTTGTCGAAGATGATATCACGAATCGGTGTCTTCACGGCGCGAAGGAGTTCCTTGATTGGGCAGAAACACTCGACTGCAATCGTGCCAAGTACGACCAAGACCATCGTCAATGTCGAAACACTTCCCAGATTCATCTCCAATTCAATATCGCTTCCTGAACTGATACTGAAGATACTGTTGAACATCGGATCACGGATGAGCGCATATGTCATTACACCCAGCACGCCGCCCAGAAGTCCGTAGAATACATTCTCGAGAAGTACGATTACGGTGGTAGCTGACGTGGAAACGCCCAAGCTTCTTAATGTACCGATCGTGCTCATACGTTCCACCATGATTCGTTCGGAAAGTGAAATCGTAACGAAGATCACCAGCAGCAGTGCAATGATGAAGATGAAGTAGAACACCGTTGTGATCGAATCAACCTCCTCCGTTACCATCTTGCCGTCTACCATGTTCTCGATTCTGGCCATAGGGAGTTTGGCAGTCATGTCCTTGCAGAAGTCCTTCACTTCTTTCTCATTCGCAAGTTTGACAAAAGCCAACTGGTAATCAATGTCCTGCTCTGCGGTCAGGTTCTTCATGCCCGCTTCGGAGATCAAGACAGAATAACCCGTCTCCAGAACACCAAAACAAGGTTGGATGTCTACGATGGTAAACGTGGCAGTTGCCCCTTCTTCACCATCCAGTGTTACCTGGTCGCCAATCTGCAGATGGAATTCCTCAGCATATTTCTTACAGATCACCATATCCGAGTCGCCGAGTGCAACCTCTTTCGCTGTCAGATGTAGCTTGTTGAGCATATCCTGGTCTTGTGCCGAGAAGATCTCCAAAGTACGCTTGTTATACGTAAATTCATCATCGTTATCCAGGTAGATCTCAAGATTTCCGGCAGACAACATGACGTATTCTTTGTCGTAGGACTCAGTGCCGTCAAAGGCTGTCTCGTCCATGCCCTGTGGGCAGACGATGTAGGCATTTGCGTCGCCCACCATAGATGTAAAGGCAGAACGCAGGATGTTCACGATTGAGTTACTCATATCGAAGGCCAATGCTGCCGTAAAACTTGCAAACAAGATGCATATGACCAACATCAATGTTCGGAACGGCTTCGACCAGATGTTCTTAAATGTGTGTTTCAGTACAATTCCCATGTGTTTTCTTTCTGTCTCTCTTTCTTTGGGTTTTGAAATGGAATAGCTAATTGGTTTTGGGTTAGCATTTTGGTTAGGGTTATGGTTTTTGGTTTGGGTTATGGTTTTGGTATGCTTGATTGGCACCGAATTTGGGGCGCAGCAAGCCTGACATTGCGCATTTTGCGCAACGACAGTAGGAAATTTCTCGAGTCTCATTCACGCGCGAATGGAATGGAATCAGTTAAGGATTAAATACCCGTCCCACCCCGGTCCGAGTGCTTTTGCCGAAGACAAAGGACCGGGACTGGGAAGGTATCTTAGAGGGGTATACATAGTAGATATCAGTTGTTCGTGATATCTACGGAACCGGCGGAAGAGTCAACCGTCAGAATAATGTCATAACCATTAATCTGTTCAAATTCGTCCCCGCGCTTCTCGCCATTGATTTTTGCTGAGCCGGCAGATATATCGAAGTCATAGCCAATCTTCTGGCCATCTACAAACTCGATCGTCACGTTGCCTGCGGACATGTCTAGGCTCAGGTCATCGGTCAATGTAAATCCGGTAGATTTGAATTTACCTGCTGACATGTCGACCTTACCACCAGCCATGGTGCAATCAATCAGTTCGAAGGATCCAGCAGACATATCAATGTCACAGAAACCAAGGTCGCAGTCCTCCAAGATAAGGCTGCCTGCCGAAAGATCGGCCTTCAACGCGCCCTTCATGTTGGCAACATTAACGGAACCTGCGGACGCGTCGATATCCAGTAAGTGACAAGTCAACTCATCTTCCATGGTTACGGATCCTGCTGAATTATCAATGCTCAAATCACCAAACTCGGTACCCTTCGGATAGTAAATATTCAAGTAAAGGTCATCATTGTCGAAATTGAACATATTGAGGTTGATGACAAACTTACAGTCCCCTTGATCGGAGAATTCAAACGTATCATTCTTGACTTTCAAAGCATACGGTGCGAAGCATTCGTGAAGACGATATTCAACATAGAACTTGTCGTCATCGCTCTCATAGAAGTGAACCGAAGCCTCGGACATATCGATCTTGGCATTCTTGAAGCTCTCAATCTCCGTTCGTTCTTGCTCAACAACATCACGATCTTCGTCAACGTGGAATCCATTCTTGTAGTAGACGCGGACACCATCTCCACCCGTTGCTGCCATACCTACGATGAATAAAGATGCGCCAAGGACCAGTGTCACAAGCCCAGTAACTAATGCGACTTTCGTAAATGTTTTCATGTTCATATCTCCTTATATACTCAATACACCTGTGTGTAATTGCTGTTCTGTTGGTTGTTCTTCTTATTCTTGCGGTGTACCAGCTTGCCAAGAAGATTTGCTAGTCCATCAGTAAGCAAGCGGAAAAATGCAACCGTGCCGATCATCATGAGCGTTCCCACGCCAAACATTGTTAATCCTGTTCCCATTACTGCCATACCGCCAAAAGGCGAAGCAAACACTACGAATATGCCTGCAATCAATGTTGCCAGGCTCGAAACTATAATGGCTCCTGCAGCCATGATCAGAGAAATCAGAACAATGTACGCTACAAACACTAGAATAAGTGCAACAATAATCAGCGCAATCAGAACTGGTGACAGTGGCAAAGCAAATACAGCAGCGAGAACGATCAACAGTTTCTTGAAGCCGGAAGACTTCTTCTGCTCAGTCTGCGGCTGATTCGGCTGGTACTGAGCATTGGCCTGGTACTGCGCATTCGGCTGGTACTGACCAGACTGCTGTCCCTGCTGGAATTGCGGTCCCTGTTGGTAAGGAACCTCACCTGAAGCGAATTGCACGTTCTGTTGGTTAGGAATCTGTTCCGCTTGAGTCGGAATAACCGGTGCAGGAATCAAATTGGAAGTCTCTTCTTCCGGTGCATACTGTCTGTCTACTACGTCCACAAGAATCTTCTTCGCAAGGGCCTTCGGCTCGCCCAGCTCTTCGATTACTTTGGCTTCGTTCTCAACACCAGCCTCATCAAAATACTCTTCATAAAACTCTATAGCTTCGTCTCGATCAGACTGCTTCAGGATCTTGAGATTCTTTCTCAGTTCCTTTAAATACTCATCCTTATTCATTTGTTGCCCCTCCTAATAATGAATCAACGGAATTCTTGTAATTGTTCCACTCGTTAAAGTAGTACGTATATAGTTCTTTTCCCTTATCAGTGATTCGGTAATACCGTCGGTTTCGTCCCTGAAAAGGTTCATCGTAAGTCTCTAGTGCGCCGTCTTTCTGAAGTCTGCGGAGTACCGGATAAAGTGTCGACTCTGAAATATCCAGCACTGTCTTGACCTGCTGCGTAAGTGTATACCCATACGCATCACCCTTGTGGAGCACGGCCAGTACACAGGCATCCAATAAAGTTGAACCTAGTTGGAATAACATACTATCCCTCCCTTCATATTGTATCGTTGGCTATATTATACAGCGTATAATATTACATGTCAACACAAACAATCGGCAAATCTGATGCATTTTTTCCAACACATTGACTATAGCGCACCGACTATTAACAAATCCTTAAATAGGTGTAAGTGCTGGTGATGCTACGCTTTGTGGTTGGTTATCTATTAATTGTGTTCAAGATATATAATTGGCTGTTCGCTGAGAATTGAACAATTCTGGTTCTTCACGTTTTCCTTGGGATTAGCATAAAGTTATGCGGCATTGAAATGTAACGCACAAGAATAAAGAAGTAGTCATCGTTGCGGTAACCATAACCAACACGTTTGGCTACTTTTATCTTATTGTTAAGGCCTTCCAGTTTGCCGGTACTTATAGGATAAGTAGCATGAGCGATCAGCCCTTCAAGACGTTTCTCCTTAAGTTCGGCAAAGTGAACTAATGCCTCTATGCCGCTTTCTTTTGCTGCTTCAAACCAGGCCATCCATCCGTTTCTTGCTTCTTCAGGGTCTCTAAGTTCAAAGAGCCTGCACATCTCTTCCTTCATTGCGTAGACGACAGCAAGATCGTTATGTTCTTCAAGGATTGTATCTAGGGCAGTCTTTTTGCTATCAGAAAGGTTCTTGCTATTGGTAAGGATGGACCACCGTGAATTCTTAAGGGTGCTGTACATCTTTTGTTCTTCTCTGTATTCTGCCTTCAGGTGCCGTCTTATTTCAGGATCAGTTTCTTCGGAACGAATCTCTTTTATATCCTGAGCTGCTTCCTTGTGTTTCCGAGCTTCATTCAGCCTTACAACACCAAGGACTTCTTTCCCGAATTGCGCCTGCATATGGTATCTGTCGTATACGATGTCTACTTCCGGCATATATTCCTCCACGAGCTTGTTATAAGATGCATTCATATCCATAGCGAAGGCCCTGACATTATTGAGATAGTCCATATCGTATTCAAGGAAGAACTTCCTGAAATCTTCCGTTGCTCTGCCTTTTCCGACCCAGAGAACTTCCCCTGTCTCAAGATCCATTACACAGGTTGCGTAGGTATGTCCTTTGTGTATGGCGAATTCATCTACTGCAAGATACGTTGGCTTGTAACCTTGTTCTTTCAGCAATTTAACTCTCGTCTCCAATGCGTCTTCCATAACATGAGTGTGTAGCTTGCGAATAGTATCCCAATGGATTCCCGTATATTGGGATACCGAACTGATCGACAGCCCTAATGAAAGAAGTTCTCTTATGGCGTTTGTTGCTCTGAGTGTTACTCTGGCATCAGGATCTTTGAATCCTATATCTTCCGAGAATACACGATTACAGTCACGGCATTTATATCGGTGATACCATACTGCGATAAACTGCTTTATACCGATCCATATCGGAAGATCCTTCAGTATTGTTGTGTTATTGTCGTGGACCTCGATGCTATCGCTTCCGCAATATCTACAGAACACGTCGTCCGGCCGTTGCTTACTGTGGAAACTAAACGTTAATTCTCTCTTGGCCTCATTGTATTCATATTCTGTACAATTAAACTGTTGGCAAGACATACAAATCTTAGTATTATTCTTATTGAGGAGCATATTTCTTATCCTTTCAGTTTTTGTCTAGCAACTAAACTTTAGGATTTATATGCTCCTTTTTCAATTACTTA
>JAGHVD010000080.1 GCA_018064475.1 Candidatus Scatonaster coprocaballi
ATTGATAGTCAGTAGTTATATTCAAAGGATGGTGATTGTATGGCAAAACATCGCATTTTACTGGTTGATGATGATACCGATATCCTTGAGATCAACCGTTCGTTCTTAACAAATGAAGGATATGATGTAAGCGTAGCAACGAGCATTGCAACAACTCTTCAGAAGGTCGAGACGAATTCTTTCGACTGTATTGTGTTGGACATTATGCTCCCGGACGGTACTGCATATGACCTTCCTTCTAAGATCCATGTATATTCCAATGCACCGATTATTTTCTTGTCTGCAAAAGATCAGCTGGAAGATAAGATTACCGGTTTCAAGTCCGGCGGTGATGATTACATGACCAAGCCGTACAATCTTCCTGAATTGTCCGCTCGTATTTCTGCACACATTCGTAGAAATATGACACGTGACGGTTTCTTGATGGAGTTCCCACCGCTCACCATGAATGTGAAGACTCGTGAAGTTCTTCTCAATGATGTACCGGTTCACCTGACGAACCGTGAGTTTGACATCTTGCGTCTTTTGGCTGAAACGCCAAATGTAATCGTTCCATTCGCACGTATCTATTCTCATGTTTGGGGTGACGATGGTCTTTGTGACAACCACCTCGTCATGGTGAATATCAGTTATCTTAGAAAGAAGATGGAGAAAGCGGATTCGTCCGTTCAGTTTGTTAAGACTGAATGGGGCAGCGGTTATTCTTTCAGCTACCCACCGATTCGCAATACCATGCGTGCTGAGTAATCTCAATACGTGGAGAAAGTGTAGTTTTCATGGCATTTATTGATCTGAAAACAACAAAGAAACGCTTTCCCGTCACCATCTCTGTATTGATATTGTGTCTGATTATCGTTGTTTCCTCCGTGGTTTTCCTTCTCGCTAACCATCGGGGAAGCAACGATATTTCTTTTACTTCCTCCGGTGCGTTGAACCTGATTGATTGGGAAAATGTCGATGAAGAATCTGTCATCTTGCGACGTGGTTGGACGTTCTATCCGAATGTACTTCTGACGCCCGGCATGGTGGAAGAAAGCCGATCCGGTAACCCGAGAGTGGAACAGTACTCATACTATCAGTATGTCTCCATCTCCACGCAAGGGTGGTCTGACATGGGAAGTGATGCAGAATTCGTATCCATTGGATCCAACCCTGAGATGACACGTCACGGAGTCGGCACCTATTATATCGATCTCCTTGTTGACCCTACCCTCGACTATCTTGTCTTGAATCTTCCTTCCATCTCGCAGGCCGCAACAATATGGGTCAATGGTCAAGCCAAGCGGCACTTCGGCGTTCTCGCCGAAGACGAAGAACACTTCGAGCCTGCCGAGATATGTACAGACATTCAGGTTGAGCCGGATAAAGACGGTCACATCAAGATTCTCATTCAATGTGCCAGCTTCACTTCAGACTTTGGCGGAATGCTATGTAGTCCATGCATCGCCCCTTCTTCCGACGCAGGAATCATCAAATACACCGGTCTTATTTCTCTTGCGGTACTCTGCACATTCCTCGTTTTCTTTATTGTAGGTGGTTACTATATTTCCAAGACGTTCAATGGCAAGAAGAAACTCTACTTCTATATATTGATGTTTCTGACAGATATCCTTCTTGAGATCTTCTCTCCAAACATTACTCTACTTGGCAAAAACTGGAACGCGCTCCTGCAATCCTCTTTTCTCATTCTTGCTAATTACTGGGGGTATTTGTTCTTCTTCAACCTGCATCCACGTGGAATCAGCAAGTTTTTCGAGCGAATCCGAATCTATGAGTTGAGCCTTTTCTCATCTCTGACCACCCTATATCTCCTGACTTACTGGTGTTTCCCCAATCTACTCGAAAGACGTTCTTCAGAGATTGCCAATCTGATTCTGGTACTGTTGACAGGATGTTTCAATATCTTCAGAGTATTTTACCTGGCAAGGAAACGTGATCACGGCAAGCTTCTTTACATACTCGCCTCTCTCATCGCGCTCCTCATGCACATTGCTCCGATCATGCATTTCCAGTATTACCTCTATATCACCTTCCACGGTTTCCTACTGATCATCTGGGCAGTTGGATTCACACTTTACTTCGTACTGGATTATGTTAAGACATATGACAAGCTCTCTGCGAACGTTCGAAATCTTGCCAGCGCAGTAGAAGAGAAAACGAAGTATATCTCTCGTGTGAACCAAGACTTGCTGAAGAATCACGAGAAACTCTTAGAGAACGAAGAAGCGCGTAAGAAAATGATGTCGAATGTCTCCCACGATCTGCGCACGCCTATTACAGCCATCCGCGGTTATGTTGAGTTAATGCTCAATGCCAAAGAGCCACTCTCTCGAGATCAGGAAGTACAATACCTGAACAATATGCACACCCGAAGCGTCCAGATGGAACAGTTGATCTCTGATTTGGTTCAGCTCACACGTATGGAATCCGAGAATGACACGTTGGATAAGATGCCCATCAGTATCAAGGAGATGGTAGGCGAGCTCTTCCAGTTATATCATGCAGAATGTGAAGGCACGGAGAAAGTGATCACTTTCTCTGCGCCGGAAGACGACGACTTATTTATTGATGGTGACCCGAAGAAGCTCTTGCGCGTATTCGAGAACATTATCGTTAATGCCATGAAGTACACGAAGGAAGACGGTCATATCGATATCATCTGTCACCGCTACGATGATCCGGCCATGCTGGATGGCAATGCCGTGGAAGTGTTGGTAAAAGATAACGGAGTCGGTATCCCCGCCAATGAAGTCCCCTACGTATTCGATCGTTTCTACCGAGCAGAGAATTCCGGTATCAACAAGACCGGTTCCGGTCTGGGACTCTCCATCGTAAAGAGCGTGATGGATAAACATGGAGGAAAGATCTGGGCAGAGAGTGAGGAAGGAAAAGGTTCTGAATTCCATATTGTATTTAGATCATCAGAATTCTCCTTCGATGATTTGGAAGAGGAAGAGGAATAACATCTCTCCCCTTCTCCACTTGGAAAACAAAGCGAATATAGAACACCCGCCGAGAAGAAAATGAATTCTTGTCGGCGGGTGGTTTTTCCGATTATCACACCATAATATGGCAACGGTCAAAAGACCGTCCTTCCTCTACTTAAGTAAGAAGAATTATGCGTTCAGGTAATCGTTCAGTGCATTGACCAACTGATCACAATCTACACCATGTACAGCACAAGCCTGCTCAATTGTCTCACCGTGTGCCATGGCACAGCCCAAGCAATGCAAACCGCTGTTCATAAAGATCGGAACCAGGTCCTGATTCTCATTCAATACTTCTGCAATAATCATATCTTTTGTGATGGTCATTTTCACATCCTCCAATAACGTTTTAATACCATTAGTACATTACCATTACTTGCGAAAGAATGCAATTTGTTTTCTGACTCAAAAAGCAAAATCATCTTGACAAATTGAATTTGTATGCTTCACCTGCAAAATGGGTCAAAATCTCGAAAAACGCTTGACAATAGGCGCTTACACGTTCATAATATCCATTGAAATAAAGCCCTGAAGGAGGCATTAATTATGAATAAATCAGATCTTATTGATTCCGTTGCAAAGGCAACAAAATTAACCAAGAAGGATGCAGAGGCTGCTATCAACGCTACACTCGATGCTATCGGTGATGCTCTTTCCGGTAAGAACCCAGAGAAGGTTGTTCTTGTTGGTTTCGGTACATTCGAGACAAAGAAGCGCGCTGCTCGCAAGGGCCGCAACCCAAGCACAAAGGAAGTTATCAATATCCCAGCTTCCAAGGCTCCTGTATTCAAGGCTGGTAAGGGTCTGAAGGATAAGGTTAACAAGAAGTAATTTCTGTTGAATCATGTAAACAAGAGAGACTGTCTCGCAAGAGGCAGTCTTTTTTGTTAGTTGGGACGCCCGTATTGGACCTTAACCTCTTCTACTACCTCTTCCCGAAGGAAGCGAAGTACAGACTGTAGACCATTCGTCCCAGGAATAGTCCGGCTCTTCTTCACAG
>JAGHVD010000064.1 GCA_018064475.1 Candidatus Scatonaster coprocaballi
ACTTTTAAACTCCTTTTTCAATTTGTATTTATTTTTCTATACCCACAACTTCCGTGAAGAACCATTTTAGTGAACTACATTATACCTGTCAAATAGGGGAGAAAGTCAATCAGAAGTCAACGAAACCGCCCATTCTGTTGACTTTTTGTTGACTATTGGCACCAAGCGGGTCACTAAAGGGAGAAAGTCAATCAGGAGTCAATGAAACAGCTTATTCTGTTGACTTTTTGTTGACTATTGGCACCAAGGGGGTTGCTAAAGGGTGAAAGTCAATCAGAAGTCAATGAAACAGCTTATTCTGTTGATTTTCTGTTGACTATTGGCACCAAGCGGGTCGCTAAAGGGAGAAAGTCAATCAGGAGTCAACGAAACCGCTTATTCTGTTGACTTTTTGTTGACCATGCAATGCAGAATGCTGAAATAGAAAAGAGGCCGCTTCCCACCAAGGGGAGACGACCTCTTCGAGTTTTCCGAAACTAGGATCGCTGACGATTAGTAAGCAATACCCTGAGCCATCATTGCGTCTGCAATCTTCTGGAAACCAGCGATGTTTGCACCCATTACGAGGTTGTCCGGATCGCCGTATTCCTTAGCAGAAGCAGCAGCGTTCTTGTAGATGTTCTTCATGATGCCATGGAGCTTCTCATCAACTTCTTCGAATGTCCAAGACAGACGAGCAGAGTTCTGGCACATCTCAAGAGCGGATGTAGCAACACCACCTGCGTTAGCAGCCTTACCAGGAGCGAAGTAAACGCCGTTCTGCTGGAAGTACAGTGTAGCATCCGGTGTTGTCGGCATGTTTGCGCCCTCAGCAACAAACTTTACGCCGTTTGCAACGAGGTCCTTCGCATTGTCGAGGTCGAGCTCGTTCTGTGTTGCGCAAGGAAGAGCGATATCGCACTTTGTGCCCCACGGACGCTTGCCCTCTGTGTAGGAGCTGTTGGAACCTGTGCAGCATACTCGCTGATTCTGCCACGCTTAACAAGCTTGATCTCCTTTACGATGTCGAGCTTGATTCCATCCGGATCATAGATGAAGCCGTTGGAGTCAGACATGGTAACAACCTTACCGCCGAGCTTTGTAGCCTTCTCGCAAGCGAAGATGGCAACGTTACCGGAACCGGAAATGCAGACTGTCTTGCCTTCGAAAGAAGTACCCTTCGCAGCGAGCATTTCAGCTGTGAAGTAGCAGAGACCGTAACCTGTAGCCTCTGTACGAGCGAGGGAACCGCCGTAAGCCAGACCCTTACCTGTAAGTACGCCAACGTAGTCGTTGTTGAGACGCTTGTACTGACCGTACATATAACCGATCTCACGAGCGCCGGTACCGATATCACCAGCCGGAACGTCTGTGAACTGACCGATGTGCTTAGAGAGCTCTGTCATGAAGCTCTGGCAGAAACGCATTACTTCGCGATCAGACTTGCCCTTCGGGTCGAAGTCGGAACCACCCTTACCACCACCGATCGGAAGACCTGTGAGGGAGTTCTTGAAGCACTGCTCGAAACCGAGGAACTTCAGGATAGAGAGGTTAACGGAAGGATGCAGACGGATACCACCCTTATATGGTCCGATGGAAGAGTTGAACTGTACACGGTAACCACGGTTAACCTGAACGTTACCCTTATCGTCCAGCCACGGAACACGGAATGTGATGATACGCTCCGGCTCCACGATTCTCTCCATCAGAGCCTGCTCCTCATATTCCGGATGACGGTCGATGACCGGCTCCAGAGACTCGAGAACCTCGAGTGCTGCCTGGTGGAATTCCTTCTCATTCGGATCTCTTTGCTTAATCTTGTCGAAGACACGGATCAAATACTCATTCTTCAGTGCCATAGCTTGTAATCCTCCATACAATTAATCTAAATCAACGTCGCCGGAAACACTTCGTAGCCATCCTTCGATTTGGGAAAAACATTTGCCTTAAGCATACTCCAGCTCAATCTTTGTAATTATACAACCTCATTATAGATTTGAAAATAGGCACAGCCCCGATTTTGCAAGAGGATAAGAAACCGTTGCAAAAACAGTGCGTTTTTTACGCGTACGACTTCTCGGATTGTCTTCCTATATTCGCGAGAAGCACCGAAGCCCCGAATGATTTCGAGGCTTCGATTTGTCATTCATATTTGAAAGTCAGAATGAGAAATGTTGCAGAAATAGCGATTACTTGAGCAACTTCTCAACAATCTGAGACCACTGATCGTAGGAGTTCGATCCGACAAGTACATTGTCACCGTAACCATTCTCCATAGAAATAACATGTCCTTGCTGATCGACAAAGATAGTCGTCGGGACATAACCTGTCTGGAAGGGGTCGAAAGCCGAATCGTATTCTGCAATCGGGTAGGTGAGCCCATTCGTGGAGATGATGTCTTTCACCTCTTCGTCCTGTCCGATTGTGGAGTATACACCGATGATGTAGAATCCTTGCTCCTTATAGTTCTCGTAGAGCTTCTCCAAGTCCGGAATCTCTCCCACGCATGGTCCACACCAAGGTTCCCAGAAGTTGATCATGGTAATCTTATGCTCAGCGAAGACCTGCTCCGTGAGGGTGTTTCCATTTGTTGTGGAAATGGAGAAGGTAATATCCGGAGAGAAGTTTTCGGAAGTACCATCCCCAGTACTTCCTTCTGTTGGCTCGTCCGCAGAAGACGATGACTTACCGATCGACAGGTCGGTCTCCTCGTCAATATAGCTCTGAACATGGTGGGAGATATCTGTCGCTTCGTCGATGTAGCTCTCGATATCTTTGGACACATCAGAGATCTCGTTGTCGATCTTATCTTTGACACTCTCTTTGGCTTCGTCGACCTGCTTGCATCCTGCCAAAGACAGGGCTACCGTGATGGTTACTATTGAGATTAGTTTCTTCTTCATATATGCCTCCTTCAAGAAAGAGGGATGCCTCTTCCATAAGTATGAATGACTAAAATATACTGCAATTGTAATCGCAATGCTTGTTTCTATCAACTACAGAAATGGGTAAATCGTGTGGGGTAGATCGATGCACGTGTACTGGAGAAAGAGTCGCCTATTTCCACTTGCGACTAATGCCGAAGAATTCCTGACAATAACCCCAGAAGCACACTGGTGACAGAATCAGCGAATAGAGGAATGTGAAGCAGATGAGCCCCAAGAAATTCTTACGGACCTTAAGCCCAAAGAGGTTGAACACACGGCGCTTCTCTGACAAGAACATAATGAGGTAAATCAGGATCGTAATCGGGAAGAGCAATAGCGTCATCGGTCCGACAACGAGGAAGTTGTGCCAGAATAGGCAAGCGATCAGACCCGGAATGTAGAAGAAGGTGACACTGGTATCAATGAAAAACAGGAAAAGATCGGCAAAGATATAGAATTTGGCATAGCGGTTCTTGCACTTCTTGAAGCTGAAGTGACGAAATCCCTCAATCATGCCTCGAGCCCAGCGGGCTCGCTGACGGCAGAATACGCGGAGTTTCGTGGGCACGTCGGTGAAAGCAATGGCGTCATCACAATAGTAGGTCTTGTTTCCTTCAGAAAGTAATTCCCATGTAAGTACGATATCTTCGCCGATAGAATCTTTCCAGCCACCGATATTCTTCAGTTTTGCCGTGTCGTAGATGCTGAATGCACCTTGTGCGACGAGTGTTGATTGGAAAAGCCCTTGCGCACGTTTGATCCCGGCAATGGAGAGGAAGTACTCCCACTCCTGCATGGCAGCCAGCACATTGTCGCGGGAATTGCGTACCAGTACGGTTCCAGCAATTGCCGCAACTTGTTTGTTGCGGTTCTCAGAGATCATGGCATAACAGATTCTTTTCAGCGCTTCGCGATAGAGATATGTGTCTGCATCGATGGTGATGACAAAACGAGTCTTGGTCAGGGTGAGTCCGTGGTTGAGCGCAGAAAATTTACCTTTGGTACTCTCGAAGAGATACTCTACGGAGATGTTGGTGAGTGTTTGCTGTGCGCGCAGGATCTCGGCTTTGGTACCATCCGTGGAATTGTTGTCAATTACTTTGACTGTGATATGTTTACTGTATTCTTGGTCGGCAATTGACTTGAGCGTACGGAAGATTCCATGTTCCTCGTTATAGGCGGCAATCAAGATCGTGATATCTTCCAATTCATCGTCATGGATCTCACGACGGCGTGGCTTGTCAAGAATAATACCGGTGAGGTTCAGACTGACCATGATACCTGGGAAGAAAGCCAGACCGATAATGATGATGGTGGCCCATACTGGATTCAGTGCGGCACTAAGGGACTTCCACCATGCAATCTCAATCATGGAACACACCGTTGTAAAGAGTGCAACGATGACACATGTTAGGATGAACTTTTTCTTTACCGATATATACACAATGCTACCCTGCACCCATCTCCAATAATATGGTAATTGGAATTATACAGGATTTTGATATTTTATCTAATGAAAATCACATTGTGTAAAGTAGCGATATTCTAAGTAACAATCGCTGTTTTGTAAGACAAAGTCCCCATATTCGTCAAGAATATGGGGACTTTAGAAGTTGAAATAATGAAATTTATTTGATAATGTAAACATAATCATTCTTTCTTGGCGCCGGTGCTTGGACCGGTGACGCAGCATAACCAAGAATGACATGTCCAATTCCTTCGTAATCGCCCTCAATGCCCAGACTCTTGAGGATTTCTTTGCCTTCCGGAGATTCGAATTCTTCTTTCGCTCTATGGATCCAGCAACTGCTGACACCTAAGTCTGCGGCTGCATTCATGAGGTTGCCCATGACCAGACTGCCATCGTAAAGGTAGGTAGGGATGGACTTGTTAGCCAACACGATGAGTAACTCCGGCGCACCGTAGAAAGGATCGGAATTTGCGCCCATGATAGCTGCATTCATCTTCGAAAGACGGTCACGCATCTCCTTATTCGTGACAGCGATAATGATGGGAGACTGTCTGCCCATACCTGTCGCCGCATAGGTACCGGCTTTGATGATAGCTTGAAGCTTCTCGTCCTCAATCAGCTCCGGTTTGTACGCACGGCAGCTACGACGTGTTTCCAGTATTTGTAATGTCTCGCCCATAACACGGATCCTCCTCTTTTTGGATATTTCCTTTATTTCTTATACTCCCTAACTACACGGTCACTATCATATGGTTTATCCGTATCGAATATTACATGCCCATGATAAGAAGGATTCTTCACTGGTGTCATATAATTCGGACCGTACATATTCGTCAAGACGTTATTGTACCCCGCGGGAATCGTTATATTAAACATCTCGAACGGAACGATGATTGAATCGGTGTACCATTCGGAATGAATATAACGTAATTTGCTTTTCACGCCTTCTCTGAAGGCAAACGCTTCCATCAAGCAGTCTTGTAATCCGCTATATTTCTTACAATACTTCTCATATCTTTCAAAAGATGCCACACGCTTAGGAATCAGCACTGACAGAACGTGGGAGGCGAACCGCATAAACTTGTGATTATTACTGAAGAAATGATACTTGAGTCTTCGTAACATACTAAGTATAAATGTGTGACGCATGTATTTATTTAGCGCCTTGGTGTTATCAGGAACGACATCCAACGGAAAGATATCGATAAAGATACCTTGGTTAAAGTTATAGCATCCCACTTCGTCTGATAAGACAGCCGTGGTAGTTATATTGCGAATCTGGACATGTGATCTAGGGTAATTAGACATGTGATAAGGAGATTGAAATTCATAAGGAGCCTTGAACTCGTCGGAAGCAATTTGCAATAACTTATCGTAGTCTTCTCTTGGCATAACGATATCGATATCGTCGTCCCAAGGGATATACCCCTTATGCCTTATAGCCCCAAGCAAAGAGCCCCCGTCCAGATAAAAACGCAAGTTGTATTGGTCACATACTCGGATAAAGTCTCTAAGTAAGTCCAGTTCAACAGCCCAAATCTTTTTGAGTTCCTTACTCACGACATAACCATCTCTATTCTCTTCATCAAAGAAATGCATAGATTGTAGTTGTTTCTCGAATTCTTGATCTATAACCATCGTTTTTCTCCTATAGATGAAGTTTTGTGAAATGCAATCATTTATGTAGAGCCGATTCACTTATAACGAGATTATATTATAAAACGGAAATGAACGACAACGGACTACGACTTGGCTTTGCTACAATGTTTGCGATACATGGCCTGTAGATAGTTATTCACAGTTTGAATAATGGGATCTCTCATGAGTGTCAGCAACGCTATATAGATCGTTGCGCCGCCTACGATCTGACAACAGATCACCACATACTGATTTGCGTTCCAAAGTCCAATTGCTAGCACTGCCAAAAGCATGATTCCACCGGCAATCAATTTTCGATATATGAGTAGGATCAACTGCTTGAAAGAGAAGAATTTATCGCAGAAACAGAGATATAAAGTGGAAATGACTGATTCAGCAATGATTGTACCGACTGTTGCCCCAGCGGCTCCATATTGAGGAATCAGAATGAGGTTGCAGAGCAGATTCGTCAGCGCACCGATTATGATGAAACCGGCACTTGTCTTTCTCTTACCAACCGGATTGTAATACAGGGACCCCAGGCAGTTGCTGATGCCGATAATTGCAATGAGCGGTGTCATCAGCTTGAGCAGGGGAATGGCCCCTGTGAAATCCCCACCGAGTAATACCGGAACAAACGAGTCTGCTACACCAAGAATTCCGAAACCGAACCCAATGGCCAGGAACATGATATAGTTCATGGTCAATTCGATTTTTTCTTTCACTTCTCCGAACTTATTATTTGCAAACAGATATGATGTGCGTGCACCCATAACAAAACCGATCGAAACATATACTAATGATTTCACACCGCCGATAATCTGCGTGGCATTGTCATAGAAACCATTTTGGGCGGTTTCGTGCGTGATCAGTCCAATCAATGTTTTGTCTAACACATTATAGATGGAAATAGCAATCGTCGGAATGAAGAAAATCAGCGTTTCTTTCAGATGACGGAAAATACGCAGTGTTCTGAACGGAACTCGAACGAGGAATTTCCTTGTAAACATCCACATGGAGAGATTACTGAGAAATTGAACGAGTACATTGATCAGGAAGTACTTGAATAAGTCATCGGGTGATTTTACGAAAACAAAGATACTAATCGCGCCAAGAATTTTCACGAAAACGCTTACACAGGCCATATACCCGATTTGCTCAAGTCCGGTAAAGAACCAAGATATGTCGAGCAAAGAGGAGACGATTAGTATCGAGAGTATCAAGTAGAAAGATTTATACTCTTCGACTAAAAGGAAGAATATAAAGAAACCGAGTAAAGAGACAATGGAGGAGACGACCGTAAGAATCTCAATTTCCCAGAATAACTTGGAATACTCTTCTTTCTTATCTCGATTTCGAGAGATTGTGCGTATACCGTATCCGCTTGTTCCTAACGCGGCGAAAAGAACAAAATATGTTACATTTGCATGGGTAAAACTGTAGACGCCACATCCGTCAGGGCCTAACACACGTGTGACATAGGGCATCGTGATGAAAGGAAGAATGACTGACATTACGTCATATAGCAATCGAAATATAAAGTTTGTCTTTAGATTAGTGCGCCCCACTTCTGGCTAGATTACCTTGTTAACAACTCTTTTCCGGCTTTTTTCCAACGAATTTAGCCTTTAGGAAAGTGAGCCCTTTCTTGAATTTGTTGATTTTCTCCATGTAGAGGAAGGGGATTTCCTTCACTTGAGTCTTCTTGATTTCACCGTGATCTAACTTATATGTAAGCCATACGTTGAAGAGACGTTCACTGACTCTTCCTGGAAATCTAGCTTCGAAAGCCGTCTGATCCTTCTTGGTGAGACGTCTATTCAACTCGAACAGAATATCGAAGATCCAGTTACAGTATTCATCCAGTAAGTCAGCACGGAGAACCATCATGTTGAACATATATCCCCAAGTCCGATGGAGTGCTTTCTGATAAGCATCTTCATACTGTGGATATTTCTCTTTCAGAATTTGTTCGGCCGTGTCGAGTTCGTCAATATGGTGGTTGTGCTGGTAATGCTGGTAGAGTGTCTCAATGTAATAGCGACGTTTCTTCGGAACAATAATCGGACAGTTCACGAGGAACGGTTCGATTTCCTCACGCGTCAAAATCTGGTTGAAGGGATCCTTGTCTTTCCGCTTCCCGCGAAATACTCTTCGATAATGAACGAGACCAATATATTCGGCATCAAGATTCTTCCATGCCCAATAAAGTCCAGTCAGCTCACAGAACTGAGGATTAAGTAAAGAGATATTCTCCCCTTCGTTATCTTTCTGATAACCGAGTTGGAGATCCTTGCCCTCTGCACCGACGTGAACGGGAAGATACATCTTATCTTCCGGCATGCGGTAAGCTTTATGTGTAGCAACGATGATTTTGACTTTCTCAGACATAATCAGAACAACCCTTCTCGATTACAATCGTTGTACCAGTCTTCCAAAGACTCTTTGAATGTGTAATGGAATGAATAGTCGGATTCGGCAAGCTTCTTGCCACTTATATTGGTGGACACCATAAGTTTCTTCACACGGGCGGGATGAAGTCCTAGTTTCTTCCCACCGAAGGGCATGAGTATAACGGCGGCTGTTTTAAGAAGCCAACCTGGCATGCGGAATACATGGTGTTTGGTGTCCGTGACTTCCATGATGGCATTACAGATCTGCTCGATGTTATAGGCCGGTTCGAAAGTGCAATTGTAGGTGTCGACGCCTGGAAAAGAATGGTCGATCATACGATACTTCATAAAGCGCACCAGTTCTTCTACATAGACAGCGGCTTTGATCGTGTCTTTGCGACCGGTGTAGAAGAAGTATTTCTTCTTCAATCCTTTATAAAGTCGGGTGAAATTCCCGTGTTCGCCTTTTCCGTACACGACACCGGGCCGGAGAATGGTGAGTGATCGAGCGGAATCCTTGGCCTGCCAAGTTTTATGAATCTGTTCGGCTACTAGTTTGCTGATGCCGTAAGGTGTGTTCGGGGTGGGAAGTGTATCTTCACTCTTCAAATCTTCCGAGGCACCATATGGTGCAATGGAACTGGTGAAAAGAATCTTCTGGATTCCGACGCTTTCAGCATATTCAGTAACATTGGTAGCACCGAGAATGTTCGTCTCAAAATATGCGTAGTCTGGATGACCTGGTGTTCTATGGACGGCAGCAAAGTTGAAAATAACGTCTTTACTTGTTGCGGGGATATCGAGTTGAATCTTCTTTCTGATGTCATAACGGATATACTCGACATCATCGAATTTTTCCACGACACCGGGGACAACGCCTTCTTCTCCAGGCATAACAATATCTATATCGTAAATTCGGTCTTCCGAATGAACAACTTCGTTCTTCAAGTATCTGATGAGGTGTGTGCCTATGAAACCAGAACCACCGAATATGATGTAATTCACCTCTTGATACCTCCTTATCCCTTCGCCAACTGGCAAGAAAACTTTGATTTCCACACCAGCACGCATGCACCTTTGAAGACTATTGTACCATACGGATTCGGTAAGGAGACTATACTGCTCCCTTATGTGTGAAGACCACAAGTATGGTTCGTATCATGATGCGCAAATCTTCTGTGAGTGAGAAATTACGGATGTATTCTCGGTCGAGATCTACGACATCTTCAAAGTCTGTAATATTCGAACGGCCGGAGATCTGCCACAGTCCCGTGATGCCCGGCTTAATGGACAGACGGCTAGCGTGGTAGAGGGTGTACTTCTCGTATTCATCCAGTGTAGGGGGACGAGTACCTACCAGACTCATATCACCCTTGAGCACATTCCAGAACTGCGGAAATTCGTCGAGACTGGTTCTCCGGAGGAAACGGCCAATCGGAATGATGCGGGGGTCATTATCCATCTTAAACATCAGGCCGTTCATCTTATTCTGTTCCATGAGTGCTTGCTTGCGGGCTTCGGCATCCGGATACATGGATCTGAACTTATAGAAATTGAAAATTCGACCGTTCTTGCCGACTCGTTTCTGTTTGAAAATGATGTGTCCAGGACTCTGGATGAAAATAATCGGGGCGAAGATAATGAAGAGAATCGCAGTAAAGACCAGACCGATGACAGCTCCAACGATGTCAATACAACGCTTAATGAAGGCCTGACGGAATGTAATGGGGTTGACGGCCGCGGTGATTACAGAGCGTTCGTTGATGTTGTTTACACGAGCGTTTGGTGCCTCGTTGATAAATTGACCGATATCGATGTGTACGGTGAGCCCAATGTCGAGTAGCGATTCAATGAGCGGTCCACGGGTTGCTTCGTCCGAAAGACACACGAGCACTTCGTCTACGACATTTTCCTTGATTGCTTTGAGATAAGAAGAGGAGTCGGCGGTACCGATGAGATCATATCCGCTATATGCTTTCGGTGCAAGTTGTGACTGGAGCGCTTCAAGTCGTTCTGGTTCCGTGATAATCAGCAGGTGCCTGTTGTGACTAGTTGAGGAAGCCTTCAGCAGATGCTTCTTCCAGATCTGTCTACAAACAGTCATGCATAGTGTATTTAAGCAGAAGAAGATGGCAAGCACCATACGGGAGTAAGTGGCTGACTCTTTCAGAAAGAATAGTACGAAAAGAATCGTGCCCAGAAGTTTCATGTTGTGCCAGACGATCACACGTGATTCCTCGAAGAAATTCCGGCGCAGAACGTCTGAATAGCACTCCCCAGAGAATGCATAGAACAGGTGAGTCAGAAATATGAGCGCGATGACGATGCGGTAGGCCCCATCGTATATGTCGAAACTGGGAAAAGCACCGTCTTTCAAATACAGATATCCGTAGAAAGATCCAAAGAACGTGCCCAGTACACAGAGCAGATCCAACAAGATAAAACCAAGATTCTTGTATGCTTTCTCGCCTAGAGTCATGATTCGCCTTTCTCACTCGATGTGGAGAACGAAAGTTTCTTCTTCGGAAGGATAGAAGTCAGTGGTGTTCCTTCAGAGTATTCAGGCTTCTTGGCCAGAATGACCAGCCAGAATGGATTATAAGCCATCTCTGCGAAGTGATGGGCAACGATGCAGTTCAGTGAGATGAATGCGACGACTAAGACGAGATGCAGATCCTTGCGGTTGTGAAATGCGATGTATGCGAATACGCCAATAGCAATCAAAGCTGCGAAGATACCAAAAGTGAACAGGATGTTCAGGTATGAACAGTCGACGAAGTTGTAACCTTCCGGAACTTGATCATTGGAAACATTACCCATGCCGATCCAAGTAACATCCTGTCCGAAAAGACTCATTCCAATCTCTGAGAATGCACGGTGTCCAAGTCTCAATCTTCCAGAGAGTGTGTCATTCAGTTTCTGAAGGATGGAGATCGATGGTGAATAAGCAAGAGTCAGTCCTGTCATGATGATGGCAGCAATTGGCGTGAATAGCGGAGCGAGCCTCTCCAGAAGTTTCTGCCAGAACACTTTCAACTTAGAAGATGTCGCTTGCTTCTGTAGTTGTTCATGGAAGAAGAAAACTGCCAATGCCAACATCATGCAGATGAAATCCAATTTTCCAAAAGTGAAATAGAAAACAACGGAAGAGAGTGCAACCAGTCCAATCCAGTGGAACCATCCCATCTTCTTGCTATATAGGTAAAGGCAGATCAGCAACATGAAGAAAAACTTAGCAGAATAGTCTGTACACCAGATGCTTCCGAATGCATAACGGGTCATGCCGTGCTGATGATTGATGATGTTTGGGATGACGCCGACGATTGCAAGCGTTGTATACATGCAGACAAGCAGGACAGATTCGATAAGGTACACACGTAGTATCTTGCGGAAATCTATGCCATATGCGGCCACAATACAGAGGACAGTCAAATAAAGATCAGGGTTCCAGACGACGTTGAAGAACTGGAAACCGAATATACACATGATGAGAAGAAGAAGTGTCTTATAGGTGAGTTCCATCTTATCGAACAGGAGAAGTTTGATACTTACAAGACCAAACGGGAAGAAATACATGAGAAGAAGCCACAACGTATCCAGATGACAGAGGCATTCTCCGTAAAGTGTCGTCTCGGCCAAGATGATGCAGGCGATCCATGGAATGAATAGGGCAAAGAATAGGATCTCCCCGTAGTTATGTTGTTTGTCACCCAAGTGCTCTACTTTATTCATGCTACCTCCGAAAGACGATTCCACATTCTATATATGACCATTATACATAAATCACGGCAAAGTACCACGAGAAACCTAGGAAAGTTACAAGGCATGTAGGAAAATGTACGTATACGGCATAAGCTATTCTTGCACTCCTGCGTTGAAGCGGTTAAAATGTTTAGTCAGTAATATAGAATTCTTCCGGAGATTTGCTCCGCGGAAAGCAGGAAAATATGGTTTACAACAATGTCTTAGAAGCTGTTGGTCATACACCGATGATTCAGTTGTCCTCTCGCATGGTTGGCGAGGACTGCGCTCGCGTATTGGTCAAGTATGAGGGCTTGAATGTGGGCGGTTCGATTAAGACACGAACTGCGCTGAACATGATTGAACAGGCAGAACATGACGGCATTATCACGAAGAACACAATTATTGTTGAGCCAACTTCCGGTAATCAGGGAATCGGACTTGCGCTGGTCGGCGCGGTTCGTGGATACAAGACGATTATCATTATGCCGGATTCCGTCTCCTGCGAACGTCGTTACTTAGTTGAGCACTATGGTGCAGAAGTGAAGTTGATTCACGATGATGGTGATATTGGTAAGGCCATTGATGAGTGCCTGAAGCTTGCCATGAAGATGCAGGAAGAAGATCCGAATGTATATGTTCCGCAGCAGTTCACAAATCCGGCGAATCCGATGGTTCATCGCCATCACACAGGAATTGAGATCCTGGAACAGGTTGCAGGTCCAATCGACGGCTTCTGCGCAGGAATCGGTACCGGCGGTACACTATCCGGCATTGGTGAAGTGCTGAAGGCACAGAATCCGAACATCAAGATCTGGGCGGTTGAACCTGAGAATGCAGCTATCCTTGCTGGTGGAAATATCGGTTCTCACTTACAGATGGGTATCGGCGATGGCTTGATCCCGGATAATCTGAATACAGAGATTTTCGAAGATGTATACGTAGTGACCGATGATGAGGCGATTGGTACGGCGAAAGACTTGGCTAGAAAAGAAGGCCTGATGTGCGGAATCTCCTCTGGCTCCAATGTCGCAGCCGCGCTTGCTTTGGCCAAAAAGCTTGGTAAAGGTAAGACTGTCGTGACTGTTATTCCGGATACTGCGGAGAGATACTTCAGCACACCACTTTTCGGCTGAGTACGTGATACAAACGTGAGATCGGCAAACCGACGACAGCGTAGTAGTCGCCGCTGATGGAGTCGATCAGTAGCGCACCCTCGTCCTGGATACCATATGCACCGGCTTTGTCCATAGGTGATCCGCCAGCTACATATCTATCGATGAGCATTTCTTGTGTCTGATCCAGTTCGTGGAAGGTTACGTCTGCGTACGAGACGAAAGTTTCGGCGCCGTCTTGAGAAAGAACGGTGACGCCGGTATACACGCGGTGTGTCTGCCCACTTAACGTAATCAACATCTCTTTGGCATCTTCCGCATCCTTTGGTTTTCCCAGAATCTGCTGTGTACACACGACGATCGTGTCCGAACCGATGACCACTACATCCTTATTTTCCTCAGCATCTGTTTCCTGTAACGGGTTATAAATTGCAGAAGCCTTGGCCAGCGCAAGTGCTTGGACGATTTCTTCAGCAGTGCGGTACATAAGCGGCACCGCATTTTGAATATTCGGTACGTCCAATGGGCCTGCGCCCATAGGATTCAGCCCTGGCTGCGCACCACCCATGCCGAGATTCCTGATCAGGATGCTCTCACTGATGGCTGATTCATCCACCTTGGCTTCGGCGATTTCGAAAGAGAAACCCATACGTCCGAGTAATTCAGCACGTCGGGGAGATTTGCTGGCTAGGATCAATTTGGTCATAGATTACGCCTCCAAGGTTCATTCTGGGGAAATTCTATCACGCGTGCGAACAAGTGACAAGGGAAGGTTGAAGCGGTATAATACCCTTACTTATGTACACAGAATGGGAGGTAAGAAGCGAAAATGAAACGTGATATCATCGTGGATGTTTTTCTCGGCGCATTATTGCTCTCCATCCTGTTTGTGTTCTCATTTCCGGTTTTCTTTGCCTTTGATGCCAATATTGTGCGTAATATCAGTCTGATTGAACGTTTGATGAGCGTATGCTTCCTTCTTGCTTTCATTTTGACGGGAATCTGGGCATGCTGGAAGAAGAAAATCTGGGTGGCAATCGGTCTTGCGACTTATGCTATTCTCCCGTATATTCCCAAGTGGTTCCTGCCGAAGGTAGAGACAAGTATTGCGCAGAATGGCCGAAATATAGGAAAATCCATGCTGTCCATGTTCCTTCATCGAATCTACGAGGTGACGCATGCACCTTTTACGGGCCTCATTGGCATGGTGTCTGAGAAATCAGCAGAACGAATGGCCTATAAATTGTTGCCTAGTATTATTATTGGCTATATTCTGGCACAGATCATACATTTCTACTACAAAGCCTATATGACAGAGAAGAAGCAGAAGCACGATTTCGCTCACTTCCGTCGGGCACAGGCGCATCAGACACCAGCATTTGCAGGCGCTGCACCGGTCGTATCGGAACCCCTGGGTACCGTGATCAAGGATGAGAATGATGAGATTGCGAAAGAGACATATTCCGTAAAACCTGAACAGGCGCCAACGACTGAGCTTCGCCGTGAAGAACCAACTTCGCCGACGATCGAAGCAACAACGGTAGTGCCTGCGATCGAGGCGACATCTAGTGATACCCAAGTGATTGCACTGGCCGCAACAGCCCCGACCTCCAAGTCGAAAGAAGAGACACAGGTCATCTCACTGGCTGCGACGGCCCCCTCTTCACGACCATCCGAAGAGAAGACGCAAGTCATCTCCCTGTCGGCAGTTGCGCCGACTTCGAATGTTGAAGAGAAGAAAGAAGACGTAGAAGAAACCGAAGAGAAGAAAGAGAACAAGGAATTAGATTTTCCGGATGTCCATGGAGAAGCGGAGAAAATCGATGTTTTTGGCGATAGTGAGCCGTAAGGAGGAATTGGGATGTCTACGAACAAAGCATTCTGGCGAAATTGGTTAGAAAGTGAGAAAAATCACAAAGAGAATAGTGAATCAACTGCCGCCGATTCACTCGAAGAAGGTCTGAAGGAACTGGACTGGGCTGAAGGCGAAACAGCGAAGAAAGCCAAGAAAGAAGAAACTTTCGGCGAAGAGATCGGTAATTCTACGACCCACGGTGTCATGGCACTTTTTATGCTGGGCATCATTCCATATGCAGCGGTACACGCATATCTCAACAGTACAACCGGTCATCCAATCTTGGATACTGTTGCCATTTCGATTTTCTGTATCTGCACATTTCTGATGTTCTTGATGTCGACAATTGATCATACGATGAAACACGGTACGATCCAGAAGGCCATCTTCAATCGACTGGATCACATTATGATCTTCTATGCCATTGCAGGTGCCTATACACCGATCTGCTTGAGTACGATCGGCGGAAAATGGGGACTGGGTCTTTGCATCGCACAATGGTGCGTGGTAATCGGCGGAACTTTGGTGAAAGCAATCGCATTCTCTAAGACTGCCTTCTCCTATGTATTCTCGTCACTTCTTTACCTGCTTATGGGTTGGATGATCGTGTTATGCTTTCCAATCCTGTACGCACAGGCCTCCCATGTAACATTCTGGCTACTGGTGGCAGGTGGACTTTGCTACACCACCAGCGTGATCTTATTCTTCATGCGATTTAAGTTCGCACACATGACATTCCACATTTTGGTTGATTTCGGCGCAATCTGTCATGTCATTGCACTTTGCTTCTTTAGTTGAGACGTTTTTCTGATTCGTCTCGTCTACATTACGAAACCGTCACATATACCTTGACACTCACTCGTATAATGGTGAAGGTATTCAAGATACTTATTTCGAAAATTGAGGAGATAGAAAATGAAGAAACAAACGAGAGCGATTGCTTCCACGCTGATTTTTGCCATGTTACTTGGCGTGACAGCTTGTTCGAAGAAGAACTCCAATAAGTCAAAGAAGAAATTCTCGGTTGCCACGCAGGCAGAAACGACCGAGGCGCCATCCGAGACGACTGAATCAACAACCGAGTCGACGACGGAGACAACGACGGAAACCACTACGGAAGCGACTTCCAATCCTTTAGGCCTGAAGATCGATGTTCCGCAGGAGAACTGTGAGATTCAGTTCTTGCCGGAGGAGGAGCGTTTCAAGTATGACATGGTGTTGGAATTGAACGAGGCAGACCATACAGTCGGCGGTCACGTTGTCGTGAACTTCTATAACAATTCCAGCGAAGAATGGAATCAGCTTTGCATGCGCGACTATTCCAGCCTTTTCAAAGAAGCACATCACGATGGGTTCCAGGAGATTGAAGTGAAGGAAGGTGCACTGACAGAGGTGACGAACGTGATGAATGAGACAACATCACAAGCGTTGACCTGTAATCGTGATGCCGATGTATCGGTACTCTGGATCCCGCTTGATCAGAACCTGAAGCCGGGTGAACATATGACACTGTCCTACGATTTCAAGGCAACGATCCCGCTTGTTGCAGATCGATATGGTTTGAGTGACGGTGTGTACAACGTGACGAACTTCTATCCGATTCTTGCAGTCTACGAAGATGGCAAGGGTTTCTCTCATGAAGCATACTATAACTTCGGTGAGTGCTTCTATTCTGAAATCTCCAACTATCACGTAACACTTACTCTTCCTGAGAAGATGAAGTTGCTCTCCACAGGCGTGGAGAATACGCCTGCCAATGCAGACGGCAAAAACACTTACACCATTGAAGCACCGTGCGTACGTGACTTCGTCTTCTGTGCCAGTGAGAACTTCAAGTTCTTCGAAGATGACTACGATGGCATTCACATTCGTCTGGTATACGATGAGGCACATCCGTGCGGAGATACAATGGATGCATGCGCGGAGGCTTCGCTCCAAGCAGCCAAGGATTCTTTCGCGGCTTTCAACAAGGCATTTGGTAAATATCCATATCCTGAAGTGGACATTGTTCTGGCACCGATCGATGCCGGTGGTATGGAGTATCCGAACCTGATCATCTGCACGGTTGATGCAATGTACTGCTTAACAAACTCTTATGAATCGTTCCCGTACGAGCAGATGGCTATCGTTGTGGCGCACGAACTGGGACACCAGTGGTTCATGGGAATCGTTGGTAACAATTCCGGTATGGAGCCGTGGTTGGATGAATCGTTTGCTTCCTATACTGAATTTGTCTTCTATGAGTATCTTGGCGTGGAAGATGAGATGGAATTGTATTCTAGGGAGACTTTTGATTTAACCAAAGAACCATGGTTGACCTCGATGCAGGCCAACGGCATTCTGCCTATCAATCGTTCGTTCTATGATTTTGAGGATGCAGACAGTTACATCCTGGCGGCCTATTCCTACGGTAAGATTGCGCTTTATCAGATGGAGGAAATCCTCGGACGTGAGGCGTTCCACGGAATCTTGCGTGAATACGTGCACCGCAATGCTTTTACCAACTCTACATCGAGCCGCTTCTTCGGGGTCCTTCTTGAATGTGCAGGGCAAGACAATGCGGACTTGAACAAACTGATCGAAGTGTTGTTCGATATCTGAACCGGAAAAAGCATTCGAAACAAGTTGAGAAAAACATGGAGATACGTGGCATTACGCGATGTATCTCCATTTCTATTCTTGCATTATCGGTGTTCCCGAATTATAATGAGGCGTGCTGATTATTTTAAGTATTAGAGAAGGAAGGGCATAAATATGTCTAAGACAGATAAATCTTCTAAAGCGAAGACGAAGAAACATATGAAGGTCTCGAAGAAGAATAAGATCATTATCGCCGTATCCATTGTGCTTGCGGTGTTGATCTGCTTCTCTTATGTGGCGATGCAGATCGGTCTGCCGGCTAAGGTGCTGACCGGTGCGAAGATCGTCAAGACAACAGATGGTAAAGAGAAGACCGTGAAGCGTATTCCAATCGTTGAGATGAACTATTACTTCACAATTGCTGCGAATCAGCTGATGGCATACGGTAGTGGAATCGATGCTTCTCAGTTGGATGAGGTTTGTGATCCGAATACAGGTAAGACATACCGTGATGTGCTTTGGGAAGAGGCAGCAAGCTCTGCACAGGGTGACTACCTTCTCTACGAAGAAGCGATGAATTCCGGCTTCAAGCCTTCTTGCACAGACCGCTATGTTGAGCTCCAGGTAGACTCTGTTCGCCAGACTTGCGATTACATGAACGCACTTCGTGGTACGAACATGACAGCAGACCAGTATTTGCAGAGTACATACGGTACAGGTATGACCATGCAGATTTATCGTAGAATCATGAGACGTACAGCTGTCATTGAAGAGTTCAGTGCTTATTTGCAGCAGACCACGATGGTTCCAAATCAGGAGACAGTTCAGAAGAAGTTTGATGAGTCTCCGGAGACTTATACTTTCGTCAACTATCAACTCTACTTCGTAAGCGCAGAGCTTCCGGAGGAAACGACTGAGGAAGAGAAGACAAAACTGCTGGCTGAAGCTGAGAAGAAAGCCCACAAGATTGCAGATAACTGCAAGGATGTGGAAGAGTTCCAGAAGCGTGCATTGGAATTCTCTTCTGATGATTACAAGGAGCGTTTCGAAAAAGGTGAGGTAACGATGGCGAAGACCGGCGGTACCAAGGCGAATCTGACCAATGCTTCTCCGGAGTTTGCTGAAATGTGCTTCAATCCAGAGGCCAAGCCGCTTACGACGATGGTTTTCAAGGATTCTGAAGATCAGGGCTATTTCGCTGCAATGTTTGAGGAAGCTTATATCAAAGAAGATCCAACAGCTTCTTACCGTGTGATTGTTCTGAGAAATGGTGCACTTTCTGATATGACTGCTTCAGAGGAAGAGAAGGCTGCGGCGATTCAGGAAGCACACAAGGACGCTGAGGAACTCATGGCGAAGGCTACTTCTGAAGATGAGTTCATCAAATTGGCCAAAGAGAATTCTGAGGATATGAACTCTTTCACCAGAGGCGGTTACTACGAAGGCGTTACACAGAACAGTTTCTCACCGGTTGATCCGGGTGACGGAAGTGAGCCGAAGCTTTCTGATGCAGATCAGAAACTGGTTGACTGGCTCTTCGATTCTTCTCGTAAAGCAGGTGACATGATCATCATTGACAGTGGTTCAAGTGTAAACCTCTACTACTTCCACGATACAGCACCGGCTTGGATGGCTAGCCTGCGCGCACAGATGGCAAGTGAGAATTACACCACTTGGGCGAACGGCATCGTTTCGAATCCAATCTACTCCGTGATCGTCAACCACGGTCTGATCGATTTCTTCTCTTGATGAGACGGGCTCCACGCCACAAGATCTTGTGAAGAAAACTTAAAGAAAAACCAGGAGGCTGTCTCAACCCAATGAGGCGGCCTTTTGTTTTCACCCTTCTCAGATCGCTTTGCCGGTTTAGCTGTATCATGTGGGAAATAGAGGATATTTTCTGCTTTTGAAAAATTACGTTGACACCTGTATTTTTTCGTGGTACTATTCTATATTGCGTTACAATGGGTAGGGGAATTCTGCCCATTTTGACGACGGATATTTTCCCTCTTTCGAGCGGAACATGTCTGAGAACATATAGGATCGTGCGCGACAAACGTCTGCGTACACGCAAATGAGCCATTTGCGAAGTCGTGAGGTGATGTGTAATGGTGCGTCCCATCAAGCAGGGAAGAGCAGAGAGAATGTCCTATTCTCATATCGACGAAGTCATCGAGGTCCCAGATCTGATCGAAGTTCAGAAGAATTCCTATCAGTGGTTCCTTGACGAAGGATTGATGGAAGTTTTGGAAGAAGTGTCCCCGATTAAGGATTTCTCAGGTGACATGGAGCTTTCTTTCATCGGTAAAGAATTCGACATTGACAATCCACAGAACACAATTGAACAGTGCAAGGAGAAGGATACTAACTTTGCAGCGCCGCTGAGAGTAAAGGTCCGTCTCGTGAACAAGCGTACCGGCAAGGTCGAGGATCAGGATGTATTCATCGGTGATTTCCCGATTATGACAGAACATGGTACATTCATTATCAACGGTGCTGAGCGTGTAATCATCAGTCAGCTCGTCCGTTCACCGGGTGCTTATTTTGATATTATTCACGACAAGTCCGACGCATTCTTGTATACTTCCCAGGTGATCCCGAACCGTGGTGCGTGGTTGGAATATGAGACTGATCCGAACGGCGTCATCTATGTTCGTGTAGACCGTGCCCGTAAGTTCCCATTGACGGTATTCCTCCGTTCACTGGGTATTGGTACAAATGAAGAGATCATCGAACTTTTCGGTGATGAGAAATTCCTCAGAGAGACGATCGCCAAGGATAATTCCCACAACCGTGAGGAAGGTTTGGCTGAGTTGTATCATAAGCTTCGTCCAGGTGAGCCGACTTCTTTGGAAGGTGCGGAGACCTTGTTGAACAACATGTTCTTCGATCCGAAGCGTTATGACCTGGCTCGTGTAGGTATTTATAAGATTAATAAGAAGCTGGCTCTGGCTGCTCGTATCAAGGGCCACAAGGCAGTATCCGATATTATCACCGACGAAGGTGAAGTACTCTTGAAGGCTGGCGAAGTGATTACTTCCGATAAGGCTTGGGAGATCCAGGATGCTGGTATCAACGAAGTTTATGTATACCCAATCACTAAGATCGGTGATGCAGACAAGATTTCTGATCAGCCGTTCAAGGTTATTGGTAATGCTCGTGTGGATTGCGACAAGTATATCCGCGCTAGCTTCTCTGAGAAGGAACTGAAGGGCTTCGATATTGCTGAGACCCCAATCAATGAGATGGTTCGTACAACGATCCTTCGTAACATCATCTCTGAGGTTCGTGCAACAGCCAAGAAGACTGAGTATGCTGAGGCATTGATGAATGCTCTGCGTGCACAGGTTGGCGAACTGATGCCGAAGCACCTCATCATCGAGGATATCATCGCTTCTGTCAGCTACTTGCTTGGTCTGGAGTACGGTGTTGGTTCCAGAGATAACATCGACCACCTCGGTAACCGTCGTATCCGTTCTGTTGGTGAACTCCTGCAGAACCAGATTCGTATCGGTTTCTCCCGTATGGAAAGAAATATCAGAGAGCGCATGAATGCTGTATCTGACGAAGAGCCGACTCATCCGAATCAGCTCGTAAATACTCGTCCGGTCAGCGCAGCTGTCAAGGAGTTCTTCGGATCTTCTCAGCTGTCTCAGTTCATGGATCAGCCGAACCCGTTGGCTGAGTTGACACATAAGCGTCGTCTCTCCGCATTGGGACCTGGCGGTCTTTCCCGTGACCGTGCGAACTTCGAAGTTCGAGACGTTCACTCCTCTCACTACGGCCGTATGTGCCCGATTGAGACACCTGAAGGTCCGAACATCGGTCTGATCAACTCCCTGGCAACTTATGCAAAGGTTAACCACTATGGTTTCGTTGAGACCCCATATCGTGTATACGATAAGGAGAAGGGTATCGTTACAAAGGACGTTGTCTACATGACAGCTGACCGTGAGGATAACTTCAACATCGCACAGGCGAACGAGCCAATCGACGAGCAGGGACATTTTATCAGTAAGAAGGTTGTATGCCGTCACCTCGACCAGTTCATCGAAGTAGATCCGTCCGGTGTTGACTACATGGACGTTTCGCCGAAGCAGCTGGTATCCGTTGCTACATCCTTGATCCCATTCCTCGGAAACGACGACGCGAACCGTGCACTCATGGGCTCCAACATGCAGCGTCAGGCTGTACCGCTCATCAAGCCGGAAGCACCGATCATCGGTACCGGTATGGAGTATCGCGCAGCGAAGGACTCCGGTGTATGTAAGGTAGCAAAGCAGGACGGTCAGGTTACATTCGTATCTGCAGATCGTATTGTGATCACTTCTGCTGACGGTAAGGAACATGAGTATCGTCTGACCAAGTATCAGAGATCCAACCAGAGCACATGTATCAACCAGCGCCCGATCGTTCGTATGGGTGAGACAGTCAAGAAGGGTGATGTCATTGCAGATGGTCCTTCTACAGAGAATGGTGAGCTTGCTCTTGGTAAGAACGTTCTCATCGGCTTCATGACATGGGAAGGTTACAACTACGAGGACGCCGTTCTGATCAATGAACGTATGGTCCGTGATGATGTTTATACATCTATCCATATTGAAGAGTATGAGTGTGAAGCTCGTGACACCAAACTTGGTGCAGAAGAGATCACACGTGAGATCCCGAACGTCAGTGATGACGCCCTCAAGGAACTCGACGAGAACGGTGTAATCCGTATTGGTGCTGAGGTTCGTGCAGGTGATATCCTTGTTGGTAAGGTTACCCCGAAGGGTGAGACAGAACTGACACCTGAAGAGCGTCTCTACCGCGCAATCTTCGGTGAGAAGATCCGTGAGGTTCGTGATACATCCGTTCGTGTTCCACATGGTGAGTCCGGTATCGTTGTTGATGTCAAGACTTTCACAAAGGAAGACGAGAACGTATTGAAGGGTAGCGTGAACAAACTGGTTCGTGTCTATATCGCACAGAAGAGAAAGCTCTCTGTTGGTGATAAGATGGCTGGTCGTCACGGTAACAAGGGTGTTGTTTCCAGAATTCTTCCGGAAGAGGATATGCCATTCCTGCCGGATGGTACACCACTGGATATCGTATTGAATCCTCTCGGCGTTCCGTCTCGTATGAACATCGGTCAGCTCCTCGAAGTACACCTTGGTCGTGCAGCACGTGCACTGAACTGGAAAGTTGCAACGCCGGTATTTGATGGCGCAAACGAGAACGATATCGTTCAGGCCTTCCAGTTGGCAGGTATTGACGAAGATGGTAAGACGATCCTCTACGATGGACGTACAGGTGAGCCTTTCGAGAATCGTATCACCGTTGGTGTAATGTATTACCTCAAGCTCCATCACCTCGTTGACGATAAGATCCACGCCCGTTCCATTGGTCCATATTCACTGGTTACACAGCAGCCTCTCGGTGGTAAAGCACAGTTTGGTGGTCAGCGTTTCGGTGAGATGGAAGTTTGGGCCCTCGAGGCATACGGCGCAGCACACACCCTGCAGGAGATCCTCACAGTCAAGTCCGACGATATTACCGGACGTACAAAGACCTACGAGGCAATCGTCAAGGGTCAGAGTGTACCGGAAGCTGGTATTCCGGAATCCTTCAAGGTATTGGTTCGTGAGTTGCAGTCTCTGGCATTGGATGTTCGCATCTATACCGGTGACGAAGAGTACAAGCTCAAGGATGCAGCTGAGGAAGAAGAAAATCTGGCAGAACCGACTCAGGATCTTCTTATGAAGTTCAATGAGATGGACGAGAGTGAAATGGGCGCAGCAGGTTTCTCTGAAGTTGGTGAAGACGGCGAATTGATCGACGATGCCAACGATGATATTGAACCTAGCATGGATGATCTGGCGTCCATGGAAGATGAATTGTGAGTTGGGAAGGAGATAGCAAGTATATGTTTGAAATGAATCATTTCGAATCAATCGGTATTCGCCTGGCATCTCCGGAGACCATCAAGAGTTGGTCTCATGGTGAGGTAAAAAAGCCGGAAACGATTAATTATCGTACGCTGAAGCCGGAACGTGACGGCCTTTTCTGCGAGCGTATCTTCGGACCACAGAAAGACTGGGAATGTCACTGCGGTAAGTATAAGAAGATCCGTTATAAGGGCATCATCTGCGATCGTTGCGGTGTTGAAGTTACACGTTCCAAGGTACGTCGTGAGCGTCTGGGTCACATTGAGTTGGCGGCTCCGGTATCTCATATCTGGTATTTCCGTGGAACACCGTCTCGTATGAGCCTTCTTCTGGATGTATCGCCGAAGCAGCTCGAGAGAGTGCTGTATTTCGGTGCTTATATCGTAGTAGATCCAGGTACGACAGGCTTGGCTAAGTGCGGCATCATTGACGAACTGGAATACCAGGAGAATGTGAAGAAGTATGGTAAGACTGCATTCAAGGCTATGATGGGTGCAGAAGCTGTCAAGATCCTTCTCCAGGAACTGGATATCGAAGGTCTGGCTGCTCAGCTCCACGAAGACTATCAGTCTGCAAGTGGTCAGAAGAAAGCTCGTATCATCAAGAGACTCGAGGTACTTGAGTCCTTCAAGAAGTCTGGCAACAAGCCGGAGTGGATGATCCTGGATGTACTGCCGGTACTTCCTCCGGAACTCCGTCCTATGGTACAGCTCGATGGCGGTCGTTTTGCCACATCTGACTTGAATGATCTGTATCGTCGTGTAATCAACAGAAACAACCGTCTGTCCAAGCTCCTGCAGCTCGGTGCACCGGAAATCATTATCAGAAACGAGAAGAGAATGCTTCAGGAAGCGGTTGACGCCCTGATCGATAACGGCCGCCGTGGTCGTCCGGTAACAGGTGCTTCCTCTCGTGCACTGAAGTCTCTGTCCGATATGCTCAAAGGTAAGCAGGGTCGTTTCCGTCAGAACCTCCTCGGTAAGCGTGTTGACTATTCCGGTCGTTCCGTTATCGTTGTAGGTCCGGAACTTCGTATGCACCAGTGCGGTCTCCCGAAGGAAATGGCACTGGAGCTCTTCAAGCCTTTCGTTATGAAGAGACTTGTTCTTGAGGGCCATGCACAGCACATCAAGACCGCAAAGCGTATGGTTGAGCGTGCTGCAGATGTTGTATGGGATATCCTCGAGGATGTTATCAAGGATCATCCGGTTATGTTGAACCGTGCACCTACGCTCCATAGACTTGGTATTCAGGCATTCGAGCCGGTACTGGTTGAAGGTCGTGCCATTAAGCTTCACCCACTCGTTTGTACCGCGTTCAACGCTGACTTCGATGGTGACCAGATGGCTGTACACGTTCCGCTCTCTGCAGAGGCTCAGGCTGAGGCAAGATTCCTCATGCTTTCTACCAACAACCTGTTGAAGCCTCAGGATGGTAACCCGGTTACCGTTCCGACACAGGATATGATCCTTGGTTGCTACTACCTGACTATTACAAAGCCGAATGAGAAGGGTGAAGGCATGGTCTTCTCTTCCATCGATGAGGCGATCATGGCTTATGGTGATCATCACCTCGAGCTCCATGCGCCAATCGGCATTCGTGTTACACGTGAGTTCAATGGTGCGCCGTTGACCAGAATCGTAAAGTCCACACTGGGTCGTTTCATCTTCAATGAGATCATCCCGCAGGATCTGGGCTATGTTGATCGTACGAAGGAAGGCAACGAGCTCGTTCTCGAGTGCGACTTCGTAGTTGGTAAGAAGCAGTTGGCTGATGTGATCTCCCGTTCCATCCGTGTACACGGTATCGGTGATACGGCAAAACTTCTCGATAACATCAAGGCAATGGGTTATAAGTATTCTACCCGTGGTGGTATCTCCATCGGTATCGAAGACATGATCGTGCCGGATGTTAAGGAGAAGATGGTTCACGAAGCAGAAGATAAGGTTGAGTACATTAACAAGATGTATAAGAGAGGTCTTCTCGATGAGGATGGTCGTTATACAGCAGTCGTTAAGATCTGGTCTTCGACTACAGATGCAATCACAAAGGCGTTGATCGATTCTCTTGGTGAGTACAACCCAATCAAGATGATGGCAGACTCCGGTGCCCGTGGTTCCTCTCAGCAGATCAAGCAGCTCGCTGGTATGCGTGGTAACATGGCGGATACATCCGGTAAGACAATCGAAATCCCGATCAAGTCTAACCTCCGTGAAGGCATGAACGTGTTGGAGTTCTTCATCTCTTCCCACGGTGCTCGTAAGGCGCTGTCCGATACAGCTCTGAAGACCGCTGACTCTGGTTACCTCACACGTCGTCTCGTCGATGTTGCACAGGACGTTATCGTTACAGAAGAAGACTGCGGTACGGATGATTTTACTTGGGTCAAGGAAATCGCTACGGTTGCAGGTACGAAGAAGGATGTTGTTAAGTCTATCAGTGATCGTCTCACCGGACGTTATGCTGCAGAAGACATCTACGATCTGAATGATAAGAACAACCTGATCGTTGCTAGAAATGATCTGATTACAGCTGATCTGGCAAAGAAGATTGAAGCTTGTGGTTATGAGAAGGTGAAGATTCGTTCCGTATTTGACTGCCGTGCTCGTCATGGCGTCTGCAGCAAGTGCTACGGTTTGAACTTGGCTTCCGGCCAGCCGACAATCGGTGGTGAAGCAGTTGGTATCATGGCTGCACAGTCCATCGGTGAGCCTGGTACACAGCTGACCATGCGTACGTTCCATACCGGTGGTATTGCTTCCGGCGACGATATTACACAGGGTCTCCCTCGTGTTGAGGAGCTTTTCGAAGCTCGTAAGCCGAAGGGACAGGCTACGATCTCTGAAATCGATGGTATCGTATCCATCACAGAGGATCAGAAGCACAAGAAGGTAATCGTTGTAACCCCTGCAACACCGGAAGGCGAAGCAATTACAGTGAACCCGAACCCGGATAGCGAGATCGAGATCGAAGAGAAGCGCTACGCAATTCCGTATTCCGCAACCCTCAAGGTAAAGGAAGGCGAGTTCGTAGAGGCTGGCGATTTGCTGACAGATGGTACAGTCAGCCCGCAGGAGATCATGAAGATCAAGGGCGTACGTGGCGTACAGAAGTACATCGTATCCGAAGTTATCAAGGTTTATAAGAGCGGTGGTGTTACCATCAACGATAAGCATATCGAAGTTATCACACGTCAGATGATGCGTAAGATCAGAATTGATGATCCGGGTGATACAGATCTCATGACTGGTTCTACCGTCGACATGTTCGATTTCGAGGATGCTAATGTGAAGGCTGAAGCTGAGGGCAAGGAGCCGGCAAAGGGTAAGCGTATCCTGCTCGGTATCACCAAGGCTTCCCTCGCTACAGACTCCTTCCTGTCTGCTGCTTCCTTCCAGGAGACAACTCGTGTCCTGACCGATGCTGCAGTAAAGGGTAAGATCGACCCGCTCTACGGTCTCAAGGAGAACGTTATCATCGGTAAGCTCATCCCGGCAGGTACCGGTATGGTCAAGTATAGAAACCTGACCGCTGTTCCGGCACTTCCTGAGAACAACGAGTTGCTCGGCAAGGATCCGGTTGTGATCCCGAGCGTGATCGGTGAACAGTAATCGTCGCATCGCTTGAGTTCCAAGCGACCGAAATGACAATGATTTCAGAAGACTGCCTCGCACATGCGGGGCAGTCTTTTTACTATATAGAAAGGGAAAAACCATGGAAAATCGGACGCTGAATCGACAGGCGACACAAGAATGTAAAATAAGAGAAATGTCACTTTTTTTGACTTTGATATAGGGGGCAAGTAAAATAGATGATGAAGAATAATGGAGGTGGAATATGCGTCAGCGTCGAAAAGATCGTACGAACAGACTGGCAATCGTTTCGATTGTGATCTGTCTAATGATTACTTTTCCGGTCATGTTGATTCCGGTGGGACTTCGTGAGAGTACACCAGCCGGAGTTGTAGTTGCGCGCGCCTACGCAGATACCTATCCATATGATGATCAGGAAGAAGTCCTTCTTGAAGACTGGGCAATCAGTGCTGCGACCACGACAACAGAGACGACGGTCGAGCCGGATGTGACGGGCGATCCAGACGCTCCACAAGTGACGATCGATCCGGACAACCCGGAAGGACTGGAGGAACCGCCTCTGGATCCGAATGCCGGGAGCAATCAGGATGATGGCTTGATGCATATCGGTGAAGGTCAGCTGATCGCGGCGACCTATTTTGACGATGCCAGCCGTAACGAAGCGAAGTATAAGAACATCATGACCGCGCAGATCGTGCAGACCTACGACTCTTCTGACCTGCCGATCGAGATGTTGGACACCACTGCTTTTGTCCCGACAAACGAGGACTACTATATTAAGACCACGAATACGATCTTGAAGAAGACACCGAATATGGATTCTGAGACAGTGGCGGAGATCGACCGTTCTACACGTGTCACGCAGATCTCACAAGGTGATACATGGTCACGCATTGTGACAAAAGAGGGCGTAGAAGGATATGTTCTGACCGCTTCGCTCTCCTATAACATGGTTTTTAATGAGATCGACCGTACAGTATGGGTCGATGCGGATGGACTGAAACTTCGTGCCCAGGCGAGTACGGAGTCTGATGTCATTAAGGAAATGTCCCGTTACACAAGACTCCATTGTTCGGGTGTAGCCAATAATCAGTGGTATCACGTTACATTGGATGATGGTACGGAAGGTTATGTATATGTTTCCTATACAACGACCAAAGCTCCGCCGACACCTACGCCGAAGCCAACGCCGAAACCGAGCAATTCCGGTAGCGGAAAGAAGAGTGGCAGTAAGAAGAGTAGTGGCGGAGGAAATGGTAATCCGCCGCCGAAGATTACCGGTGTAAACGGTGAGAGTATCATCAACATTGCGAAGTCCATGCTGGGTGTAGATTACGTATGGTGTGGAGAGAGTTCCGGTGGTGTGGACTGTTCGGGTCTGGTCGTATATTGTTACCGACAGGTTGGCGTCTCGGTTCCGCACCAGTCTAACTCCATCCGATATGTCGGTATGGGTGTCAGCCGTTCGGATATTGCCGTGGGCGATGTTATTGTATATGACTTAAAAGGCGGCGACGGTGTGGCCGATCACGTAGCCATCTATGCCGGCGGCGGACAGGTCATTCACGCGTCCTCCAGCCGAGATGCAGTCGTCTGGGGAAGTTTGGACATGGGTACGATTTTGACGATTCGTCGATTCATCGGTTAATGTAGAATTGTTTACTAAATGTATAAATTTACTTCTTCAGGGTGGTGCTATACTTAAAATATCATCAAACGTGAGGAGGAGATTATTATGGATTTTATCATTGGCTTACTGATTGATATCGTTGTGGGTGGTGCTGCTGGTTTTGTAGCAAGTAAGCTCATGAAGAAGAGCAATGGTATCATCATGGACATTATCCTTGGTATTGTCGGTGGTATCGTAGCGGGTGTCATCTTCGGTATTCTTGGACTTGGCGCAACAGGTTTCATCGGTGGATTCATCGTATCTGTAATCGGTGCAGTTGCATTGATCTTCGTATACGACAAGTTCATCAAGAAGTAAGATACGATTTCAGTTAGTAAATCGCTTTGCTAAGACAAGTACAGAAGCTCCCTTCGACGGCATGACGTCGAGGGGAGCTTTTTCTGTATTAGAGATGTGAACCTGTTGAGTACGCGAAGTGGGCGAAACAAAAGACTTCGCAGAGACGTTCTTGTGAAAGACACCCCTGATAACTGCAAGGCTAATGTGATATTCTCAGAATGACAACAATGAACGCATTGATAGTATAGAAATGTATGAATGCTAAATTTTCACGACTGCATTAAAAAATGTTGACAATATATATATATATATATATATAATACCACTTGCGGAAAATGCGGTAATACTGCACAATCAAGGAGGTATTAGATGAAGAAAATAGTTGCCAAACTTATGTTAACAGTTATGATTGTTTCTGCTATGGTAGGGCTGATGGGAAGACAAATTGTTATGACTGATTCACATGTTCAGGCGTCGGCTCCGACTGCAGCGGAACGTGACCGAGCGGTACAAGAATTAAATAGAATGGCTGACATCAAGTGGAAAACGTCTAGTACTTTGTACATTTACAATCATACATATACTACGTCAACAACATATACAGGCATGCCTTATACACAGACGTATAACAATACATATGATGAATTTGTCAGAAGTGGAGCATACAACGGGAAGCAATTAACATACAAGGGCAATGCAAAAATGGGAAATGACTGTTCTACGGTGCCTGCATTAGCTTGGAAGTTTAAATACTCTTCGATTCAATATGCAGATATTTGGACAGGTGATTACCTCACTTGTGCTCAAAATGGGACAAACTCGAGTTATCATTTAGCAACCGTGGGCGGTTATAAAATGGGATCGAAAGACACGAAGCAATTTGCAACGGGCAAAGGTTTGGATAGTATGTCTAAATACTATAAGGAACTGAAAAAAGGAGATTGTTGTTTCTATCGATGGTATGATGACACAAGTGCTGATGAAAAGGATTGGAAATGGAGAGGACATGTTGTTGTGGTAGTAGGCACATATGCAGACGGGGTATACATTACGGATCAAATTGGCTGGAGTTCTGGCGATTCTTTTTCAACATGGAGACATATCTACAAGTTATCGTACAGTGCTTTGTATAAAAAATACTATGTGCCAGTGAAATTTGTTTAAAAGAGGTGGAGCAAATGAGCAAGGTGAACAGGGGTGTTTCAAGTCTTTTGAGTATAGTAACTGTGCTTACTATGATGACAGCATGCTGTTCGTCCTCAGTAACGAATACTGTCGCTTCTTCACATAATAATGAAGAAGCGACAGTATTTTCTCATAGTATTGGAGAAACCCCATACTTTGGGTGTACAGTTTTTGACACAGTGACTGAAACAAGTCTGTCCGGTCACCAAGTGTGTTGTGGCGTAGCAACAGACACTGAAGTATGGATACTTACTCTCGATTGGGACAATCTGAAAAATTATTCGAATTATTCGATGGAAAAGTTTAGTTTTCAAGGAGAACTATTGGAGAGTTATCCTGTACCGTGTTCATTGAATGGAACGATTGATTCTTCTGTGTTCATACAGGACGATTCATTAGTGATTACGGCTAAGGATTTTTTGTCGTTGACAGTTTACAAATTTGATATGACTACTCACGATGTTTCTGTTATGCTCAATATTCCTTCAAGTGATGGAGCGCAATTCTGCGATGTTTTTGCTCTGAAAGATAATGCTATATATGTATCTACTTGGGAAGATGAGGGATATTCGTTCCGTGGGTACAATCTTTCTGATGGAAGTCTGAAAGTGAAACCAGAAGGAGTAGTTTCAACGGAGGGTGGTTTCTTCTGGTGTGACAATCGGATGTATGCTTTAGGTATTGAGACGGGCAGATTCGAGTATGAACTTCTTTACTTAAACGAGGATAACAAGTATGAACAGTGTGGTTTGATTCAACTTCCTGCCTATGCATCAAAAATGCGAAATATAGATAGCCAGCAATATATGAACTCTAGCGAAGGTCTTTGGAGACTTGATTCGGTTACTGGCACTTGGCAGGAGATGGTACACTGGGACAACACGGATTTGCACCTTGTATTTCCAGATGGATATTCAGTATCTAAAGATGGGACTTCTTTGGTAGTTTGGGAGAAAGATACACAATATGCAGGATTTTTATACCCTGATAGTAATCCTTCCGAAGGGAAGACGACGTTCACAGTAGTTGGGAATTGGATTACTCAAAATGAGAAGTATCAGTGGGCAGTTTCAAAGTTTAATAAGACAAATGAGAAGTATGCGGTTAAATTGCTTGATTATGAAGATATCCTAGATCCCAATGAATACCTAGATTCAGAGGGAAATGTAGATTACGATGCATATTGGAAAGCATTCAATGATTACATCTGGAAAGAATCAGTTAATGGAGAGGGTCCAGATCTTTTTATCAAAGACAACACATGGAAGTATTTCGAGTATGGCGGGCTCTTTGTAGATTTAAAAACGAAGTATGATGGAATGGGAGAAGAATGGAAAAGTCAGTACTTCACCAATGTGATTGAGACCATGATGAATCAGGAACATCTATATGCGATCCCCATTGAATATAATTTGAACGTTGCTGAATTAATGACAGAGTGTGATATAAGTATGGATGCGACATTTGTTGAATGGGAGGCGTACATGAATAGACAAGCCGAGGGACGTGTGCTATTCAATGATGTGGGCATAGACTTACTAAATGATGTTTTGAAATACGACATGAGTTCCTTTGTTGATGGTTCAACAGGAAAGACTTCTTTTGATTCTCAGGAGTTTCGGTCACTGCTTCATTTAGCTAAGGATTATTGCGTTACGCAGCAAGAGTATGATAATTGCATCTACAGAGACAGTGTGCTGAACAGAACTTATTATAATCCAGAAGAAGTTCATTTAGCAGTTTCGACTCAAAGGGCTGATAAAAGGTATGGATGCCTATCGGCTACGGGTCCTTCTTTGGTGCTTTGTCCTCAATTGGCCTATGTATCTTCTAGTTGCGATGATGTAGACGGAGCGTGGGAATTCATATGCTTCCTTCTTTCTGAAGAGATACAAGAGTATGATCTGAAAAATGCGAAGTCTTATCTTGGAGATTATCCAGTTCGTAGGGATGCACTAGAGTATATGCTTGATTTCCTGAAACATCCGGAAGAACACGAGAATTTCTGGCGTGAGCGTAATGCGGAAGATCCGGATTGGAAAATAGACGATGAAGTGCCGCTGACAGATGAGGAAAGCCGAAAGTTTGTTGAATTGGTTGAATCATTACACCTCGTTGAATACCCCGATACTGAAATTATTGACATCATTATGGAAGAAACGGGACCTTACTTTGCTGGACAGAAAAGTGAAGAAGAGGTCATTTCAATCATAACTAATCGAGTACGGATAATCCTGGAGGAACGAGAAACGTAAGTAACACAACAACACAGTAAACAGTTCAAATCTCCCTTCGACGGCATGACGTCGAGGGGAGCTTTTTCTGTATTAGAAAAGTGCGACGAATTGAATATATCCAATCTGTTTTTTCAAAAATGTGTAGCACTTCTTTCATTTGGTTCGTATAAATAGATGAAAACAAACTGAAAGGAAGAAAGAATTATGTGTGTAGGTACTGCAATTGTTCTAGGTCTTATCGCTTTAGGTGATATTGCTTGTATTCTTATTTTTTAAATCTGGAATCGATGGCTATGAATCGATGACTAGGGAAGTGCGCTGATTCGTATGGGAAGCAGCGCGCTTCTGTTTTTTTCGGTTGAATGGGAATTGATGCAACGGAGTTTCCATATAATTTCCACGGTTTGACTGTTCCATGGAAAAAATATGGAAATGTGTTGACAAGGGAAATGGTCGCGGTATAATGAATTTAGTCAAAGATAGTCAAAGTCAAATATCAAAGAAGAGACTTGATGGACGTGACGGAAGGTGAGCGAGGTCGACGCTGGACAATGAAGCGACGAAGAAGTGCGCGCTTACACGAATTGATAAGAAAGAAGGGAATCGTATGGCAAGACTGGTCGATGTGATTGAAATGATGATCAAAGAAATGCTGGATGAGAACGATGGTGCGGCGGTCATTAACCGAAGCGATCTGGCTGAACGTGTGAACTGTGTGCCGTCCCAGATTACATATGTGATTTCTACACGATTTACCAATGGACAGGGATATATCGTAGAGAGCCGTCGTGGCGGTGGTGGACAGATCCGCATCTCCCGTGTGCAGAGTCTGGCGGGTACGAATTATCTTATGCATACCATCAACTCGTTGGGCGATACACTGTCTCAGCAGCAGGCGGAGATCTACTTACTGAATTTTATTGACTATGAGGTCATGGATAATAAGACGGCGAGACTGATTAAGGCGGCCATTTCTGACCGTGCGCTGTCGGGTATCGATCCGGATAAGAAGGCGATGGTACGCATGGATATTTTCAAGAACATGCTGATCAGCTTGATTACGAAGTAAGGATAGGAAGAAGAGAAGAGGTGGCATGATATGAAATGTCAACGTTGTAAAGATAGAGAAGCAAATGTGAAGATCATGAAGCAAGTGCAGGGCAAAGCCCCGCAGATGCTTATGCTTTGTGATGAGTGTGCGCGTGAGATGGGTATCTCCATCCCGGGAACACTGAAGAATGGACTGCTAGGTGCAGGATTACCTGGCGCGCTGGATGAAGGGTTCGGCAACATGACCAGCCCGCTTGATATATTGGCCAGTGCTTTTGCCGCGCCATTCGGATTAGGATTCGAAGGACTGTCCGGTGATGCGGGAAATAACGTGACCTGCCCGACTTGCGGCATTACGCAAAGTCAATTTACGAAGAGCGGTTTCTTGGGATGCCCGGATTGTTATCAGGTGTTCTCCAAGTGGATCGATCCGATGTTCCAGCGTACGCAGATGGGTAGTAAGCATCTGGGCAGAACGCCTGGAAATGCGGGCGGAATCGAGCTGCATGACGAGGACGGCAAGGACGAGCCGGAGATTCGACAGGTGGAGACGGAAGCCGATGTGCTGGTCGGTCTGTCACCGGAAGAGAAAGAGAAGAAACAACTGATCATGGAGAAAGAACGTGCGCTCCAGGAGGCCATTAAGAAGGAAGATTACCTCGAAGCGGCGAAGCTTCGTGACGAGATCAAGGCCATCAAGGGAGAGGAGGGCGAACAATGAGTTGGTATTTAGAAGCCGGAAACGACAGTGACATTGTACTTTCTAGCCGAATCAGACTGGCAAGAAATATCAAGGGCGTTGCTTTTCCCAATAAGATGACGGAAGAAACAAGAGCGCGGGTGCTGGAGCAGGTATCGGACGTGTTGCTGAAGATGCCGGGAAATGCCCTCATGAGAATGGACATTGCACCGCTTCCGCAGATCGACCGCAAGGCCCTCATTGAGAAACACCTGATCTCCGAAGAACTGGCCAAAGGACAGGTCGGGCAGAGTGCTTTTATATCCAGAGATGAGAATTTCAGTGTGATGGTCAATGAAGAAGACCACATTCGTATTCAGGTCATGGCGCCGGGATTTGCGATGGAGAACATCTATAAGCAGGCCGAGGATCTGGCGATCTATCTGGAGCAGAATCTGGATATTGCATTCTCAGAGAAGTACGGATTCCTGACGGCCTACCCAAGTAACACGGGTACCGGACTTCGCGCTTCGGTAATGGTGCATCTGCCGGTGATCACTGCAATCGGAAGGATCTCGGCATTGACCAATTCACTGGAGAAGGCCGGCTATACGGTGCGCGGCGCGTATGGTGAGAAGAGCAGACCTTCCGGAAATATCTATCAGATTTCGAATACGATCACCTTAGGTATTTCGGAGAAGAAGACGATTGCGAATTTTGCCAGAATGATCAACGAGGTCATCCAGTTGGAGCGACAGTTGCGGAAGGAGTATTATGAGAAGAACCAGGTTCGCTTGGAAGATAAGATCTATCGTTCGATGGGCGAGCTGACTTATGCAAGACTCCTGCCGGAGGGCGAGGCGATGAATCGTCTGAGTGATCTTCGATTAGGCGTGGCCTGTGGTTTTGTAAAAGAAATTAACGAACGACAGCTGATGATGCTGCTCAACACGATCGGTAGTGCTTCGGTCATGAAGCGTTGTGGGGAGGGTCTCCTTCCGAAAGATTGTGATCGGAAAAGAGCAGAGTTTGTCAGAGAAGTACTACTGAATAAGAAAGATGAGAAACAAGGAGGTTCAGATCTATGAATATTTCTAGAAGAACAATGGAAATGCTCTCTCGTGCGCAGATGTATTCGAATTCACTGTGCATGGAGTACATCGGCACAGAACATGTGCTGCTGGCGCTCTCTGATACACAGATGACGCCGGTCAATGAGATTATGGAGAAATATGGTGTCAGCCATCAGGATGTTGTCGACGAAGTCGTGAAGATCTCCGGTCGTGACATGGGCTCGACATCAGAACGTGAAGCGGATCCGAATGAGATCTTCGCACATTGTACGAACCGTACCAAGAGATTGCTGTATCTGGCGGAGTTCCTGACGAAGAAAACCGGCAAGAACGTAGTCGAACCGGAGCATGTCTTACTGGCAATCCTCCGTGAGGGTCAGTGCACGGCTTATAGAATTCTGGCTTATCACGATTTCGAGGCGAAGGAAGCAGCAGCAGATATCATCTCGCTCCTGCATGAACGTTCACCGTTCGAAGAGGATGAGGTGGAAAGAGACGGCGAAGAGTCGGAGCGCGAGGAGTCAGACGACAATGAAGAGGGTGCGCCGTCAGACCTCGAGGGTCTCCTGCGTGCACGTGCCCGTGGCAATCGAAACGGTATCAAAGACGAGAACGATGAGGAAAAGGGCGGCAAGAAGGGCAGCAAGACGAAGACACTGGACAAGTTCTGTAAGGACCTGACAGAAGAAGCCCGTGCGGGTCGTATCGATCCGGTCATTGGCCGTGAAGATGAGATTTCTCGTGTCATGCAGATCTTGGTGCGTCGTACGAAGAATGACCCGTGCCTGATCGGTGAACCGGGTGTAGGTAAGACCGCCATTGCAGAAGGCCTTGCACTGAAGATCGTGAATAACGATGTGCCGGATCTTCTGGCCGGAAAGCGCGTACTTTCTTTGGACCTTGCTTCTATGCTGGCCGGTACACGTTATCGTGGTGACTTCGAAGAGCGCTTCAAGAAAGGCTTGGAGGAGGCAACCAAGGCCGGTGACGTAATCCTCTTCATCGATGAGCTGCATACGATCATGGGTGCCGGTAATTCCGAAGGCTCGATGGATGCGGCCAATATGCTGAAGCCGATGTTGGCTCGTGGCGAACTGAATGTGATCGGTGCGACCACGCTGGATGAATATAGAAAACATATTGAGAAAGACTCTGCGCTGGAGCGTCGTTTCCAGCAGGTACTGGTCAAGGAACCGAGTACCACGGATGCGATCCTTATTCTGAAGGGCATTCGTAGCAAATTCGAAGAGCATCACAAGATCAAGATTCCGGACGAGGCCATCGATGCAGCCGTTATCTTGAGTAGCCGATACATTACCGACCGTTTCTTGCCGGATAAGGCAATCGACTTGATCGATGAGGCGGCTTCCCGTCTGCGCATCAAGATGTCGACAGAACCGGAGGAGACGAAGAAGATCGGTGAGCGTATCAATGAGATCATGCGTCTGAAGCAGGATGCGGTAGCGAATCAGGACTTCGAGACGGCACAGAAACTTCGTGATGAAGAAGTGCTTCTGGAGGAGCGTCTGAGTACGCTTCGTCAGCAGGTCGTCAGCTCCAAGGGCGATCAGGAACTGTCATTGACGCCGGACGACATCGCGGATATTGTTGCGAACTGGACGGGTATCCCGGTCAAGAAGATCACAGAAAGCGATGCGGAACGTCTGAAGACACTGGAAGAAGAGTTGAAGAAACGTGTCATCGGACAGGATGAGGCGGTGACTGCGATTGCCAAGGCGATCCGCCGAAGCCGACTCGGACTCAAGGATCCGAAGCGTCCATCCGGTTCTTTCATCTTCCTCGGTACGACCGGTGTAGGTAAGACAGAATTGGCAAAAGCACTTGCAGAAGTGATGTTTGGTAACGAGAATGCGTTGATCCGTGTAGACATGTCTGAGTATATGGAGAAGCACGATGTCAGCAAGATCATCGGTTCGCCGCCGGGCTATGTGGGTTACGATGAAGGTGGACAGCTCACAGAGAAAGTACGCCGCCAACCCTATTCGGTAGTGCTTTTCGACGAGATTGAGAAAGCACATCCGGAGATCTTCAACTCCATGTTGCAGATCTTGGATGATGGCCGTCTGACTGATGGTCAGGGTCGAATCGTAGACTTCAAGAATACGATCATCATCATGACCTCCAATATCGGTGCGCGTATGCTGACAACTTCTGCCGGCCGTCATATCGGATTCTCGATTCCGACCGAGAAGAAGGATGATCCATTCGTGGATGAGGCAGATGTAGGTAAGCTCTATGGCGGCAAGTCCTATAGCGAAGCCAAGGACATGGTGATGGAGGAATTGAAGAAGGCCTTCAACCCTGAGTTCATCAACCGTGTGGACGAGATCATCTTCTTCAAGATGCTGGGCAAGCAGTCGATCCTCAAGATCGTCGATCTTCTGACGGAGAGCCTGTCCAAGCGTGTCAAGGAACTGGGCATCGAGATCGAGCTCACCGATGCGGCACGTGAACTTCTGGCGAAGAAGGGCTACGATCCGCAATATGGTGCAAGACCGCTGAAACGTGTCATCCAGTCTATGGTCGAGGATAAGTTCTCCGAGGCATTACTCGATCGTACTGTAGAAGCTGGATCGACTGCACTGGTCGATGCACAGGACGAGGAGATCGTCATCAAGAAGAAAGAAACCAAGATTGCAGCATTGCAGGAGAATGAGTGAGTATGAAATACAGAGATCTAGGTAGAACCGGACTAAAGGTGAGTGAGATCGGCTTCGGCGGTGAGTGGCTGGAACGTCACGACGAGAAGGATTCAATCGAACTGATCCGCTATGCGGGGGAGAAAGGAATCAATATCATTGACTGCTGGATGGCCGATCCGAAGTCCCGTGACATTATCGGTCCAGCCATCGCAGGGAATCGAAGCCACTGGATCGGGCAGGGCCACATCGGCTCGACTTATCAGAACGGGCAGTATGTGCGCACACGTGATATGAACTTCGTGAAGCCGGCCTTCGAGGATTTGCTGACCCGCCTTCGTACGGACTACGTAGATCTTGGCATGATTCACTATGTGGACGATGAGAAAGACTGGCAGAACTGTCTGGAATCGGATTTCATCAAGTATGTGATGGAACTCAAAGAAAGCGGGAAGATCAAACATATCGGTCTTTCTACCCACAATCCGCGAATCGGCAAACTGGCAGCAGAATCTGGATTGGTCGAGATGATCATGTTCTCGATCAATCCGGCATTCGATATGCATCCGGCAACGGAGGATCTGGATTCCATGTTCGGTGCATACGAGGAGAACTTGTCCGGCATTGACCCAGAGCGTGCAGCGTTCTACCGTCTTTGTGAAGAGAAGGAGATTGGTCTGACGGCGATGAAACCGTACTTCGGCGGAAACCTCTTCGATGACAAGAAGTCCCCGTTTGGAGTGGTTTTCACACCGACACAGTGCATCCATTATGTGCTGACACGTCCGGCTGTTGCGTCTGCGTTGTGTGGATACGATACCAAAGAGCAGGTCGATCAGGCGGTGGCCTATGAGACTGCTTCGGATGAAGAGAAAGATTACGCATCGGTCATTGCCAATTCACCGGCTCATTCCTACAAGGGGATGTGCATATACTGTGGGCATTGTAAGCCGTGTCCGATGGACATCGATATTGCGATGGTCAGTAAGTTCTACGATCTGGCCAGAAGTCAGGAGAAAGTACCGGAAAGTATTCAGTCTCACTATGAGGCATTAGGCGTTACGGCTTCTTCCTGCATCGGTTGTCAGAGCTGCGAGAGCCGTTGCCCATTCGAGGTGAAGATTGCGGAGCGTATGGCCCAGGCGGCAGAACTCTTCGGATGTTAAGTGGTTTTACCGAATATGAGGTGAAAGATTCTGATTGCAGATTATTTCCAAAACTCGAAAGACTATGATGGATACGTTCAGGGAGAACTGGGCGTATTCATTCCTGTCCGTTCGGATCGTTGTGAGTTGTCGAAGGAGTACAGTTACCCGTGTTATGAAGTGATCATCGACTTCAATGATTCCCAAGCGAATGCCCATTCCTACCAGGCGCACATTACGTCGCCGAATGTGGTCCATCCGCGACGGGGATGCCAGCATTGCTATATCGTGCTGATTGGACGGGAATTCTTCGAAAAGAGATATCTAATGTATGCGCCTTCCATTCCTGTGTTCAAGGAGCAAGCATTTGATTTCTGTTCTGACATTCTCAAGGCGCTGAATACATTCGTGTTCGAAGTCAGTAAGCACATGATGAACTCGGACATTACCTTGGCCGCGCAGGCGGAGATCATTACGCACTGGACGATCCGCTCGCTGATGGGCGAGACACTGGATATGCGTGCGGTATCTTCCAATTATTCCATTGCGCGCGCCCAACACTACATCGAGCAGCACTACGCAGAACATATTACACTCACGACACTGGCCGAAGTGGGCCATATGTCAGTGACGTCTTTCAATCGTAATTTCAAGAAAGAACTTGGTATTACGCCGATCGATTATCTGATCGAAGTTCGGATCAAGACGGCAAAACTTCTTCTGAAGAGGAAAGAACTGTCGATTACGGAAGTGGCGATGCGAAGTGGATTCGGGAGCGCTTCACATTTCTCTTCTTGCTTCCTGACCCGTGTTGGTACGACGCCACAGGAGTATCGCAAAAGATATACGGAGCCGGAGGCTTTTCCTGGTTAGATTTTGAAAAACTTTGGTTATTTCCTGATATTCATCGGCGGAGCCATAGCGTACAATCTCCATCAATAAGTTGTTAAAAACGATGGGAGGAATGTATATGACGAAGGATGAAATGTATGCGCTGATGAATGCAAACTTAGGATTCCATCTTGCTACAGTTGAAGGAGATCAGCCACGTGTCAGAGGGATGATGCTTTTCCGTGCGGATGACCGTGGAATCATCTTTCATACTGCTTCTACCAAAGATGTATTCAAGCAGATCATGGAGAATCCGAAAGCGGAACTGTGCTTCAATGGAAACGGTACGCAGATTCGTGTGACCGGCAAACTCGAGGTCGTTGACGATCCGAAATTAAGAGAAGAAATCTTCAATCATCCGACGCGTAAATTCCTCCAGGCATGGAAAGCTAACGGCATTGATCATTTGCTGCAGGTTCTTGTCATGAGAAACGGTGAGGCCGTTACTTGGACGATGGAGACGAACTTCGCACCGAAGGAGAAAGTGATGCTCTGTGAGGGCGAAGGGAAAGCCTGAACGATACTGAATCAACGCTTTTATCTAGGTATATAGGGCGATAACCAGCCTGCACGATTGTTTTACGTGCGGGCTGATTTTTTCTAAATTTGGATATTGACAGAAACAAACGTTCGGCATTATAATGACGCCATACCTACAAAAACGAACATAAATTCGTAAAGAAACAAGGAGGCGTTGCATATGTCGGATGAACTGGAATATATTTACGATGGTACGTTTGAAGGCTTTCTGTGTTGTGTGTACGCGAGTTTTGTTCGAAGAGAAGTACCACGACATATCTATGTAGAAGATGGTGTGCCACTTCTCGGCGAGACTGCTACATGGATCGCGACAGATTGGGACCAGGCCCAGCGTGTATATGTTTCGCTGAGCAGGAAGATCGGTATGGAAGCACAGGATGTGGTGAAAGAAGTCTTCCTAACGAATATGCCCAACAAAGAGATGATCCTCTTCCACTATATCTGCTTAGGTTATCGGTTGGGCAGAATGGTGATCACGCAGGAGGAATGGCAAGCGGAGACGCGCACCTCCAAGATGCAGCCGAATGCGAATGAACGGCGGCTGATTCAAGTTGTGCTGGATGCGATGCAGATCTATCGGGCAGAAGTGAGAAACGTAAGTGGCTCGATGCGATTTCGTTCCTATACCGATGTGATGATCTCCTGCATTGCGCCGAAGAATCGGATCATGCCTGCACTGGCAGATTTCTTCGAACGAAGATTCGCGCGGAACAATTTCCTTCTCTATGATAAGACGCACCAGATGGCTGCGATTCATCGGCAAGAGGGAACGATGGTCACCCGCATGAAGTGTACGAATCTGCCCGTCCTTTACGACGAGAACAATGTATATGAGTATCTCTGGAAATCGTGGTACGACCGGATTCAGATCGAACTTCCGAGGAATCCGAAATATGACATGAATGAGATGAAGGGGCGACTCTGGTGAGATGTTACGGGGAACAGCGCATGAGGCGAAAACACGGGAACGTAGGAATGAAGAGAATCAAACCTGTTCGGGTGCTTCTTCTGAATCTTCCTGTTTGCTGTTGCGGAGCATCTTGTTGAGCTTGACCAGGAACTGAATCGCAAACGGTACGCTGAGCAGACAGGACAGTAGGTCGCAAACTGGATAGAGTGCCTCGAGTCCTCGAATACCGAAGAGACTTGGGAGAATAAATACGAGTGGAATGAAGAAGAGTCCTTGACGAAGGCAGGAGAGGAACGATGCCTTGAAGCGTTCGCCGATGGACTGGAAGGTCATGTTACACATTACATTGACGGTCAGTAGCGGGAGGATAAAGGCTTCCAAGCGAAGGGCACGGGCACCAATGGCAATTACCTCCTGGTCATCAATGAAGAATGGCATCAGATCTTCTGCGAAGAAGAACAACGGTACGGCAAATACCAACATGACGGCGGAACCAAATATCCAAGTAAAAGTGAAGGCTGTCTTCATACGATCGTATTTCTTCGCGCCGGAATTGAAACCGATGACCGGCTGAAATCCCTGGCCGATGCCTAGGAGGATACAGAAGATCAACATGGTGACCTTGGAATAGATACCCATGGCCGAGAGGGCGGCGTCGCCGGAGATCGCACGACCTTGCTGGTTGAGGAAGATCGAGGAGATGCTGGCCAGACCTTGACGAAGAAGAGAAGGAAGACCGGTGATCCAGATATTCGCGTGAATGGCGGGATTCTTCGAAAAGTTTGAAAGTTTCAGTTCAGAGATGTTCTTCTTCAGAATGACAGGAACGAGAAGAAGAATAAAGGAGATGATCTGGCTGATCAAGGTAGCAATGGCTGCACCGGCCACACCCATATCAAGGAAGCTAATGAAGAATGGGTCGAGGAAGATATTGAGTACGCCGCCAAGACCAATGCCGATCATGGAGAAGAAGGCTTTACCTTCCCAACGCCAGAGGTTATTTAATACATAGGTGCCCATCATGATCGGTGCACCAAAGAGAATGTAGCGAGCATATTCTTTCGCATAAGGAAGTGCTGTCTCGGTAGAACCCAGAACGTTCATGATAGGCTCAATGAAGATGAGACCAAGAACAGTCATGACGCAGCCGACTACCAATGAGGAGATGAAACCGGTGGAAAATGTCTTGCTGGCCGTGTCACGGTCCTGCGCGCCAAGTGATCGGGAGATGATACTTCCGGAACCCATACCAAGGGTGAAGCCGACGGCCTGAATCAATGCCATCAGAGAGAATACGACACTTACGGCTGCGGACTGGCTGGTGCCGAGTTGGGATACAAAATAGGTGTCTGCAGTATTGTAAATACCGGTCACCAACATACTGACAACAGTAGGTGCTGCCAGCTTCATGATCAATGGACGAACCGGGTAAGTGGTCATTTTCTGAAATTGCTTCTGGTTAAAATCTGTCTTAGCCATCTCACGAGCTCCTCTCATTCATATCGCATGGTGAACATTATAACAAAGTAGAGACGTATAAAGACCATGCGCCGCAGTAGCATTTTCACGATTTTTGGAAGGATTTACGGATTTCAACTGTGTTTTGTATGGAGAATTGATATACTGGTAGTAGAAAGACTTGAAGAAAGGGGGAAGCGGCCTTGGAAAAGATGATCGTGTTGGTGGGTATGCCGGGTTGTGGGAAGACCACCATTGGACGAATCCTTGCGCGCGAATTGAATGTCCCCTTTATCGATACGGATCGTCTGATTGCGGAAGCAGAAGGAATGTCACTCTCACAGATTCAGAAGGAGAAAGGTATGCAGTATTTCCTTGAGGCGGAAGAGCGTGCATTGCTTTCTTTGGATGACTCACTGAAAGTAGTTGCGACCGGAGGCAGTGCAATCTTCAGTTCAGATGGTATGATGTATCTGTCTTCCATTGCGACCATGGTGTATCTGGACGTGGATCTCGGTATGCTGAAACTGCGTATGGGGGATCCGAAAGCCCGTGGCGTGGTGCTGGCGCCAAATCAGACCATTGCCGGTGTGTATCGGCAACGTCGACCGTTATATCTGCGCTACGCGGATATCCGTATTCGGACGCACAATACCAGACCGAGAAATGTTGCCTTGCAGATTCTAAGTAAGTTGAATGAGCCGCAGGGAAATGATGAGCAGAATGGTCAGAAAACGGAAGACAAGGAACAGAAAGGGGACAACCTATGAAGAATACGGAGAAGAAAACAGAAGTGAAGCAGGATATACACATGGAAGCTGTTCTGTATGATCTGGCAGACCTATTCAAAGTGTTCGGAGATTCGACCCGAATTCGTATTCTTTGTACACTGATGGAAGGACCAAAGTGTGTGGGCGATATTGCGACTGCACTTGAGATGAATCAGTCAGCGGTGTCCCATCAGCTGAAAGTCCTGAAGCAGAATAAACTTGTGAAGAGTACCCGTGCCGGAAAAGCCATCCACTATGAACTGGCAGATGAGCATGTGAAGGCCATTCTCGAACTTGGCCGGGAACACATCGAAGAACTATAAGTGATGTTTCCTCTCTTAAGAAGAAACAGGAAAGTCAGGTAGAAATATGGACGGACGTCCTTCTTTCAGCGCACTGGACATAATTTCAAAAGTGATCCGAGAACATGTTGTGCCCGGTGATCTATGTATTGATGCAACCGCAGGACGAGGCAACGATACTGCATTCTTAAGTGAACTGGTCGGAGAAACCGGACATGTCATCGCTTTCGATATTCAAGAAGATGCAATTCGAAGTACAAGAGAACTGCTGGAGAAACGTAACTTAGCATCCCGTGCGGAATTGCACTTAGAAAGTCATAGTGAGATGGGTAAATATGCGGAGCCGGAAACGGTGTCCTGTATTACCTTCAATTTTGGTTGGTTGCCGAAGGGTGACCACAATATTTTCACGAAGAAAGAGACCAGCATTCCAGCCATTGAAGAGGGGTTGAAGCTTCTGAAGGATGGCGGCCTAATGACCTTGATTCTATACTACGGACGTGAGACAGGATTCGAAGAGAAGGATGCATTACTTGAGTTCCTGCCCACGATCGATAGCGCGAAATATACAGTCATAGAGATGCCCTTCGTGAATCGTAGCAATTGCCCACCGATCCCGATTCTGATCTTCAAAGGGAAATAAGATCAGACATGGCAGAAATGGGAAGTGGGACACACATGAAATTCAGATTGGAAAAGAGAAAATGGGCTGTTACAGTTGCCTTGCTTGTTATAGGTCTGATTCTCATAGCCATTGGCATTGATAAGAAACAGGAAAAATCTGTAATGGCGAAGGCTGTACGTATCTGTATGGAGTGTGTGGGAATTGGATAGTCAAGTCAAGTCGAGAAAATCCAATCGAAGACGCAAGGGCCTGCATCTAGGCATACAGGGTGTGGCGACACTACTTCAGAATGCGAATTTCAAGGGCTTTTTCACAGGTAAGATCTATACGGGTGCAGGGAAGAAAGTATGCGTGCCGGGACTCAATTGCTATAGCTGTCCGGGTGCGGTGGGCGCATGCCCGATTGGATCTTTGCAGAATTCACTCGGTGGAATGAAATTTCGCTTCCCCTACTACGTGCTGGGACTTCTGATCTTCTTCGGTGCACTTCTCGGACGTGCTGTCTGTGGTTTTCTGTGCCCGTTGGGCTTCCTGCAAGATCTGATTTACATGATTCCATTCGTGAAGCGAAACAAATTTAAGCTGGACCGATATCTACGTTATTTCAAGTATGCGGTATTACTGGGCCTGGTGATCATTCTGCCACTTTCTATTCCGTTGACACCGGCTTTCTGTAAGTATGTGTGTCCGTCCGGTACCATTGCCGGATGTATGCAAGCTGCGTCCAATAAATTGGTGCGTGGACAACTTGGTATGCTATTCAACTGGAAATTGATTGTGCTTCTGATTATTATTGTATCCGCACTGATCGTATGGAGACCATTCTGTAAATATCTGTGCCCACTGGGTGCTTGGTACGGTTTCTTCAATAAAGTGGCGCTCTATCGGATGCATCTGGATCCAGAGAAATGCACGCATTGTCATGCATGTGAGAATGTGTGTAAAATGAATATCGATCCGTCGAAGAATCCGAACAGTATGGAATGTGTCCGCTGTGGAGATTGTGTGCGGAATTGCCCGACGCAGGCATTGACTGCAGGCATTGGTGGCAAGAAAGAGGGGAAAAACTAAATGCTGTGGGGCTTACTGATCGTAGGTATAGTTATCGTGCTGGGACTTGGGATGTTCTATATGTATCTCCAGTTCCGGGCTGTACTAATGAATGGAAGAAAACCGAAAGATTTCCCACCTAAGACGCGACGTCACAAATCGTGTATCGCTGCAATACCGGTTGCGGTGCTGGTTTTGCTGTGTGTGATTCGACCTTATTTCTGGGTCGTACCGGTCCTGCATCTACTTGTGGGCTGGACGATCCTACGAGTGATCGTTGAAATTGTGGAGAAAGTCCTAACAAAACGTGACCAGAAGAAGAATCTGATAGAGGAAAGTGAGCCAACCGAAGGGAAAGACAAGGAAACGCGTGCGCCGAGAAGACATATCCCACTTTGGATTCCGTGCGTGTTGGCACTGGCCATGACCATCGTGTATATGAGTATTGCCTACTATCTGGCGATGCATGTGTGCCAGACGAACTATCAGGTTGCCACCAATAAGGATGTGTCGGATCTGCGGATTGCGCTGATTGCAGATTCGCATGTGGGTGTTTGCTTCGACGGAGATGGTTTTGCCATACATCTGGAGACGATTCAGGCGCAGAATCCAGACCTGCTTGTGATCTGCGGAGATTTCGTGGATGATGACAGTATACGGGAGGACATGCTGGCGGCCTGCGAGGCTCTCGGGAAATTCCAATCTACCTATGGCGTATTCTATGTTCCCGGTAACCATGATCGAGGATATGGTAACTCGCGTGATTTTACATACGACGAATTGACGGCGAGCTTGGAGCAAAATGGTGTAACAGTACTGGAAGATGAGATTGTTCCCATCGGCGAGGATTACTACCTGGTCGGACGGAAAGACCGCTCGATGAAACGTATGCCGATTGAGAAATTGATTTCACCGTTGGATCCTTCGCGATACACCATCGTGTTGAACCATCAGCCGAACGATTACGATGCGGAGGCAGATGCGGGTTGTGATCTGGTGTTAAGCGGCCATACCCATGGCGGACAGTTGATCCCAATAGGTGTGATGGGTGAACTAATCGGCGCCAATGATGCGACCTACGGTAAAGAACGAAGAAAGAATACGACATTCATCATCACATCCGGTATTGCCGATTGGGCAATCCCGTATAAGAGCGGAACCATCTCGGAATACTGTATCATCGATATTTCGAACGAAGAGACGTAACGACCAAAGTGTCGAATGAATCGATTGGGTCGCCTGGATCTTGACGCTTCCAAAGTGTCGCCTGAAGGGCGACCTTTTGTATGTGGAAATCCTGTTTAATGTACTTGTACAGAAGAGAAACGAAAGTACTGAAACAGGAGGAATTCAATATGAAAAACATCATGAATATGTGGAAACACGAGGCAGTTAAAGAAAACAAGATGCAGGTGGCCCCGAAGGATATTGACGCGGAACTGGACGAGGCGACCGAGAAGAAAGTGGAGGGAAACAAGGATATTACGGAGGTCGTCTTTATCCTAGACCGAAGCGGCTCAATGAGCGGTCTGGAATCAGATACGATCGGTGGGTTCAACTCCATGATTGAGAAGCAGAAGAAGGAAACAGGTTCCTGCTATGTGACCACGGTGTTGTTTGACTCGGAAGTTGAGACGATCCATGATCGTGTAGAACTCTCGAAGATCAAGAAGATGACGGACAAGGAGTACTTCGTGCGTGGATGTACAGCCTTGCTGGACGCCATCGGTCAGACGGTCCATCACATTTCTCATATCCACAAGTACGCGCGTCCGGAGGATGTGCCGGCCCACACGATCTTTGTGATAACTACAGATGGTATGGAGAATGCAAGTCACGAGTTTACGGCGGAGAAGGTCAAGAAGATGATCAAGAAGAAGCAGGAGATCGGATGGGAATTCCTGTTCTTGGGCGCGAATATCGATGCGGTCAGCACAGCAAAATCCTTCGGTATCCGTGAAGATAATGCGGTGAACTACTGCTGCGATGAGGCAGGTACTGCGTTGAATTATGATTGTGTCAGCGAGGCAATCTGCAGTGTGAGAAAGAAAGGCAAGATGAATCGTGCGTGGCATGAGTCCATTGACCGCGATTATGAGATGAGAGGAAAGTGATTCAGTCGGAAAATCGCCTTCGCCACGTCATCATGGTATAATAGACTTTACTTGGAAAAGCGAGGTATACTGCGATGAGCGAAGAGTCGAAGCCCTTGGGCATCAACAGAGTTGGTATCGTCGGGCTGGGCCTGATTGGTGGGTCTTTAGCGAAGGCGATTCATGGACGCACGGAGGTGGCCGAGATCGTGGCGGTGGATCCAGATGCGAAAGCAGGTGAAATGGCTTGCGCAGAGGGTGTCATTTCTGAATTCCGTACGGGCGAGGGCGACGATGATTTATCGATCCTGAATGGTTGTGATCTGGTGATCCTTTGTGCACCGATCGATGCCATTGCGAAGATGGAGCCCAAGTTGGCGACCTTGGATATCGGTCTCATCACAGACGTAGCTTCGGTCAAACGGCCGGTGATGCGAACCATCACGTTGCCGAATTTTGTGGGTGGCCACCCGATGGCCGGTTCCGAACGTCATGGATACGCCTGCGGTAGTGAGACGCTATTTGAGAATGCGTTGTATGTACTCTGCCTGCAGGAGAATGCTTCCATTCCGGTTCAGAAACTGAAAGATTTGGAAGAACTGATTCGAAGGATCGGTGCAGTGCCGATGTACATGACACCGGAAGAACATGATGTTCGTGTGGCCTCGGTATCCCATCTCCCACATGTTGTAGCAAGTAGCCTCTCCCTTCTACTTGCGCAGAAAGATGACGGCGTGCTCGGACGAATGGCGGCGGGTGGTTTTCGCGACATTACACGTATTGCCTCGTCGGATGCGAAGCTCTGGGCGGGCATCACGGAGAACTCTCGCGAGGCACTTCTTCCTATCCTCGATGACTATATTGAACTGCTGACGAAGTGGAAAGAAGCGTTGGCTCAAGATGATGCAAAAGAACTCGAAACCTTGTTCGCGCAGGGGTCTTGCTATCGGAATCATCTGGACAGCAATCTGCGTGGTGCTCTGGAAGCCTCTGCAACGTTGACCGTCTATGTAGACGATAAACCAGGTGAATTGGCCCGTATCACGGCGATCCTGGGACAGGGCAATATCAATATCCGAAATATTAATATTCGGAACTTCCGTACTTATGAAGGCGGCCAGGTGAGCCTGCTGCTTGGTACGGCCAAAGAAGCAGTAGAAGCATATGCGCTCCTCAAGGAGGCGGGATATGAGTGTGATTAAGGCGGGCCTGATCGGCTACCCTCTGGGGCATTCCATGTCTCCTTATATCCATGAACGGATCATGGAGGCTTCCGGCATTGCCGGCAAATACGAACTATACGAGATCTCACCGGAAGAACTTCCGAAATATGCGCCGATCCTGCTTCGGGAACTGACTGGATTTAACGTGACGATTCCCCACAAGGTTTCGATTCTGCCGCTCCTCGAAGAGACGACACCTGCGGTCAAAGAATATGGTGCGGCAAATACGATCTGTGGCCGAGTGGGCTACAACACAGATGTGGACGGTTTTCTCTCCTGCGACATTCCGCTGGATGGACGCGTTCTGCTTCTTGGCGCCGGCGGTGTCTCCCACATGATGGCAATCGAGTCCCTGAAATCCGGTGCAGATCTTCACATCTGGGCGAGATCCCAAGAGAAAGCAGAAGCGCTGGCCGGTGAGTGCCGTGCGAAGGGTTATGACAAAGTAACCGCTTGGACATTCTCGGAATCGGGTGAATTCGATACCATTCTGAACGGCACACCATGTGGCATGTGGCCCAACGTGCATCAGGCAGCGCCAGAGTTAGAGACGTCTTTGCGCGCGCTCCTTAAGCCTGATGGTACATATTTCGATACAGTCTATAATCCTTGCCCGACGAAGTCCTGTATGCTGGTTCGTGCGCAAGGAATTCGTGCGGTTTCTGGCCTGAAGATGCTGCTTAACCAGGCGATCTCTGCCGAGAAGATCTGGGCGCCGGAGGCGCATTTTGACGAGGAAAGACTTCAGGCGATCCTACCTGACCTTCGCAAGAAACTGTGGGAGAAAAACCCGATGAAGGTGGTTTTTACAGGATTTATGGGTGCCGGGAAGAGTACGATCGGTCGGATGACCGCGCAAGAGATGAATCTTCCGTTTATCGACTTGGACGAAGAAATCGTAAGAGTGGCCGGATGCCCGATCACGGAGATTTTTGCTAGAGATGGCGAAGAAGTCTTCCGGAGGATGGAACGGGATATCTTGAAAGAAGTCCTTCAGCGCGCGGGTTCGGCTGTCATCTCTCTGGGCGGTGGTGTCCTGATGTCAGAGGAGAATCGTAATATCTTAAGTCAAGCCAATACTATGGTCATCTATCTGAAAGTGGATGCCGATACGATCTGGTCCCGAGTAAAGGGCGATCAGAGTCGTCCACTCCTTCAGGCCGACGACCCGGATACGGCATACAAGAAGATGTGTGCAAGATTGGCTTCTCGAGAAGAAGCGTATGAAGCGGGATCCGATGTGGTAATCTCGGCTTCAGAAAATACAGAGAACGTGTTCGACAGGGTGAAGAAACTACTCCTGCCGTGATAAAATAGATACATTGAACAGTTTACATTCATGGAGGTGATCGTATGCCAGAAATCATGGCCAATACCAATCACGGAAAACATCCGATTCTGATCCGCACCGGTGCGATTGCACAGCTGGGCGAGGTTGCAGCACGTACCGTCCGTACGCACAAAGCGTTCATCGTGACCGATTCCATTGTGGAAGGTCTCTATCTTCAGACGGCGAAGGACGCACTGGCGAAAGCTGATTTCGAGGTGGCTTCGTATACCATCCCGAGCGGCGAGTCCAGCAAGTGCGAGAAATATCTCTTTGAAATCTACCAGGCTTTGCACGATTTCGGTATGACACGTTCCGATCTTGTGATCGCGCTGGGTGGCGGCGTCGTCGGTGACTTGACCGGTTTTGCCGCGGCGACCTATATGCGTGGCTGTCACCTGATGCAGGTACCGACCACCCTTCTTGCTCAGGTCGACTCCGCTATCGGCGGAAAGACCGGTATTGATATGCCATTTGGCAAGAACCTGGTAGGCGCTTTCTATCAGCCGAACGCAGTGGTGATCGATCCGGGTCTTCTGAAGTCCCTGTCCCGTTCCCGTATGGCAGAAGGCATGGCAGAAGTCATCAAGTACGGATGCATCCGTGATGCGATGCTCTTCGAGGCGATTGAGAAAGGCCAGGCGGACATGGAGTGGATGTTGGAGCGTTGCGTACGCATCAAGACCACTGTGGTACAGAACGACGAGTATGACACAGGAGAGAGAATGCTCCTGAATTTCGGTCACACCTACGGACATGCTATTGAGAAGGTGTCCGGATACACGAAGTATACACACGGTGAAGCCGTGGCGATCGGTATGCTGAAGGCTTGCGAGATCGGCCAGAAATTGGGCGTGACACCGGACGGAACGAAGGAAAGAATTCAGGCGGTTCTGGAGAAATGGCATCTGCCGACCACTACCGATCTGCCGATGGAAGAATTGTATCAGACGATGTTGTCGGATAAGAAGAAGCTCAACGGCAAGGTGTATTTTGTCGTACTGAAGGAAATCGGCGATGCGAAGACCTGTCCGCTTTCTGAACAGGAGCTGAAGGATCTGCTCTGATATTTCAAAGTGAGAAAGAACGACAGCAGAAGGTGAACAATTGGAACAATCATCGCTAACACAGAATATTCAAGACTGCTTTGCGGCGGGCAAACTTGGCATTGAGCCAGGCTCGCTTTCTGGTACCGTTCGGGTACCGCAATCCAAGAGCATGGCCCACCGGGCATTGATCATGGCATTCCTTAGCGGGGATCTCTCCCTTGCGCGTATCGATGCCTGCAATGTGTCGGACGATATCGCCGCCACGCGTGCAGCGCTGGAACAACTCCAAGCGGTGATGAACCGATCTGTATCGGAAGAGGCAGAACCTGTGATCATTGACTGTAAGGAGTCAGGTTCTACATTGAGATTTCTGATTCCGCTTGTGGCGGTCCTAGGCATACCGACACGGTTTATCGGGCGCGGCCGTCTGCCGAGACGCCCGATTCGTGAGTATGAACAGGTGTTTGCCGGAAGCGGTGCGCAGATGATCTATCTGGACGAGACAGGTCTTTCCCTCCCGCTGGAAATCCGTGGAAAAATGACTTGCGGAGATTATGAACTTCCGGGTAACGTGAGTTCGCAGTATATTTCGGGGCTTCTGATGGCATTGTCTGCAGCGGAAGGACCTTCTACGCTACGATTGACGACGGTCCTGGAATCGAAACCTTATGTGGATATGACCTGCCAGGTGATGGAGGAATTTGGTGTCCAGGTGGAATCAATTGAAGCCGGGTACACATTACCAGGAGGCGGGAAGCCACACCGCGAAGCGGGTGCTTTTGCCGTGGAAAGAGATTACTCTCAGGCGGCATTCTGGCTGGTCGCGAATTATCTGGGCGCCGACATTGTCTTGGAGGATCTCCCAGAGGGAACGCGCCAGGGCGACCGCGCGATCGTGAAGCTTCTTGAAGGACTTCGGGCTACCGAAGAACAGGCGGACGAAACAGGCGAACGTGCGGTCTTTGAGATGGATGCGCGGGACGTCCCGGACCTCGTGCCGGTCTTTGCAGTGGCTGCTTCTGCGACGGGATGTGAGACCCGGATCATTCACGGTGAAAGACTGCGGCTCAAAGAGTCCGACCGCATCGCCTCGACGGCTGATCTGCTGTCTGCACTGGGTGCGGATGTGACGATTACGGCGGACGGACTTCAGATCCGCGGACGCAGCATAAGAAAAGAGAAGAAAGTTTTCCAAGGCGGAAGCGTAAATAGTTACGCAGATCACCGCCTGGTCATGGCGGCGGCCATCGCCGCATTGGGCGCAGAGGGACCGATCTGGATTTCGGCTCCGGGCGCTGTGGAGAAATCCTACCCGGGATTTTTCGAAGAGTATTGCAATCTTGGAGGAGAAATATATGGGATCAACGTGGGGTAACCGCTTGAGAATCAGCGTGTACGGAGAGTCGCACGGACCTGCGATCGGTGTGCTGATCGATGGGCTTCCGGCCGGCATCGCAATCGATGAGGACCGAATCATCAAGGAGATGAAGCGCCGTGCACCGGGCAGTCAGGCAGGCTCGACGAGCCGCAAGGAGCCGGATCTTCCGACCGTGTTATCCGGACTTTTCAATGGTAAAACCACCGGCACGCCGTTGGCCGTGGAGATCCTGAACACGAATCAGCATTCTTCTGACTACGATGGATTTACCGTGACGCCGCGTCCGGGACATGCGGATTATGCGGCACGTCTTCGCTATAAGATGAATAACGATCCCCGTGGAAGCGGACATTTCTCCGGACGTCTGACCGCACCGGTCCTGTTTGCCGGCGCGATTGCCAAGCAGGTACTCCGTGCGTGCTGTGGCGCAGAAGTGTATGGGCATATTATTCAGATCGGCCGAGTGACCGGCACGAGTTGGGATGAAGTGGAGACACCGGTGATCCCGAAGGAGGGTGCTTTTGCCTACGAGAATACATCGGTGGCGGCACGTATGGAGGCTGAGATTGAAGCGGCGCGTGCCGATCAGGATTCAGTCGGCGGTGTGGTCGAGGTGATGGGAAATGGATTCCCAGGCGGCATTGGCTCCCCGATGTGGGACACGGTCGAGAGTGCTTTTGCCCAGCTGATGTTTGGCGTTCCGGCGGTCAAAGGTGTTTCCTTCGGAAGTGGTTTTGCCGTCGCTTCGAGAAGAGGATCGCAGAACAATGACCATCTGGCTTTCCAGGATGGAAAACTGCGCATGACCACCAATCACGGAGGCGGATTCGAGGGCGGTATCAGTAACGGTATGCCGATCTTGGCTCAGGTGGCCTTCAAGCCGACACCGTCAATCGGTAAGGAACAGGATACGGTCAACTTAGAGACGAAAGAGAATGTTAAGATCGAGATTCAAGGCCGACACGACGCGTGCATCGTTCCGCGTGCGTTGCCGGTGGCCGAGGCATGTCTGGCACTTGCGATGCTGGACGCGTATCTGGGAAAAGGAGGAAATCACGCATGAAGACGATCCTGATTATGAATGGACCTAATTTGTCGATGCTGGGAAAACGTGATCCGAAGCATTATGGAAGCGGCACGCTCCAAGACTTGGAACAGGCCTGCATCTGTAAGGGAATCGAATTAGGTGTCGAGGTACAGTGCTTCCAGTCTGAATCCGAATCTGCCATTGTTTCAAAACTTCATAGATCCATGGGCAAGATCGGCGGTATCGTCTTAAATGCCGGCGCATATACCCACTATAGTATTGCGATTCGCGACGCCATTGAGCTGATCCATATTCCAGTCATGGAAGTCCACTTGTCGGATATTCATAATCGAGAATCTTTCCGCAATCAATCCGTCATTGAGGCGGTCTGCGCCCGTCAGTACTGTGGCATGGGCGTGAAGGGATACCTTCTGGCTATGGAGGATCTAGTGAAAGAATACTTCAAAGAAGATGCCGATACCGTCGCTGCGCCAGCCGATGAGCTCTCGGTGGAAAGAGCAGCGATCGACGAGATCGACAGACAGATGATAAGACTCTTTGAACAGCGAATGAAGCATGCGGACAGAATTGCCCGCATCAAGGCAAAGTCCGGTACGGCGATCCTGGCGACGAATCGCGAACAGGAGATCCTCGAGAAAGCAGGAGGATCCGTTGATGAAGAATATGCGGAATATGCACGACAGTGGATGCAGGAGACCATGCGCCTCTCTCGAGAGAGACAGAGCGAAGTCAATACAAAGGAGTGAACACGATATGGGCAAGCACGTTTGGAAGTATTTTACGAGCGTCCTGCTCGTACTGATGTTGATCTTTACACCATTTGGCATGTTACATGCGGCAGATGGCGTGAGTGCAGATGTGAGTATCAATAGTGGAAATGTGAACGTAGTTTCAATTACGAACAATAGTGATCAGAAAGTCATCGGGTGGACAATAACGATCAAAGGTGTTCCTGCTGGTGCGACCCTTGGAAGTACATGGTGTGCAAATGTTTCACTCAATGGAGATACATTGACCATTAAGTCTTCTTCTGAAAACGCTTGGAACAATGTAATCGAAGCAAAAAGTACAAACACTAATATTAGTGCCGGATGTTACCTATCTGGTGCAGAGGACTGGCAGAATTGGCAGGTTAGCATTTCACCTGTTTTTGAAAAAACAGAACCGAAACCGACGCCTACGCCTGTGCCAACACCGGCGCCAACTGCAACACCGGCGCCAACTGCAACACCGGCTCCGACTGCGACGCCAACACCGGCACCTGCCAATACGCCAACACCGGTGCCGACCAAGGCTCCAAATGAGACCCCGACACCTGTGCCGACAGCTACGCCAACAACGACGCCTACCCAGTCGTCGACGACAGCCAATACATCGGAAACCACGACACTGGAACCAACTTCTTCCACAACGGAAGGGATCGTGGAACCGGTCAATGGGGACGACTGGCTGACTACGGATGGCAATAAGATCGTAGATATGAATGGTACACAGGTATGGCTGACCGGTATCAACTGGTTCGGCTATAACACGGGGACGAATATCTTCGATGGTTGCTGGAACTGCAACATGGAAAGTGCGATCAAGGCGATTGCAGATCACGGGTTCAATCTACTGCGTATTCCAATCTCCGCAGAACTTCTTCTGAATTGGAAGAATGGTGTGTATCCGGATGCAAATTTCAATCAGGCTTCGAACCCGGAACTTGTAGGGAAGAACAGCTTGCAGATCTTTGACTATGCGATTTCTCTTTGTAGAAAGTATGGTCTGAAGGTCATGCTGGATATTCATAGTGCGAATACAGATGCGGCCGGACACAATGCGAATCTGTGGTATACGGACAAAGTCTCTTCCTCCGACTACTTGGATGCAATTGCATATCTGGCCGACCGCTATAAAGATAACGATACGGTCATCGCCTACGATCTGAAGAACGAACCTCATGGAAAACCAGGCGAGGAGAAAGCGATTTGGAATGATTCCGAGGCGGAGAATAACTGGAAGTATGTGGCACAGAAGGCCGGAAATATTGTGCTAGACAGTAATCCACATGCTTTGATCGTCATCGAAGGAATCGAGATCTACCCGAAGGATATTGCTGCGAACGGTGATTTTTCCAGCGGGGAGAGCGACGATTACTACTTCAACTGGTGGGGCGCCAACTTACGTGGCGTGAAGGATTATCCGATTGATTTCGGTTCGGAAGAGCGAAATCGTCAGATCGTCTATTCGCCACATGACTATGGTCCGGCTGTCTTCCAACAACCGTGGTTCCAGGGTGAATACACCTATGAATCGCTGAAAGAAGACTGCTGGAATGACAACTGGCTTTATATTCACGAAGAGAATATTGCCCCCATCCTGATTGGTGAATGGGGCGGATTCATGACCGAACCGAATCTGACCTGGATGACAGATCTGCGTCAGTTGATCGGTGAACAGCACCTGAATTTCACGTTCTGGTGCTTCAATGCCAACTCGGGGGACACCGGTGGATTGGTACTCGACGATTTTACGACTTGGGATGAAGAGAAGTACGCATTCGTGAATGAAGTGCTCTGGCAGGACGAAGGAAAATTTGTCGGACTGGATCACAAGGTGCCGCTCGGCGACTATGGAATGGCGTTATCCGAGTACACGGGTACCATTCAGAATGCCGTGACGGAAGTTCCGGAAACCTCTGCGACAACGGAGACGACCACCGTCCCATCGGAGACGGTTGCACCTTCTGAAACTTCAACACCGACGCCGGTGCCAGTCGCTGCGACGACTGCAAAGAAGAAGGGAATCTCGTTCTGGACAGTCGTGAAATATATCCTTCTGGCCTTGCTGGTCCTGGTGATTGCAGGTGGTGTTTTCCTCTTCTTCAAACGTCCGAGAACATGGAACCAGATCATCGACAAGTTCTATCTGCCTGAGAAGCTCAAGCGCGTGATTCCAGGTGAGATCTGGTCAGAAAATGTAGAAGCCAGACGCTTCCGCTTTGATGATGAGACCATCAGCAAGAACAATGAATTTGCCGGCCGTTATCGCCCTGTCGCAAAGCCGAACGCCAATACTAATCCTACAAAGAAAGCAGAATCCGTAGATCCGAATGAACCAGACAACAAGAAATAAGTGCCATCGCACTAGGCTGAAGAATCATCCGTGGATGGTAGCACTATTCTTCGTGCTTGGACTTGCTATCCATCCTTTCTGTATCGAATGGAGTGAACATTTCCTTTCACCGGCCCAGGAGGTATTTCTTCTTCTGACATCCGGACTTCTGACGCTCTTTATGTTCCTTCTGGCGAAGAGCCATTATCTCTGCTCTTTGCTCCAGGCAGGCGGACTACTCAGTAATGTAGTGGTGTATATTATTGACCATTCTGAACTGGGGTGGGACAGACTGCTCAAGAAACCAGACTATGAGTGGTGTTTCCGCATTATTCTGATGTGGTGCAGTGGCGTGGCCATCACGATGCTGATCCGCCTTTTTGCCAAGCATAAATGGAATGCACCGCATATTCGCAGGAGTTTCCGTAAGGGATTCATGTGCTCGAGTATTGTATTCTCGATCCTGTATATCATTCTTCTGCTTGCACTATTTATCTTCCAGCGGACGCCGACGGAGAAGGCAAGAAGCCTGAATCTGATCCCGTTTCACGGTGCTTTTTCCTTATATTGGCCTCATATCAAGGCCGGACGATTCCAGGACGGGATATTCGTTCAGTTCTTCGGAAATCTTCTGATCTTCACGCCACTTGGATTCTACCTTGGTCTGTGGTGGCGGAGAAGAAAGCATAAATGGGTGATGTTCCTGCTTCCGGTCCTGCTTTCCGGCACCATTGAAGCATGTCAGTATCTCTTCCACACGGGTGAGAGTGACATTGATGACCTTTGGATGAACGTAATAGGTTTTCTACTTGGCGTACTGATGGTGAAGGTGATGGATGCCATCCGAAGTGCAGTGACGAAGGGCAAAGAAAAGACGATCTTCTCATGAAGACCGTCTGGATTCAGTTATAGCATTTTACTTTCAAAGAATAGGATCCAACGCGTCGGGAGGATCTTCGAAGCCAGGTGCAGACATTTCTGACCGAATCCGAAGACCAGCATACTCTTACACTTGCCGGCCGCACGAAGTGAGGCGGGAATGAGCTTATCCACAGAGGTTACAAATTTAGCTTTAAATCCGGTAAAAGCAGCGTCCGGGTCGTTCTTGGAGACCTTGATGAAGTTGGTATCGCAAGGACCGGGACACACACAGGTGACGGAGATATGCTTGGACTTGAGCTCAGCGTGCAGGGCTCGGGAGAAGGAAATGACGAAGGATTTTGTCGCAGCATAGATGGCAAATCCAGGTTGCGGAAGGAATCCGGCCGAAGAGGCAATGTTAATGATCCTTGGACCTTGTTTCTTCCCGACGGATTCTCCATATGAAATCATGTAAGGAAGACAGATCTGCGTAACGGTGGAGAGGGCAGAACAGTTCAGTGAGATGGCCTGTTGCGTGTCGGTCACCTTCTGCTCGGCAAAAACACCGTTCTTTCCCATACCCGCGGAGTTGATGAGCAGGCGGATCGTTGGCTTCGTCTCGGAAAGTAGGCCCGCAAATCGCTCAATAGAAGAAGGATCCGTCAGATCCAGTGGGACGGTACGCACCTTATCCGGTCCGATTTCTGTCTTGATTTTGGAAAGTTTGTCTTCAGATCTTGCAATCAGCCAAATCTCATCGAAAGGTGCACCTAGCAGCGCATACTGATTGGAAACGAGCTGTCTTGCAAATTCTTCGCCCATACCGGAAGAAGCACCGGTTACGATTGCAATATTCATACAGGATCCCCCTATTCGGTCAAGAGGCCTCAGGAACCGGAAACCTCTTTGAAATATGCTTCGATCGCATCGCCGAGGGAGACTGCTGTCTGCTGAAGCTTGGTGTCATCGCCCAAGAAAGCACGATCGGTCGGATCAGACAGGAAACCTGCTTCAAAGAGCACGCCTGAAAGACCTACCTCACGAATGACTGCCCACCCGCTACTGTCTACCGGTACATTCATCGGTGAACGCATATCCGGGAACTCCCCAACAAAATAATCATACATCATCTGGGCGAGTTTTGCATTCTGTTCATTATCACGTCCGTGATACTCATCACGAATCGGGAAGTCTGGGCTCTGATAATCTGCGGTGTTCATCTGACGCTTCTCATAAGCAATGATGGAATCGTCGGTAACGTAGTAGGATTCACAACCACGGTGTGCCGCATCGTCGTAGTCTGCGTTCAAGTGAAGGGCGATGAAGATGACGTGATCCATCTCATGTTCCATCTTAAAGAGATCCAGAAGATCAGGACCGACACCGGAACCGACCATGATACCCATACCGCCGGAACTTAAGGAGTCATCGTTGATATCAACGCTCTTCTGAAGTTTGCCGCGAAGCTCCTGTGCACGATCCGAAGAGAAGGGGAGTGTGCCCTCTTTCTCCGCGATATCCAGACAGATCAAGTGAGCCTGGGCAATTCGGTTATAAAGCGACACATAATCGTTTGTCTCACGAGTCATGTAGACGGTCGCACCACGGGAACGAAGATCTTCAGCCATGAAATTAGCCATCTTCAGGACAACGGTCTCTTCTTCGATTTCTGAACTATTGATTGGATAGCCACAACCACGGTCATAACCACCATGGCCTGGATCCAGAATGACATAGTAACCGGTCAGGTCATCAGGAAGTGTGGTCTCCGTAGGGGTGGTCTCGGTCACAGCGGGTGCCGTAGTATCAGAAGGATCCACGGTCGCGTTTGTGAGAGAAGATAGTACAACTTCCGTTGGGGAAGCTGTTTTTTTCGAGAAAATGCCCGAGCGACAGAGAAGAAACACGACGCCACCAAGCACGAGCAACATACCAGCTACAAGAATACACTTCGCCAGAAAGACTCGACGGGCTATCTCGGATTTAGATCGGGTTGGGCGCTTAGTTTGGGAATAGGTTCGGGTTGGATTGGGTTTGGATGCGCCTCGTTGGGGTACCCGATTAGGTTGATTGTTATTCATAACATTCCTCTCTTTTACGTGTATATTCAGTATAGACTATTAATTAGATTTGTACATGACAAAACACTTATTATCCAGTGAGAAGATATGCGTGAAAACGAAGAATATTTTGTTGAATTCATGCAATTTTCTTATGGGATATCCTTCTCATGGAAATAGATTACCACACCATCGCCGATCGAGACGGAAATTTGTTCCACATTTTCTTCTTCTTCCAGTAGCGAACGGTCTCGATCGTCGCTTAGATAAGCTACCTCGATCAGGACACCGGTCAGGCCATGTTCGCGAAGCACAGCGTAGTTATCCGCGTTGACCGGATTCGCGTTCGTCTGTAGTTCTGGCAGATTACCGACAATGTTATCGTACATACAATGGGCAAGCAGTTCGTTATCCTCGTTATGACGACCGTAATACTCCTCACGGATCGGGAAGTCCGAACGCTTGAAGTCCGAATTGGTGCGCATCTGGTTGCGCTCGCTCTCGATGACAGACTCATCGGTCACATAGTAGAGCTGTGTACCATGTAGCGTGCGTCGCTCACTGGAATTCAGATGAATAGACAGGAAAATCACTTGATCCAGTTGGTATTCCATCTCGAAGAGGTCTTCTAGATCTTCTCCGACCCCGGAACCTACCATCGGTCCCATTCCACCGAGTCCAACAGCATCTTCATTGATGGCTACAGTTCCTTCCAACATGACCCGAAGCTCGTCCGCTCGTTCGGATGAGAAAGGGAGTTTGCCTTCCCGTTCAGCAATATCCAGGCAGATAAGGTGTGTCATGGCGATACGAGCGTAGAGCGATATCCACGAATCGTCCGTGCGGAGCATATACACTTCCGCGCCGCGTGAAGATAGTTCCGCTGCGACTTGTTCCGCGATATGTAGATTGAAGTCACATTCGTGGTAGGTAGGATTGGAGAAAGGGTATACGGCGCCGGTATCCCGGCCACCATGTCCTGCATCCAGAATGATGACATATCCGGAAAGCTCGCCTTCGATTTCCGACTCGGTCGTTTCAGTCGACTCGGTCGGCGTGCTTGTCTGTTCGGGGATCATCGAAGAAGTGGTTGGTTCTTCCGAAGTCGTCGGTGTAGAAGGTTCAGATGCGATTCGATAGTACTTACCTTTGGAATCTTCTGTGGAATGTTGACTGCGATATTTGTATGGTTCCAGTTTCCCTTTCTGATCGAGAAAGAAAAGTGATGCGGTCAACGCAGAGAGTGCCAATGCACTACAAAGAAGAAGGATCAGAATATTCCGAACGAAGTGACTCTTCTTGACGGGTTGTGGATTACCTTGATTCATAGACATATCTCTTCTTTAAGTAGGGATCACTTGATCTGGGAGAAGATCTCGCCAAGTCCTTCGTGGAAGACGATCTCCGCGTCGTGATCCTGGTCAGTTGAATCTCGATTAATGATGATCAGGTGTGGCCCACGGAAGTAACGCGTCAACGTATTGGCCGGATAGACGCGAAGCGATGTACCGCCGATGATGAATACATCTGCCTTGGCAATCGCGAGGATCGCGTTCTCCCAGGCTTCTTCCGGAAGACTCTCCTCATAGAGGGTCACATCCGGACGGAGCATACCGCCGCACTTGCAGTGGGGAATGGCTTCAGGAGAAGTGAAGAGAATATCATAGGGATATTCTTTCCGACAACGATCACAGTATACGCGCTGCGTCGTGCCATGCACTTCATAGACTTTCTTGCTACCGGCTTTCTGGTGGAGACCATCGATGTTCTGGGTAATGACACAGGACAATTTTCCCGAAGCTTCCATCTCGGCCAGTTTCTTATGCGTGATATTGGGTTCGATCTCTCGACAGTCCATCTTCTGACGGTAGTATTCGAAGAAGACCTTCGGCTGATCGTAGAGACAACTATGGCTCAGGAGGTACTCCGGAGGATATTGATCGAACTGGACGTCGTGTTGGTTATAAAGACCGTCTTTACTACGGAAATCCGGGATGCCACTATCGGTCGAGACACCGGCACCACCGAAGAAGACGACAGACTTTGCATCGTCAAGGATCTGCTGGAAATGTTGTAAACGAGATTCGAATGACTCCATAATCTTGGCCCTCCTTACGGATCGATCAACGCATAATGGCCAGCGTCATATGTGCCGAGTAGAGCAATAACATCACAAGACCTTCCCAGCGGGTAAGCTTCTTCTTCTGTACGACAAAGAGGAAGGCGATGAGGCTTACGAAGAATAGAATGACAAAATCCTGAAGCGAAGCGTAATTCACACCAATCGGGTGAATCGATGTGGAGACACCCAGAATGAGGAGAATATTAAAGATATTCGAACCAATGACATTGCCGACGGCCATCTCGGTCTCGCCTTTCCTCGACGCAACAATGGACGTAACGAGTTCAGGAAGGGAAGTGCCAAGGGCCACCACGGTAAGTCCGATGAGCGTCTCAGACATGCCGGCTTCTCTTGCGATATTTCTGGAACTATATACGACAGCCTGTCCGCCTGCGACAACCATCGCCAGTCCGATGATGATAAATAAGATACACTTACTTAATTTGATCTGCTTCGTTTCTTCTTCTTCGGTAGGATGTTTCTTCGCATCGAAAATCAGAAGGAAGATGTAGATACAGAAGACGACAAGTAGAATGATTCCGCCGAATCTTGGGAAAACAGCGGCTTCCTCCGCGGCCTTGACAGTAAGTGGATTACCGGAGGAGAAGAGATACCATCCACCGCCCAGGAAGAAGGCGAGAACGGTGATACCTAACGAGAAAGGAAAATCGCGCTTCACGATGTCGCTACTTGTCGGGATCGGCTTGATGAGGGCACAGATACCCAGTACGACCAGCAGGTTGAATACGTTGGAGCCGATGACGTTACTTAATGCAATCTCATTGGAGCCTTGAATGGCGGCGGTCGTACTCACTGCGAGTTCCGGTGCACTGGTACCCATCGCCACGATCGTCAGTCCGATGATCAATCCGGAAACCTTACAAAGACGAGCGAGTGAAGCACTTCCATCTACGAAAACATCAGCACCCTTGACCAATGCAGCAAAACCTACTATCAGAATACATATGTATAAGAACATCTTATCGCCTCCAGCTTTAGTTATTATATGTGAAAAGAACTAAAAAAAGAAGTCCTGAGAAATCAAGACTTCTTCATGCTCTGGAGCCTTTAACCAGGATCGAACTGGTGACCTCATCCTTACCATGGATGCGCTCTACCTACTGAGCTATAAAGGCAATTGGTATATGCGTTCAAGCACGAAATACAGTTTGCCATCTACGACGAAAAAAGTCAAGAAGAAAGATGCGTATGCAAGTGTTTTTGCCAAGGAAAAATAGAGAAACGACGAGATTACAGAAAGAGTATCGTGATCAACTCTTTCAGATAGTCCCGAATCGTATCCAGCGAGTAAGAAATTTCATTTCTATAGTACTTGACGAGTAGGGAGAACGTGCCGCTGATATAGAAGTGAATGTTGATCTCCTGTTCCTCATTCTTGGCTGCGATAATCTCGGAGAACACATGGGAGAACTTCTTGCTCAATCGGTTGATAAACATGATGGGGTCGTTGGACTGCATCAGCTTGCGGTAGAGTTCCTCGTTGTCTTTCAGATAATTGAACATTAAGTCGATGAAATCATACATATCGTTCATGGAGGATACCTTCTTGATATTGGAGAATGCAATCTCCTGAAGGTCGCTCTCAATTTCCTGGGCGACGTCGTAGATGCTGTCATAATGAGAATAGAACGCACCTCTTGTGAGGTCCGCGCGCTTGACCAGTTCCGTGACGGTGATGTTGTTGATCGCACCCTTCTCCTCCAATAATTCGGCAAAAGCATGCTTGATCGCGTGGATCGTTTTCTTCGAACTGTTGTTGATTCCTTTCAGCTTCATGATTCGCCCGCCCTTCCTTCTATTTTTACTATATTTTATACAAAAACATCAACATTGTCTAAATTTTAACATAGTTCACGAAAGTGTTGTTTCCATTTAAAAAGAAGAAGGTATACTTCAAAATGTTTGGAGGGACTGATATGAGAAAAGTAGTCAACTTTGTAATCGACAAGAAGTATGTCATGTTAGCGTTGTTTATTCTGTCTGCGGTCGTATGTGTATTCTTATCCAGTAAGGTGAATATTAATTACGACATCTCTCATTATTTGCCGGAATCTTCCGATGTAAATAAGGGATTGGAGATCATGGAGAAAGAGTTTCCTTCTGACGAATCGTCATTCTACATGATGTTTGACGACTTAAAGGATGAAGAGCGAAGCACTATTCCTGAAGAGATCCGTAACATTCCGGACGTCAAGTCCGTCGATTATGACGCGAGTGAGAAGTATAACATTGAGAACCATACATTATATAAGGTAACTGTGAACGGTGACGCCGACAGTGACACGGCCAGTTCCGCGTATCAGGAGATCACGAAGAAATATAAGGATTACAAGCCGAAAACCAGTGGAGATGTCTCGGAACGAAATAAGGAAGTATTACCGAAATATGTTCTCGTTGCAGCGGTTGCCTTCGGAACTGTCATCCTGATCATCATGTGTAATTCAGTCGTGGAAGTCTTCCTCTTCCTGTTTACCATCTTGATTGCTGTACTCATAAATAAGGGTACCAACATCATGTTCAGTAGCGTATCCAATATCACGGATTCCATTAGTGCAATCTTGCAACTTGCCCTCTCGATGGACTATTCGATCATGCTCATGAACCGCTTTAATCAGGCACGTGAGAAGGAGAAGGATATCACCAAGGCCATGAAAGATGCACTATATAGTGCGGTTACATCCATCACCAGTAGTAGCATCACCACTGTGGTAGGGCTGCTGGCCCTCATCTTCATGAGCTTCACGATTGGTAGAGATCTGGGCCTGGTTCTTGCGAAGGGTGTGCTTTGCAGCTTGATTGCCACATTCTTTGTTCTGCCGGGACTCATTCTGATTTTCCATAAAGCAATCGATAAGACCCGTAAGAAGGTCCCGACCGTAAAGATGGATAAACTGGCAAGATTCAGCTACCGCTTCAGATTTGTCTTGCTGCCACTGTTCGTGATCATTTTCGTCGCAAGTTTCTTCCTCAAGGGTAGCTTGAATATCGGTTTTCTAGAAACTTCCGGCGATGAGGTTTTCCGTGTTTTTACCAAGGAAAATGAAATCGCCGTGGTTTATAACAATCAGGATGAGGACAAGATCAAGGCGATTTCCGGCGAACTGGCGAGCAATCAAGAATTAACGTCCGTCATGTGCTATGGAAATACGATCGATCGAGAACTGAAATATAACGAGATGAACGGCCAGTTCAAGATGCTGGGTGCGAATACAGAGATTGAAGATTACTTGCTAAGAATCATCTACTATAAGTGCCATACCAACGAGACGAATACGATCGATATCGCCTCTCTCTTCCAGTTCATTCAGGATGTGGTGTACCAGAATCCGACATATCCAATCGATGCGAAGACGAAAGAACAGGTAACTGCACTGAGTGTTTTTGCCAACAAAGACTTCATCAATCAGCCAAGAAGTGCTCAAGAGATCGCAGCGATAACGGGCATGGAGGAGATGCAGATCAGTGCGTTGATTGCTCAATATAATACTTTGAGCGGCAATGCTACAAGTGAGACGGGGGCCGATCAGATTTCCATCAAGACCATCGTCGACTTCCTGTGTAATGTGGTCATCCAACAGCCTGAATACAGTTCTATGTTCGACGACGCAAGTAAGACAAGACTTATGGGCCTTCAGGAGATCATGAATGATGTGCAGAATGATACGAAGTTGTCCAGCCAAGAATTGATGGATCTTCTTGCCAAGCTGACCCAGGACGTGGATCCTTCCATGATTGAGATCGTCTACCTCTTCTATGGAAGTTGTTATGAGTACGATGAGAACTGGACGATGACGATCGAAGGCTTGGTTACGTATTTGAATCAGGACGTACTACAGGATTCGAGATTTGACAGCTTGATCCAAGATGAGAGAAGAGCCGAGGTGGCCGCGGCCGGAGAAATGATCTTGGGCGCCAAGAGACTTCTGGTTGGTCAGAATTACTCCCGCATGATCATCACTTCGAACATGTCTTCGGAGGGCGAAGATGTTACAACTTTCGTCTCTCAACTCAAAGAATCTCTGAAGGATACGGATAGCTATATCATTGGTAATTCCCCGATGGCAATTGAGATCGATGAAGACTTCGATGACGAACTCAATCTGATTACAATTCTCACGATGGCCTTTATCTTTATCGTCGTGGCACTGACATTTAGTTCGAACATCGTTCCGGTCGCACTGGTATTGACCATACAGTGTTCCGTATTCACCACGATGGGTATCCTTTCTCTTCTGGGAACGAGAGTGTACTTCATATCGCTTCTTGTCGTGCAGGCTGTATTGATGGGTGCGACGATCGACTATGCTATCGTATATACCACGTACTACCTTGAGCACAGAAAGAAGGTAGACATCAAGGAAGCGATGATCCAAGCGTATAACCGCTCCATTCATACGATCGTTACTTCCTCGTTGATCTTGTGCTCTTGCACCTTGATCGTAGCGCTCTTTACCAGCGCTGCAAGTGCAAAGATCTGTGAAACCATTGCAGAAGGTGCATTCTGTTCGACATTGCTGATCATCTTCGTGCTGCCGGGCGTGCTCGCTTCCATCGATAAGATCATTACGTTGAAAGAGAAGAACAAGGCCGCGTCGAAGAAGGCGCAATAATGAAGAAGAAGGGATCCACCTGATTCTGATTCGTGAGCAAAAAGCAGGAAGGACCATGATATTCATGGTCCTTCCTGCTTTGGTATAAGATGGAGCGGATAAAGGGAATCGAACCCTCCTGTTCAGCTTGGGAAGCTGACGTTCTACCGATGAACTATACCCGCAAATCTATATACGAATTGTGCCATGAAAGTGGAAATAAGTCAAACAAGCGACACTCGTTTCAACGATTATATACACGACATTCATATTTTCGAAATAAGTCTAGGCTATACTTTGGAAAGAGTGTAAAATGTATCTAAATGGGCAGGAAGGAGCGGTTTTGGTGAGAACGAGTAAATGGCTTAGTTTGATGTGTGGAATCGCTTTATTGGCCCAGACCGCGGCATGTAGCCGTCTGGATCCGTCCAAGGCTACTCAACATACAGAAAGCTTTGAAGTGGAGATCGTCTATAAGCGTAACCAGATCTGTTATGCGATCTCGAATCAGAATGAGAATCATTCCCTCTATACATTTAATGCGGCAGGTCTTCCGGTCATTACAAAGGATGGTACCAAGGGAACGGCATCCGCGCTGAAACCCGGTATGTGCGTGACCGTCCAATATGATGGTTATATGTTGGAGACGTATCCGGCGCAATTTTCCGGTGTGACGGATATTGAGGTGAACGAAGTCCGAGCCAATGATGTTGAGTTCGTGGCGAAACAGATTTCCGGCATGTTTCCTTCTACATCACCCGGTGACTCGTCAAAATGGGATATTTCTTTCGACGGTGTCTCTTTCTTAAGTGAAGATGAGAAAGTGGCCGTACAGTTCATCCTCTCAGAGAACTGGTCCAATACGAATGTTACGATTGATTCGTCCGAGAATGTTTCCGAGAACACTTCAAGAATTACGATTCAGGTGAACGAGTATAGTGAACAGACACTGGATTTGACGATTACAGTGAATACTGGTGAGAAAGACGAGAAACCCTCTTCCAGAACGATTCAAGCAACCTTACAAGATGGTGCTTGGACGACAGACTGATTGCATAGAAAGAAGAATAGAAGATTGACACAAGGGGCTGTTTCGAATAGGAAACAGCCCCTTATCTTTTGCCACAGAACGAGAACAAGATACCAACGCTTGGCGGTTCGGCATAAAAAACACCCCGGTGAGAAAGGAGAAACACCGGGGTGAAAAAAGAAAGGAAAAAGAAACTGAAGTAATTAAGTGTCAATCATTTGCTACGGAAGATGCGAAACTATACTGCTTTACAACTTCCTCATTCTCGTAGATCTTCGTCTGCCATGTATTTGCAGTATGCAGGATCATGGTGAACGGATTCTCTTTGCCTTCTACGAGCTTGATATCATCCTGATAACTAATCGCCTGAGCTTCGTCATCAGAGAGGAGCATGTACTGGGAAACCAGGAAGAGGCTTCTTACGCCAACGCTCATATGAACGAGCTTCGGGTTGATCGTGTAAGTCGGTGCAACCGACAGGGAACGACCACCGAAGGAAAGTCCCAAAGTAGAAGTGGTTGTCTTCTCCTCGAGGAGGAACAGAGGCTTACCCTCTACGCCAACCTTACCAACATCGTGGAACAATGCAATGATGATTGCAGACTCATCATCCAGCTGCGGCATCAATGTATCCTTGATACGAAGGAGCTGCTTCGCAACACCAACGGAGTGAATAAGAAGACCCTTCTCAAAAGCGAGGGAACCTTCAAGCTCTGCCGGAGCAGTCAGCCAAGAAGTACGATTCTCGAGGAAGTCGATGAAATGGTCGAATTCCGTCTTTCTCTTGATGATCTTAGATTTCAAATCATTGTAGAGTTCGTCAACGTTATCTTTCGTAACGTTGATCATCGGCATGATTGATCCAACGGATGCGGAACGGCCTTTGACATCAGCGCCACCATTAGAAGAAGTGGTCGGTACACCTGCTACGTTACCCTGACCATCTGTAAAGTCATACTTACATTTCGGACAACGAATCGCCTGATTCGCAATCGTCATACCACAATCTGGACACTTTTTCATATGAACCTCCTTATGACCGAAGCCATTCTTTGTATAGGATTCACATCTTTCACTTACTGTTTCGGGATGCTTATGTGACTATCATACAACGAAACGAATCTTCAGACAACCTCAAAGAGCTTTGAAGAAGACAAAAATGTTAATTTTAACAAAGTGTTCATTTTTTCTTTGACTTTGGAGGATGGTTCACCTTATAGTGACGTTTGATTCCGCGGAAAATCGTTCCCAAGTGGAATTGCTTCGGGAAGAACTGCATTCGGTTGTAGTAGTGTGCAGTCAATACCATCTCAAGTTCCTGCGGATTGACCTTGCGGTTCTGATTCATCATGAAGTCCGTCGTGCCAGGTGCCTCGAAATAGAAACGGTAATTCGCACCGTAGGCATCGCCGAGTCCCAGTAAATGACCAAATTCATGTGCACATTCCTGCTGGAAGGTGTGTCGGTCTTCACTCTGACGAATAGTTGCAACGCCTGGATGAGTGCGCGACCAGTTGAGGGTGAAGGCTTCCGGTTGGGCGGATTTCAAGAATCCCCAACCCCAGCGCCAGAATGGACTGGTGACGTTACCTGCAGTATTCTCGGAATAGGCCAACTTGACACGGACGAAGCGTTGCTTCGGGTATTCGTTGACGGCTTGTGGTGTCTGATAACGGATGAATTCCAGCGTAACACGGGCGGAGGAAGGATCCGGTCGCATCTGTTCGTCCGAAGGATTGTTGTCCTGCGACAAGACGCGATAACTTGCATGCGCACGTGCCATCTCATATCCGTCATCTTCTAGCCATGTCATCGGATATTTTCCAGACCAGTTACGACGAATGCCAGCTTCGGCAATATCTGCGAAGGTGATGTTCGTGCCTGGATAGTATCGGAACATCTTGGAAGAGTAGCGGACAAACACACGAATACGGACGCTGTTCCCCTTCAGGATCAGTTGAATCGGCACCTTGCGCGGATTTGAATAAGTAATCGGATAGCGCTTATCCAAGGTGCGTGACGGTATGTCGCGTTTCGCGTTTGGATCGAATACATGTCTCATGAAATGCCCGTTCCCTCAAATATTCAAAACTTTCTCCAAGTACAGAATACCACGAAATGCGCAGGAATAGTATAATGGGTCACAAGAATGAGAACAGAACAGGATTGAGGAGAGGTCAAGATGCGGTTAGAAGGCAAGACATTTAAGATGAATGTGGCCGTACAGATTCACACGGTCACCCATGATCACGCCGGAGTTTCTTTTGTAAAAGAACTCGACGAGGCATTAGTGTTGCTTTGCCGTGAGATGGAGATCCCCTTTCCGCTATGGTTGTCGAAGAATACTCGCGAATTCGCTCAATTCCATCAGACAACCTTCTTTAGTGACCAGTTCTCGGACAAAGTGCCGTTCGACCGTTTCATGATCCGTCTGATCGGCTAACAAGGAGAGAGCATATGCGTATTGATAAATATCTGAAGGTTTCCCGTGTCGTGAAGCGCAGGACTGTGGCCAATGAGGTCTGCTCGGCCGGACGTGTTCTGATCAATGACAAAGTTGTGAAGCCCGGTGCAGAAGTTAAAGTCGGCGATATTGTGAAGATTCAATTCGGTAATGGTGTGACGGCTTTCCGAGTATTGATGATCAAGGAGACGGTCCGCAAAGAAGAAGCATCGGAGATGTATGAGCTTCTGGAAGGGAAGGAAGTCGAATAATTTCGATTGCTTACAGTTCGATTACAAATCGTGCCATATCAGTACATCAGACGAACAGTTAGGATATAGTAAGACTATAGAATTCTGAAATCTGATGGAAGGACATTATGAAACCGAAACGAATCAAATCTTCTGTTGGGCGTGTCTGCCTCTTCGTATTGTTTGTCATGGTCATCGCGCTTGTAGCCGTACGACTGGACAAAGAATCACAGATGCGCGAGCGTGTAGAGAAGCGTTCACGGGAACTTGATATCGAGGCGGCCCAGGCAAGTGCCGAATATGCGGACGTGCTGGAGCGTAGCCGTATATCCAATTCAGATGACTATGAGTATGTAGAAGAGATCGCCAGAGAATCTCTTGGAATGGTTATGCCGGGTGAGACCATCTTTAGCCCCAACGAAGAGTAATTTCCACCCTGTGTATATGTGAAAAGCCGCCACATTCAATGTGACGGCTTTATTTTTGCCTCATTCATAATCAGAAATCAGAACTCGTGACGTGCCTGCATGGCTTTCGAAAGCGTGACGTCATCTGCATACTCCAAGTCAGATCCCATTGGGAGACCGGATGCAATACGGGTGACCTTGATACCGGCCGGCTTGATGAGTCGTGCCAGATACATGGCCGTTGCTTCGCCCTCGGCCGTCTGATTCGTTGCGATAATGACTTCTTTCGTCTCGGTACTGGTCTGAAGCCGGGTGATCAGTTCACGGATCTTAATCTCGTCGAGTCCGACATTATTAAGCGGAGAATACACACCATGCAGAACATGATAAAGACCATTGTAGTCTCGCATACGCTCCATTGTCGCGACATCACGGGGATTCTCTACGACACAGATCGTAGAGTGGTCACGTTTCGGATCGGAACAGATCGGACACGGATCCTGGTCCGTAAAATTCTGACAGATCGCGCACAGTTTGGTAGAAGTACGGGCCGTCATCAACGCATCGGCCAGTGTCTTCACTTCTTCTTCCGGCATGGCAAGAATATGGAAAGCCAGACGTTGCGCAGACTTATGCCCGACACCCGGAAGTTTTCCTAATTCACTAATGAGTTTGGCTACGCTGGGAGAGTACCTAGACATGAGACGTGACTCCTTCGATTAGAAAGGAAGCTTTGCGCCGTTGGTTGCCTTGGCCATCTTCTCAGCAGATGCTTCTTCCAATTTTCTAGCTGCTTCGTTGTATGCAGCAATGATCATATCCTGTAGCATCTCGACATCATCCGGATCGACTGCAGAAGGATCGATCGTCAGAGACTTAATCACGTGTGTACCGGAAATAACGATCTTCACGACTCCGCCACCGGCTGTCGCATCGATCTCCATTGCATCGATTTCTGCTTTCGCAGTTTCAATATCGCGCTGCATCTTCTGGGCCTGCTGCATCAGCGCACCCATGTTGCCGCCCATGCCGAAACCACCTTTAAAACCTTTTGCCATAATTGTATTCCTCCTTACAATTCGTCTTACCTATTATACTTAAATTACAGATCCTTGACACGTGTCAAGGTAATTCCGTTCTCTTCTGAGACTTTCTCAACTGCTTTGACCCAATCCGGACGGGAAGAGGAAGAAGCCCCTTGCTCAGCAACCTCTACTACACCGGAGGCTTCATACTCTTTCTTCGTAGAAACCTGAACGTGAATGAGTGACGGCTCATACTTCTGACAGATCTTCAGAAGGTTAGCAAGAATTATGCTATTACTTCGAATCTCTTCAATCGAGGCCGCAAAACTATCCGGCATGACGCAGCAGACAGTACGATCGTGCCAGACAAGCCGACAGTCGCTCATATAAATATACTCGAAAGTATGCTCTACCTTCAGGTATTCCATGAAATCTTTCCGCGCGGCTTCACAGGCATCTCCACTTCCATGTCGGATGACTTGCTGGAGATTGGAAAGCGGCGCGGGCGCAGAGGGCGCGCCCTGTGCATCGTTCGACATCAACAGATCCTTCGGGATCTGAGGGGTACGAACATCCGGTTCACGTGCGGCCATGACAAGATTAGTGTGATGACCTTCGTTGACATGCTCGGTAGTAAATGCCTTCTGCAGATTCGGATGTTCCGGCTTGGTGCGAGACAATTCTTCTGCGGAAGGGATTTCCGGAACTTGCGGAATATCCGGCACGGTCGGAATCTCTGGGACTGTTGGGATCTCCGGCGGCATAGGTGGAACGACTGATCCCGGAACCTCAACCTCTGGTGGAGGTGGGGGCGGAGCCATAAAGTCCATATCGGGTGCCGGAGGCGGTGTCATGAAGTCTTCAGGCATCGGTGGCGGAAGTGGTACTTCGTCCGATGGTATGGATGCTTCAGGTGCTTGCTTCGGTTCTTCTTTCTGAACGACCGGCGCTGGTGTGGGAACGGGTGCACTTACTTCCGGTGCTTTTGCCTTGGCGGGCACAACCGGTGTTTCAGCGACGGTTGGCGAGACTGGCGCAACAGGGACAGCAGGCGCAGAAGGTGCCGAAGAGGTCGGAGCGACCGGTGGCACGACGGCCGGAATGATCTTATTTCCACGGGAGGCCAGTCGCAACATCATGATCTCGAAAGAAGTACGTGCAGAAGGTGACCACTTCAGTTCATTTACCAGATCAGAAAGTCTGGAGATGAAGAAGAGGATGACGGAAGTATCCGTACGTTGACCCAAAGCACGCATATTCGCGATGGCTTCAGAGGTAGATTCTATCAAAGTCTGGGGGGCAGAGGAGACCTGCGTGACCAGAATACTACGGAAGTATTGGGCAAGATCCAAGGTAAAACGAATCAGATCACGACCATCCATGGTCAGTTCACGACACAAGGGGAGTAGATCTGCAGCGCGTCCTTCCAGCAAAGCGGAAGCGAACTTCAGTAAGAAAGACTCATCCACAATACCAGTGATGCGCAGAATGTCATCGCGGGTGATGGTCTGTCCACCGGAAGTGGTGCTGACCTGATCGAGTAATGAGACGGAGTCACGAAGCGCACCGTCGCCGATGGTGGCTATGGCAGCTAACGCGTCCTTCTCAATAGAAATATTCTGTTTCTGGGCAATGAATGCCAGTCGATTGACGATACTTTCGTTTGTGATTCGACGGAAATCGTAGCGCTGGCAACGAGAAAGGATAGTTGCCGGAATGCGGTGCGGCTCAGTCGTCGCAAGCAGGAACACAGCATGGGCCGGTGGTTCTTCCAACGTCTTTAATAATGCGTTAAAAGCACCGGTCGAGAGCATATGGACTTCGTCGATGATGTAGACCTTATATTTCGCCTTGGCCGGCATGAAGACGACTTCATCGCAGATACGACGGATATTATCGACGCTGTTATTACTCGCGGCATCCATCTCGATGACATCCAGAAGATTGCCGTCAATTACGCCTTTACAGATCTCGCATTCGTTACAGGGATTACCGTTGACCGGGTGGAGACAGTTGATGGCACGTGAGAATACTTTGGCAATGGAAGTCTTACCGGTGCCTCTTGTACCGCAGAATAGATAAGCATGACCGATCTTGCCGGAAATCACGGACTGACGCAACGCAGCTACGGCATGTTCCTGTTCGACGATATCGTCGAAATTCATAGGGCGGTACTGCCTGTACAGCGCAATGTGTTCCATAACGCGCCTCCTTGCTCCATAAGGTGGATCAGATAGAATTCGTCCCGGCTGGACTACAGTTGGGGCAAGCACCCTTGCGGCACATGCAAGTGACCGCTTATTGCTGCTTCCTTCCGGACCTGACAAGGTTCACGGGCTCGCATCGCACAAGACCCACCGCCAACTGTAGACCAGCCGGGACGAAAATACGAGAAGAATTATACCATAAAAAACTCAAGCGTGACAGTAGCTAATGAAATTATATACCAAAGCCCCCAGCGCAGCCTGGATCTCCTGCGCTTCTTCCGGTGTTTCCGCCTCGACGGTGATACTCACGATCACGGGCTCGGAAGATAGAATAATGGCTACATCTGACTGACTGTGGAAGTCAGCATTCGTGCCGGGACGATGGAGAATGGTGGTATTGGAAGGGAAAGCACGGCACAGACCGTAGCTTGGATCCTTAGCAGATAATGCATCGATCAGTCCCTGATAGGTCTCTGGATAAGACATGTAGCGCCAGTAGATCAGCTCGGCATACTTGGCCAGATCGTATGGAGAGGAACGATGCATACCACTTTGTTGCAAACCCTGAAAATCTACGTAATTCTGAACGGCTGAATAGTCGATACCGGAGGTGATTCCCTTGAGACGGGTCATCACATTCTCCTGACCACCCAGTTGATCCAGCAACATACTCATGGCCACTGCATCACCATCTTGTAGCGCACGGAACAACAATTGCTCCAAGTAGAACTGCTTGCCATTCGGCATCTCGTTCAATTCGGAGAAAGCATTCTCCTGCACATAGTCCGTATTGAATTCTACGATCGTATCCGGAGACTTGGTGCCGGACTTTACATCATCGTAGAAGAACATTGCGATTGGCATGTAGATGGAAGAACCCACGACGAATGGGGCAGAATCGTTGTAGCCGAAGGTTTCATTTGTATTCAGATTGACATAGTAGAAGCCGATACGAGCATCTGTCTTCTCATCAATATACTTCTTCACGGCATGCTTCAGGTTGGCATACGACTGGTCGCGCTGCGTATGGGTGACGGTCTGAAGCGGATATGAATCGGGGAGAAGTACCGGCTCACGGGGTTCAAGCGGATCGGGAAGAAGGGAGATCGTGGTCGTTGTCGTAACCTCATTTCCTTCTTCATCTGTCTCAACGGATGAATCATCCGGCGTCTCCGAAGTCTCGTCTTCAGAGGTGTACTGAGTAGATTCTGTCGTGGGCGGAAGTGTCGTCTCCTCACTTGAGGGAACGGTCGTCTCCTCAATCGGTTCAGAAGTTTCTTCACTAGAATCAACGGGCGTTGACGCTTCGGAAGTGACGACGTCCGAAGTGAAAACTTGGGTAGTTGTACCGGTGAACTCGGAATCGATCTCGTCTTTCATATTCAGGATCTTTACGAAGAAAATGGTAAAAGCAACCACAAGGATCAACGCGCCCACGATGATCCCTCGGATAATCATGCGTCTACGGCGTAGACGCCATGCTTCGCCTATGAAATTACTTTTCGGGTTCTTCATAGAAATCAGAAAAGTCCTTCAATTACACCATTTGCGTCGATATCGATATCCATGGCGGCCGGATGCTTCGGAAGACCCGGCATGGTGACGATGGCGCCGGTCAGTGCAACCAGGAAGCCGGCACCGGCGGACAGCCAGATGTCACGAACAGTCAACGTGAAGCCTTCCGGACGGCCGAGTACCTTAAGGTTATCGGACAGAGAATACTGCGTCTTGGCGATGCAGACCGGTGTTTTGCCGAAGCCTGCGGCCGTGAAATCTTCAATCTTCTTCTTCGCTTCCGGCAGGAATTCAACATTTGCAGCGCCGTAGATGTTCTTCGCAACGGCTTCGATCTTCTGCTCGACACTCATATCCAGATCGTACATATAGTGCGGTCCATCGCTTGGGGTATTGATCGCTTCAAGTACAGCATTTGCAAGCTCGATGCCGCCGTCGCCGCCCTTGGCAAAAATCTGAGCCGGTGCGAACTTGGCGCCCTTCTCTTCGCAGAGACGACGCAGAGTCTCCAACTCTTCTTCCGTGTCGGTCAGGAACTGATTGCTGGCCACTACGCAAGGAATACCATAACTCAGGATATTCTCAATATGCTTCGCAAGGTTCGGGAATCCCTTGGCCACTGCTTCCGCGTTCGGCTCGTTGAGGTTTTCCTTCGGAATACCAGCGTTATACTTGAGCGAACGAACCGTCGCAACGATGACAACGGCATTCGGCCAGATCCCAGCGGTACGGCACTTGATGTCCAGGAACTTCTCCGCGCCGAGGTCCGCACCGAATCCGGCTTCGGTCACCACGATGTCAGAAAGCTTGAGTGCCATCTTTGTGGCAATGACGCTGTTACATCCATGTGCGATATTGGCAAAAGGACCACCGTGGATGAGTGCCGGGGTGTGCTCGAGAGACTGAACGAGGTTCGGGCAGATGGCATCCTTCAGCAGTACGCTCATTGCGCCTTCTGCATGCAGGGCACTGGCCCGCACAATATTGCCGTCCATATCGTAAGCAATGGCGATATTAGCAAGACGCTTCTTCAGATCTTCCATGTCCGCAGACAGACAGAGGATCGCCATGATCTCACTGGCTGCAGTGATGGAGAATACTTCGTTTCTCGGAACGCCGTTCACACCGCCGCCTACGCCGAGGTTCAGGCTACGAAGTGCACGGTCGTTCATGTCCAGACAACGTTTCCAGAGGATACGGGACTTGTCCAGATTCAGTTCATTTCCCTGATAGAGGTGATTATCGATCATTGCAGCCAACAGGTTGTTCGCCGAAGTGATGGCATGAAGATCACCGGTAAAATGAAGATTAATATCATCCATAGGAACGACTTGAGAATATCCGCCACCTGCAGCACCACCCTTGATGCCGAAGACCGGACCCAGGGAAGGTTCACGAAGTGCCAGCATGGCGCGCTGATCGATCTTATTGAGTGCCTGCGCCAGACCAATGCTAACGGTGGTCTTACCTTCGCCGGCCGGTGTCGGATTCATAGCGGTAACCAAGACCAGCTTGCCGTCTTTCTTGTCCTTACGCTCTTCCAGAAGACGAAGCGGAAGTTTCGCTTTATACTTTCCATAGAATTCCAGATCTTCTCTCGGAATATCCAGTTTGGCAGCAATCTCTTCAATCGGCAGCATGTTGGCGTTACGTGCAATCTCAATATCACTCAGCATAATCGTCCCTCGTTTCTTATTCTAATTAAGTAACTTATATCCTTCTCGATACGGATACCATTATATGCTTTACCCCTGTCTATGCCAACTGAAAATAACAATTTCATTACAAAAACCAGGAGAATGAACGGAAGCCGGTGAATGGAAGGAACACTACATTTAGGTGCTTTTTATGCATATTGCCACAATAAATTGTGTTTTTGATTGACATAACTAGGGAATGTTGTTATAATTTCGTAACAGTAGGGGTTTTCTATAACTTAGATGGAGGTACCGACAATGATTATTAAGTCAGATGTAGAAGCTTGCAAGAAGAATCTAGAATCTTATATTGGCCGAACCGTGCGACTCACTTCTAATGGCGGAAGAAAGAGAATCATTGTTCACGAAGGTATTCTGGATCACTGCTATCCGAACATGTTCACAGTAAAGTGTGATCGGAAGCATACTTCCTCCACGCAAGAGACTGTCTCCTACAGCTATATCGATGTACTGACGAAGACCGTCCGTATTGCTACCGTTGCAGAGACACAGGCCAGCTGAGTATCTGCAAGTTGATTGAAGAATAATGAGAAGCCGCGTATATGCACCGCAACACGAAGCGGGCAGAGCGGCTTCTTTTGTATTAGAAAAGAGGCATCTATGAACATTGTCCGACAGGCACCAGCCAAAGTGAATCTGTTCCTTCGCATGAATGGACGAAGAGAAGACGGCTACCATCTGCTCTTTAG
>JAGHVD010000047.1 GCA_018064475.1 Candidatus Scatonaster coprocaballi
ATCGCGGACAGTACTAGGCGGCGAATAAGTTTCGGCGTCTCCCGGTCAGCCAGAAGGGACGACTCCTGTTCAGCCAGTCTCTTCGAACCCGAACGAGACAACGGTTTCGCACCGTATCCCGCTTTTTCCACGGCCTGCACAACTTTTTCCGTGGCAAAATCACCCGTCACGGCCATGGAGTTGGTAAGTAAGCTGACCGACACAGATTCCACACCCGGCACCTGACCGACTGCTTTCTCCACACGCGCCACGCAAGCCGCGCAACTCATTCCTGTAACGAGGAATTTCTCCATGAGTATCTTACTTATCTCCTCATTTATTCTTTGTAGATATACATCTGTGTATCAAGTAGGTCCACCTGACCATCTTCCAACTTCATCCAGTAATAGGTATCGCTATCGTATCTTTCCTTGACATATCGATCCGTAATATAACACTTACCATCCTTGCTGTAGCGAGAAGAATTCTCCGGAGTCTTGTCACCGGAATAGTAGTAATCATCCATATCGCAGATCATGTCTTTCTCTCCCGACACGTCCACCCAGTACACCCGCTCGTTCACTTCATACTTACTGGAAGAACTGATGGTTGACGGAAGACCGGGCACTTCCTCGAAGTAATACTTGTTCCCGTCCACTGCGATCACGACTCGTTCAAAGACAAGATACTCCGGCACCTCATCCGTAGGAAGGCCGTAGGTTGAAATAATCAACGCATCGTTGATCTCTCTTCGAGTGTTTTTTCCAGTTCCTTCTCCCGTATCCATGTCCTTCTTTACGGCCATGGATACGGCATAGAGGATCAACCCCGCCGCAATGATACAGACACCGGCAATCAACACGCCCAGTCTTAGGGTATTTCGGCCATTAACGATGCACTGATTCGGATTCTCTGGGTTTACCTTCACCTCGGCACCATCGCCGATTCGAGGAAGATCGACTTCGTCTTCTTCGTAGTAGCCATCATACACCGTGTACGTGTGGCCGCCATAGGTAAACGCATAGACCGGACATGTCTCCAGATAGGAGGTCTGGCTATTCTCTGAACCAACCGTACGGATAACGTCGTCAAAGCCGATGCAAGTCGCCTGAAGTGCCACCGTACAATGTTTTCGCAAATAGAAGAATCGAACACACGTCGCCACGATCGTCACGACGCCGGCAATCCCTAGTAGAACACTTACGAGGGCCAGCACCTTGCCGGCAGGGTTCTTGATATAGTCCAACCGGTAAAGTAAATAGCACACTTCGCTGCCCACTGCGAGCAGGAAGCAAATTCCGGAAATGATCTGTGGAAGATTGATTTTCGGCGCTTCCGGGTCCTTACGCTTACTGTTTACAAAGACGATCAGGCTGATCAGCGCGCAGATTATGAGAAGTATATGACACGCGTTGGAAAGATTCTTGGTGCATGCAGAAACAACTAACAAGACGACACTCAGGATCGTAGCCAGAATCAGAATAAGCGTAATGATGTTTCTGGCCGAACGCGGAGATTCTTGGAACTCCCTACGTCCCTTCTCCCGCAAGTAGGCGTTAAAATCATGCATATTCGGTCGGACATCCGTCTCACGGAAATACTTGCCTTCCTTACTATAGTGCATCGCTGAATCTCCTCTTCCCCGTATCTTTCATCATTTTAACACATCACCACATCTTGGACACAGAAAGAGCTGTCTTTCAGTGAGGCGCTACGATCAAGTAGGACCATTCACTTCTGAGACAGCTCTCTTATATTCATCACACTGACCAGTCAAAAACTGGTGTTTGCACTAGACCATTCATTCTTTCGAAGTGGTCATTTCTTACATCAAAGAATCCAGTGCAACATATTCATATCCGAGTGCGGATGCTACATTTTGGTTCGTGATCTTACCGTCATAGCAGTTGACACCACTGACGATCACGTCGTTCTTCTTGCAAGCTTCCTCGAGGCCGCTGGCCGCAATCTGAAGACCATACTTCAAGGTTGCATTGGTCAGCGCAATCGTACTGGTTCTCGGTACAGCACCCGGCATATTACCTACGCAGTAGTGAACGACGCCTTCTTCGATGAATACCGGATCGTCGTGAGTGGTAACATGAGAAGATTCACCGCAACCGCCCTGGTCGATCGCAACGTCAACGAAAACGGCACCGTTCTTCATCTCCGGCAGATACTTCTTCTTGAAGAGCTTCGGTGTGGAACCACCTGGAATCAATACAGAACCGATGACCAAGTCTGCATCTTTGCAGGCACGCTCAACGTTGGAATCGTTGCTGACGAGTGTCTGAATGTGTGCACCGAACATGTTATCCAATTCTTCCAGACGCTTCAGGTTTACATCGAGGATGGTAACATTTGCGCCCATACCTACAGCAATCTTACAAGCGTTCATACCTACTGTACCACCACCGAGGATGACAACATTAGCCTTCGGCGTACCCGGAACACCAGCAAGGAGGATACCCTCACCGCCGAACTTCTTCTCCAGATACTTCGCACCTTCCTGAATGGAAAGACGACCTGCAATCTGGGACATCGGCGCGAGACACGGAAGCGAACGATCCTTCTCCTGCAGTGTCTCATAAGCAACTGCTTTCACCTTACCGGCCAGAAGTGCATCTGCCTGTTCCTTATCTGCAGCAAGATGGAGATATGTGTACAGGATCAAGCCTTCATGGAAGAGTGGATATTCTTCCGGAAGCGGTTCTTTCACCTTCACCATCATGTCAACAAGATCCCAGATATCTTTCGCATTGTCGATAATGGAAGCACCCGCCTCCACATATTCGTTATCTGTAAAACCCGAGTCCACACCCGCGCCACGTTCCATATACACGTGATGGCCAGCCGCCACATATGCCTTTACATTATCCGGTGTCAGACCTACACGAAATTCATTATTCTTAATCTCTTTTACACAGCCGATCTTCATCTTCCGTACTCCTTCATCTCATCTCAGAATCTACAGTAAAGTGCATCCCCAATATACCCGAGCACTTCTGCCGTATGGAACCATTTTAGCATAAGTAATTTCTATGAAAAAGCAGAATTTTCCTCACTTTTTTGAACGATTTCAACTTGTGTAAGCATCTGATGTTGCCGTCTTCAGATCTCATACCATCTGATCCGCTTGAATTTCTCTTCGGTAGAAGCACTTTGCCCGGAGCCTTGGTGGAATTTCTTCGTGATGGTCACGCTTTCTACTACAACTCCAGTTCTTCATCGATAAACTGAAGATAAGGTTTCTTGTTGACTTCCGACTCATGCTCCAAATACCAAGCAGCAGATTCTCGAAGGCCTTCTTCCAAGCTGATGGTGTCTTTCAATATCTTCTGTTGCTTCTGCACGTCCAGATAGTATTCATAGTTGTAAAAACTAAAATACTTTCTCGGTTCGATAGTAGAATCAACACTCACAAATGCAGGTGTTTTGCCAAGACAGGCATAGCAAAGTGTCACCCAGTCCTTGATGGAAATCGCATCAGCATTTCCAACGTTGATCACATGGTCCTCCGGCTTCGTCTGAAGGATATTCTCCATAATTTTGCACAGGTCCCGAACGTGAAGAAACTGCATCTTCATTTCGCCGTCACCGGGCACATAGAACTTGCGATCGTTCTTCGCACAATCGAACACAAACGCCTCGCGATAGACGTTATTCATCGGTCCGTAAAGGTATGGTGGTCTCAATATATATGCGTTGGGTCGAGCACTTATAAGCGCATCTTCTGCTTCGATCTTGTCTGTTCCGTACTTCTTCCAGAACTTATTCTCTGCGCGTTCTCCTTCTTCTAAGAAGGGCTGCTCTCCATACTCCGGATACACGGCGCTGGAACTGATCATGATGTACTGGCCAACGTCTCCTAGCGCCGCGCACAAGTAATTGATGTCCTCCGCGCGATACGCCGTAACATCCAACACCGCGTCGAATGTGCTATTCCGAAGCTTATCCCCTAAGTCGTGCCTGTCACCCTCGATCAAGTTCACGCCTTCTACCTGCGGCTTCGTGTTTCGGTTCAGAACAAATACTTCATTACCTTGCTTCACGAAGTAGGATGCTACGTATTTACTGACAAAAGTTGTTCCACCGGTAACCAATAGTTTCATTTTATTTCTCCAATCGGGCGGATGCTGACTTCTCCGGAAGACAGCATGGCTTCTTCACATTCCCCGTCTGTATACGCTACAAGCATGTTGCAATCGTCGGTGATATCGAGCACTTGGGCGGTTCTTCGTTCCCCGCCACCGGTTGGGATAACGTTCACACTCTTCCCCAACACGATACTTCGCGCCTTATAGGCCTTCACATACTCGTCCAATATCTGATTCTGCTTCGCTTCATTTTCAGAGTTCGATACGCATGCATATCTTTCGAAGAAATGATTCAAGAAAGCCGCCGCCAGCCTACTTCTTGCGCCCTCGATTTCAATAGGAAGAATCGCTCCGGCAATCTCCTTGATCTCCTCAGGGAAACCGCCTTCCGGTGCATAGACGTTTAGGCCAATACCCAGCACGGCGAAATCAATCTTTCCAGAGGTCGCATTGATTGCGGACTCCGTCAGAATGCCGGCGACTTTACGATCTTCAAGGATAATATCATTCACCCACTTGATCATCGGGCGAGAGACGGAATCCTCCGCCACATCCTCAATGGCCTCACAAGCAGCAACGGCCGCCATCGTCGTGATGTGGAGTGCTTTTGCTGGATTCATATCGGAAGGACGCAGTAACACACTGATATAAAGGCCGGTGTGATTGGGCGAGTAGAATGACCGGCCCAGACGGCCTTTGCCGCCGGTCTGCGTATCGGCAATCACGACTGTCCCCGCCGGTGCACCTTCTGCCCCACGCGTCTTCAGAAGCGTATTGGTCGAGACGACTTCATCCAGCACCTCCACCCGAAGGCGTGGCGCCCAGTATTCAGAAAGATTCGCTTGTATATTCTGCGCCGTAATTTGGTCCATCAGGATGCCCTCCGGTGATGAGGTAATTTCGTCATGGCAAAGAAAGCAATGCCCACACCGATGGCGCAGACCACAGAACCCGTGATCAGCATGGCACGAATACCAAGGTGATCCAAGATCACACCGCTGACCAGATTAGAAAACACACCACCAATGGTGATACCGGATGTAATGAACGCCTGTCCTTTGACCTGATCTAGTTCCTCCATGGTCGAGCTGACATAGTAGGCGCCGGCCGGAATAAATACCGCGTAGGCAAATAGCTGGATCGACTGGCTGACGTACATCATGGGCATATTCGATGCAAACACCAGTATCAGAATCTTCACAAGGAATGCCACACCCGAGAATACAAGCAGGCTCTTGGCGGAGATTTTCTTCAGGATCAGCGCACTGGCTGCCATGACCGGAAGCTCAAGGATAGCTTGCAGGAAGTTGGCATAACCCAATTGGCGCTCACCGCCACCCACATTGCGGATGATCTGGATCATGAAATCGTTGATCATGTTGTGCGCGAAGAAGAAGCAGATCGTCGCCACAAGGGAAACGGCAAATGCCGGATAGGTCCGGACAAAATCGAAGAAATTGTTGTGGGCTTCCTGCGGTTTCACGACAGTTTCTTCAGCAGAAGATGCGGTTTCCGAAGCATCAGGAGATTCACCCTTTGAAGCAAGGCACTTCAAGGAAGATACTCTCGCCGGCGCAAGTCCTTCGATCGGTTCTGGCTTCGTAAACGTCCAGATGAGCACGGCCGAAAGCACCATGGCCGCAATATTCACCCATAGTAGTATGGTCACACCCTGTTTCTCCACAAGGCCACCGATGATCGCGGAGGTCACAGCAAAACTTGCAGATCCAAGTCCTCTTGCAAGGCCGTAGAAGATGTTGCATCCCGCCTTCTGATACTCAAAGCAGAGCGCCGTCATGACCGGCTGGTAGGCAAACTGGATCATATAAATCAACGCAAACACTGGGAAAATCACCGCTTTGCGGTCTGGAACAAACATGAGTACGATGGAGCCCAGCAGGATCACCATCACTGAAATCAAGATAAAACGACGGTTGGTAAGCGGACCCGGCCGGTCGATAATGCCCGCAATAACAGGTTGCGCAATCGCAGACAGCACATTGGCCACCGCAAGAAGAATACCCACCTCCGTATTCGTAAAACCATTGGCCAGCAGGTACACCGCCGCGCAAGCATGAATCGTGCAGAACGCCACAAAATACGTCGCATTCAGAAGTGTATAGCGGACCGTCCAGCCGATTCCCTTGTTCCTGCTCGGCTTACTCTTCTGATTCACCAAAGTCTTGTCCATGTTGAAGGTCCTTCCTCGCTTCTGTCCACGCGTCCATTACAAAGGTAAAATACCATACCCACCACGCAGTTTTCAATACATGCTCAATACATCCTCAATACATCCTCAATACATCCGATGGCACTCGCCACTTCATCACTTCACTTGGGTCAACACTTGCGTCCATATCCACCCCCAAAACAGACGCAGTCGTTGACAAATCCCCCCATTCGATTATATTATATGAACGACGAGTCATATGAATGGCAACTCATATGTTCTCATTCAACTAACACGTACGAATCAAGAAAGGTTCAAAATATATAGGCACTCTCATGAACAAAGAACAGCGTACAACTCTACTTCATATCCTTGCCGCCGCGGCCATGCTGGTGATTCTCCACTTCCTGCCCTGGCACACAATCTTGCGCTTCTCCGCGCCGGTCAACCGAGCCATCCAAATTCTTCTTTACCTCATTCCGTACCTCACCGTAGGACATGAAGTGTTACTTGAATCGCTCCACAACATCAAAGAAGGAGAATTCTTCGATGAAGCTTTTCTCATGATGCTGGCCACAGTTGGCGCGATCATTATTGGCGAGTACCCCGAAGCGACCGCCGTCATGCTCTTCTACGAGGTAGGCGAACTCTTCTCGGATGTAGCGGAAGACCGAAGCCGCCGATCCATCTCTTCCCTTCTGGACATAATCCCTCAGAAGGCCATCGTGCTTCGCGAAGGTCAAGAAGAAGAACTTCCACCGGAAGAGATCGAGCCTGGTGAACTTCTATTGGTTCGTCCCGGCGAGCGCATCCCGTTGGACGGCGAAGTAGTAGAGGGGATTTCTTCCCTTAATACCGCAGCCCTGACAGGTGAGAGCCTCCCCGTCAATATTTCCGTAGGTGATCAGGTCCTATCCGGCGCCATTAACCTCACTTCTGCCATCCAAGTACGTGCCACTGCTGCCTATCAAGACAGTACCGTCGCCCGCATCTTGGAACTCGTGGAGAACAGTAACGATCAGAAATCGCACTCGGAGAAGTTTATCTCTCGCTTTGCAAAGTGGTACACCCCACTCGTCGTCCTCGGCGCGGCACTCATCGCCCTCTGCTTCACACTCTTCTCCAACCTTGGCCTTCGCGCCAGTGCCTATCGTGGCCTGGTATTTCTTGTCGTATCCTGCCCTTGCGCACTCGTCGTCTCCGTTCCACTCACCTTCTTCTGTGGAATTGGCGCCGCCAGCCGCCACGGCATCCTCATCAAAGGCAGCCCCCCCCTCGCGCCCCTGGCCCCAGCCGACACCTTGGTGCTCGCTAAGCCCGGCACCCTCAC
>JAGHVD010000021.1 GCA_018064475.1 Candidatus Scatonaster coprocaballi
CAAAAGAATTCAGGTCAAACTGAAAGGACTGACCCCTTGTCAAGCAAGGAATCAGTCCTTATACTCAGCTTAAAATTGTCCAACAAAGTGGGTTCACTTCATTCGGAACCGGGGCCTTCGTTATTTGCGATTGAATCTGTTATCTTAGAAGTTCCAAACGCCAAGGTCCTTCAGTATTGTGTCATCAACTGTTACCGGAACTCCGCCATCCATAGTGACAATTCCGATAATTGCAAACGATACACCGTCGTTGTAGATGTAAATATCAATGTTATTGCCTTGGTTAATACCTGTGTATGATACGGAAATCAGATGGGTGTTACCCTTCCATTCATCAGTAGTAGTGTACGTTCCGAGCGTAGCCAATTGCTCCATAAAACGATCGGTGGCTTCCGCAATCGACTCTTGATTGCCATCGGCATTTTCACCGAAGTTTGCGTAGGTGATAAACAAAGTGGAATCTTCATTCTCATATTCTCTCAGGATAAGACCATGATTATCTTCCACTGTCTCATCCAAACCATAAGATTCGCAGACGCTATGGAAAGTATCTGGGTCAACGATGTGAGCATCTACAATACCTGGGCAAGGCAATGTTGCGTTCGTACCAGAATCTGAATCACTTGTTTCACTTGTGATTTCTGTTGTGGTAGTTGCTTCGGTTGTCGTGGTTGCCTCTGTTGTGGTGGTTGGCGCTTCCGTGGTGGTTGTAGCCTCGGTTGTGGTTTCAGCAGGCTCAAGCACATCCTCAACACAGTCGAAATTGTCCATTAACAGATCATAAATGTCTGCATCATCTTCCAGTACCCATTCTTCATCATCATTCTGAACGAGTGAAAGGTCCAATTCTTCCTCAAGTGTCGGTGCTTTCTTGGCCTCGATCGCATCAATCAGGTCAGAAATATCAGCATCGTCATCCAGATCGTCCGAAACTTCTTCGAGATCAACATAGGTGAGGGAAACTGTAACCGTGCCCTTGCCTTTCTTCTCGTTGAGGTCAGCTTCAGATACTTCAACTTTCACTTTGCTGAAATATGCTTTCATCACTTCGCTCTGTTCGTCTGTGAGCTCAAGCTCTGCAAAGACAGAGTCTTCGGTGTCTTTCATCATTTTCTTTGTGTTCAGTTTACCAAGGTTCTTGAAATAGTCCTCGACGACTTCAGTTGCAGCATCGCCTGAATCTTCCTTGTCTTTGTCTTTGGAAAAAAGACTGCAACCGGAAAGAAGCAGAGATGCCGAAAGAGCCATCGCAGCGAATGTGGTCAGTTTTCTCTTCATAATCTTGCCCTCTTTTCTTTTTAAAAGTGAATATAATACCATTTCGATACTATAAGAGAAGACGAGGAAAATCAATACTTTGTTGCATATTGATGTAAATTGTGGCGAAGAACTTGAAAATCCAGTTGACATAGTATCGTATTAGTCGTATTATTTAGTGGTTCGCGACGGGGTGTGGCTCAGGTGGTAGAGTGCTTGCTTCGGGAGCAAGAGGCCGCGAGTTCGAGTCTCGCCACTCCGACCAGAACAGAAGCATCTGCAGATTTTCTGCGGATGCTTTTTCTTTCTTCATAATTCCCGTATAATGGTTACGAGTTTCAAGTGAGTGAGGCTAAGTAAATGGATATCATAGTAGATTGGTGCTTGTCACCGAAACCATATTTATGTTTAGCAGCATTGGTGATTTCCTTAACGATCTGGATGATCGTCAAGCGGTTTGTACGGCGCTTGCTCGGTAAGAATGATAGACAGGATGCTTTTGCTGTTTTGATATTGAATTTCCTGAAATACTCGATTGCAATCTGTTGTATACTTCTGATCCTTCAGATTAATGGTATTAATGTGACATCAGCCATAGCCGGACTTGGTATTGTCAGTGTAATTGTAGGTCTTGCGCTACAAGATGCCCTGAAAGATATCATCATGGGAATAAATATTATCAGTGAGAATTTCTATCATATCGGCGATGTTGTCGAAATTGGCGACTATATTGGTAAAGTAACCAGCCTGACACTGAAGTCCACACGTATCCAGAATTCGGATGACGGGTATGAAGTACGGATCTGTAATCGAAATATCGATAAGGTGAAAGTGATGGGCAATGTGGTGTTGCTTGATTTCCCGCTGTCTTATCAGGAAGATCCTGCAAAGGTTCGTCGTGTCTTTGACCAGATCGTCAAAGAAGTGTCAAGTTGGAAAGAGTGCGAGAAGGTAGAGTTTCTTGGCATTCATGAATATGAGGACTCGGATATTCTCTATCGGATGCGCGTTTATTGTGCACCCACGATTCGTATGACGATGAGAAGAAGAGTGCTGCAGTTGGTTGATCAGAAACTGCGTGAGAACGAGATCACCATTCCTTTTCCACAGTTGGATGTTCATCAAGATTCGAGAATTTAAGTCAATCGAGTTTCCGAAATCGATTTCGATTTCATATTGAAGTTGCTTCATCTTTCGTATAATATGAAAAGCGTATGTATTTGCGACAAATAGGTTCGCAGAAAGATGGAGGTTTGTAATATGAAGAAGCAAAGATTGGGCGCGCTCGTATTAGCGTTGGCCATGCTCTCTTCCTTTGCACTCGTGGGTTGTAAGAAGAAGTCAACGGAATCTTCTTCGGCACAGGAGACAACGGGGGGAGTACCGTCGATCAATGAAGATATCGGCGGTGAACAGGTACAGTATGAACAGCGTGGCGACAATGTTCAGTTGACTGTAGAAGATGCGGACAACGGCAAGGTCCTGCACTGTTCGAATCGTATGGAAACATGGAATGGTATTAATTTCCCATGTGATTATTTCGCAGGAAATACCATTAATATTAAGACGAAAGTAAAGTCTGAAAGTGGAGACGTCACTGTCTCTTTGCAGTTCGATACACTTGGAAGCCCAACTTATACCAACTTGTTCCACATCTCAGGTTGCAAAGACGGCTTCGTAGAGGGAACTGGTTCTACACCAATTCCGGAGACTGCTACCAATGTCATCGTGTACATCGAGAGCGGCGATACATCTGATATCTGGCTTGATTATATGTATATCACAGTTGAAGGCGACTATTTCGATCCAAGTAATGTTGGTGAGGTTCAGTTGGTGGATACTTCTTCCTATGAGTCTCTCAAGGATCTCTATGCAGACGATTTCCTGTTTGGATGCTGCGTGCCGGAGTCTTTGATTACGAATGATGTAGAAGAACCAAGAAAACTTCTTCTTCAGGAATTCAATTCTTTCACATGTGAGAATGAGATGAAGCCGGAGAATATCCTGGATGCACAGACAACTTTGGCTGATCCGGCCAAGTATAATGAGTGCCCGGCTTTGGACTTCAGCAAGTGTAAGTCTATCCTTGATTATGCGAAGGACAACGGTATCAAGATGCGTGGTCATACACTTGTATGGCACTCTCAGACTCCTGACTGGTTCTTCTATGAAGGTTACGATACGAAGGGACAGCTTGCTTCTCGTGAACTGATGCTCAAGCGTATGGAGAATTACATCAAAGGCGTATTTGAGTATGTGAATGCAAATTATCCAGGTCTTTTCTATGCATTTGACGTAGCAAATGAGTGTGTAGATGATCAGTACAATCTCCGTGAGAGCTACTGGACAAAGACTATCGGTGATGATTTCCTGCAGTATGCTTTCGAATATGCAAGAAAGTATGCTCCGGCGGATATCAAGCTGTTCTACAACGACTATAACGAATACTATCCGAAGAAGCAGGAGAAAATTATTGAAGTGCTGAAGCCAATTGCTGAAGCAGGTAATATTGATGGTATGGGCCTTCAGTCCCACATCACCATCTCGGATGCACCGGTTGAGAAGTATGCGGATGCACTGAAGAGATATGCGGATGAATTGGGCGTTGTGATCCATGTTACCGAGCTGGACGTCAATGCACCAATCAGCAATCCTGAGTATGAGCAGGCTATCTACTATCAGGCACTGTTTGAGAAGCTTCTTGAACTCAAGAAGGAAGGTTACAAGATTGAAAGCGTAACCATCTGGGGCTTGACCGACGCAGGATCTTGGAGACGTGAGCAGACTCCGGTTATTTTCAATGGCGATCTGTCTGCAAAACTTGCATTCCAGGGTGTTGTAAATGCGAAGAAGGGCGGCACGATCGAGAAGCCGGCTGATTATGTAGAACCACCGAAGGATAGTGATCCATTTAAGGAAGATTTCGAAGATGGTAAGTTCGTTGGTGGACCGAGATCTGGACTGTCCCTGGAAGTAGTCGATACAGATGCGAACGGTGGATCCAAGTCTCTATTTGTCAGCGGTGCGACAGAAACATGGGATGGTTACACCATCGATGCAACTCGTTTCCTTGGTAAGAAGATCAAGTATACATTCGCGGTGAAGTCTACTGCTGATCAGGTTGCGTTCTCTGCGGATATTACTGATCTGTGGCCACATATCGAAGAAGTAGATACCAGCAGCCATGAATGGGTGGTAGTATCTGGTGAGTTGGATATGTCTACATCTACTTGGAAAGGTAACACAGGTACTACAGTTGTGCCGGATGACATGACTGCGCTGACATTCTACTGGGAGTCTTTCGATACAACGGATGATTTCTATCTGGATGATATCTGCATCGAAGTAATCGGATAATTGATCTGAATAATGGTAGATTCGGAGGAGCTGCGTGATTTCACGCGGCTCCTTTTTTATAGAATCCTGAATATGATATACTATCGATGTTTGAAGAGATTCAATTACATAATATGAAATCAGGTGAAGAGAATGAGTATTTGCGCAATCGTAGCAGTAGATGAGAATTGGGCAATTGGAAATGAAGGACAACTTCTGATCAGTATCCCCGAGGACTTGAATCTGAACTTCAAGGTGAAGACGATGGGTCATCCTGTCATCTATGGTCGTAAAACGTTGGATACTTTTCCGGGAAGAAGACTTCTTCCGGGAAGACCGAATATCATCCTATCACGTGATCGTAATTTGGTTGTTGAAGGTGCTCAGGTGATGCATTCTGTTGAAGAAGTACTGGCCTATACCGAACAGGACCATGATGAGACCTATTTCATTATTGGTGGTGCCCAGATATATGAGCAGTTCCTGCCATATTGTGAGAAATGCATTGTCACACGTATTCATCGAAGCTTCGAAGCGGATGCATTCTTTCCCAATCTGTTTCAAACCGGTGAGTGGACATGGACAGAACGAAGCGAGACAGTCAATTCAAAAAAAGGCGTAAGCTTTGATATCTGGACGTTTGAACGAATCTGAGCTGGTTTGCTTGTTGTGAATTTATACAAATTCGGTATGTGCAATATGCACAGTTAAATACAAGTTTATATGTGCAACCTCTACAACTTTTCCGTTGACATGAGA
>JAGHVD010000033.1 GCA_018064475.1 Candidatus Scatonaster coprocaballi
TATACAAGGAGGTATGTCGAACATGCAGGATTCTGGTACAGCCCGTTTTTCCTTCAATACAGAGCGCTCTGAGGATGCGAAAGTGTTGATGACGCAGGTTCTTGATGCGCTTCAGGAGAAGGGCTATAACCCCATTAATCAGCTGGTAGGATATTTTATGTCCGGTGACCCGACATATATCACGAATTATAAGGGCGCAAGAGGAATCATCCGTCGTATGGAACGCGATGAGTTGCTCGAGGTGATCGTGAGAGATTATTGCGATCGTCTGGCCGACGAGTAATTGAAGGAGATTTCTGAGCAGATGGGCCGAGTAATGGCGATAGACTTTGGTATGCGCAGAATCGGTGTGGCGCTCTCTGATCCGCTTCGAATCATGGCGCAGGGCTTTGAGACGATCAATTGGAACGGTGTGGATGCTGAGTTCGCACTGAATCGGCTGACTGAAATCGTATCCGATAAAGAAGTCACGGAGATCGTGATGGGCAAGCCTAGCCGGACAGACGGCACGGCGAGCGAGACAGAAGGAAAAGCGGTGAAGTTCGCTGATCTACTTGAGGAACGAGTCGGGATTCGTCCGGTGTACCGGGATGAACGTTTCACCACGGTCATTGCATCCCAGTTCTTACGTCAGACCGGTGTGTCCGGTAAAGATAAGAAGAAAGTCGTGGATCAGGTTGCCGCAGAGATTATTTTGCAGGAATATCTGGACATGCATCGTGCTTGAACGTGTTTCATGTTATAATGAATCATTGGTTATGGAGATTTGTAATCTAAATACTAAATAGGAGGGTAAGTATATGTTGTTTGAAGATTGTGAAAACTGTGAGAATAAAGACTGTGAGAATTGCGAAGAGGGCGTAGAAGAGTTCTACGATGATGAAGCAATCATCACGATGGTTGATGCAGATAGTGGCGAAGAGTATCAGTTTGCGCTCGTAGACGATTTCGATTATAAGGATCAGTCTTATTGCGTACTGGTAACACTCGATGAAGAAGATCCGGAGATGGTCATTACTAAAGTTGTGAAGACTGAGGATGGCGAAGAGGGACTGATGAGTCTGGATGAAGCAGAGGCAGACGAGATCTACGCTGAGTATGATCGCCTTTGTGAGGAGGCAGAGCTCGAAGATGAAGAAGACATCTCAGGCGAAGAAGAGTAAGACTAAATCTATAGGTAAGTCATTGTTCACGCATCATTCTCCGAAGGAGGGTGATGCGCTTGCTGTTATACGCGATGCTTCAAATGGGAAAGAATACTATCTTTCCATGATCGATACATTTGCCATTGAGAAAGTTGAATATGCGGTCATGTACAACTACGAACCAGATGACGGAAACCATGCGGATCCTGAATTGGTGATCATGCGCACGGAGTATTCTCGCAACGGTGATCAGTATTTCTATTCCATCAAGAATGAGAGCGAGCTTGAAGCTGCTTTTACCGTGTTTATGAGAAGATATGCTGCCAATCGTAAAGAGAAGAAGCAGAAATATCGTCCGGGATATCGCGTACCTGCGCCGTCTGAGGAAAACGTATGAGTTATCGGAGCAGTGTTTTCTTTCGCTACGTGTTTGCACCGCTTCTTGCGATGTTGGCCTATATTGTGATCTTATATGCCGGTATGGCCCTGACGTATACTCTTGAAGGAGAGGCCTACACTTCACATATGGGTGAGGTCCAAGTATGCGGATGCGCCCTGGGTGTCGCCGTGCTGACGGCCTGGATACTCATTAAGCGAAGATTGGTGCTGCCCGGACCTAGATGGGCGTTAGGTAAGCCTTATGACTGGGGATTTGCAGTAATCGGGGCATTGGCGATTCTAGGCATATCGATGCTCTACATGTTTGCAATGGACAGACTTCCATTTGCGCCTGTGAAGAAAGCGATGGAAGACTATTCTTCTCAGATGAATGAGGCTTTTGATTATACCAAGACCGAGATATATCTTTCCGTTCTGGCATCATGCCTACTTGCCCCAGTTGTGGAGGAGATGATCTTCCGTGGGTGCGTACTAGAAGGAATGTTGCAACTGAAGCATCCGTACTTCTCAATCGTGTTAAGTTCGGTATATTTCGGTGTGATGCATGTGCAACCGATTCAGATTGGATATGCTATCGTTTCCGGTATTTGTTTAGGTCTGATTTATTATTACACGAAGAATATCTGCATGAGTATATTTGCGCATATCATTTTCAACTGTTTGGGAAGCGGCATCTACTTATTGTTCGATGTTTCCGTGAAGGCGGATAGGATCCTTCTGATTACTGAGATTGCATCCATTGCCGTATTTGCTGTCGCTGCTTTCTTTATGGCTCGGATAAGAAATGCTCGATTCCCGGACGAACTGGAAGAGAGCGGAGATATTAATAAGATGCTTCCGGGGAGACATACATGAGAAGCTGGTTTAGAAGATTGTTCAGAAGAGAGAAACGCGTCCACAAGAGACCTCTGGTGACAGCCATCACGGTCTTTGTGGTATTTCTGATCGCTGCATCGATCCTGTTTCTGAATCTGGGACTTCTAAGAATGTCATCGGATTATCCACAGGTGAAAGCAGAGATCGAACAAGTCGGTGTTACGTCTTCCGGTCTGGGTGTAAACCTCTCATATATTCCATCTACCAATCTGGTATGGGATCCTTCGTTCGAGAACCGTTATCAAGAAGAAGTGTTCAGTGTGGCTGAAGCAGGAGGGAACGCAATCTATCTCCATGGCGGTAATGGTGAACCTGTTTTAGAGAGTGAATCTGTATACCGCGGAAGCAAGATCCGAATCATGTCTTACGATGAAGAAGGCCAGATGCGACAGGTCCTCATGGCGAATGTACTGGATTATCAGACCCGCCAAATGGGTATCTGGAAGGATGTGGAACATTCCAGTCATCTTGAGATTGGTTCCGGAAAGATCTACTCGAATGGTGAGATGGCTTTGCTCATAATGCAGGATGGCGTGATTCTGACGGATGTAACTTCCTTATCTCCGGCTAGATTAGCCCCTTCCAATGAGGAAAGTGTTTTTGTAGATGTTGCATTCAGCGCTTCACGCTGTTTCTCGGTGACCAATCGAGGAGATTTCTTCTTCTCGTCAAACGGACGAACTTGGAATGCGGTGGAAATGCCTGTTTATCAGAATGCTCAAGTGGAGGCGATGACCGTACTCGGAAATGTGGGGATCGCCTGTGGACCGGAGGGAAAGATCTTAGTATGTGATATGTCAACCATTTCCGAACCGAAAACTTCGGCGACATGCGACTTCCATACTGCAACCACGGATGGACAACATGCTTTGATTGCCGGTTCCAACGGTGAAGCCTATGTCACTTCCAATGGTACGCTCTATCGCAAGTTGAATGAAGAAGAATTGCCGAGTGGAGATGTGAATTGGAAACTCTCGTTCTACCAAGAAGAGAAGTTCGTACTTGTCGGTGAACAGGGTGAAATTGCGATTGGCACATACGAAGAAACGACGGGTGCTTTTGCCTTCGAATTCGTAAATGCACGATTGCCGGAAGGGAATCAGCCGAGACAACTGACCGTTTTCCCTGGTGGGGAAATCTGGATGCTGACGGACAAAGGATTTGTATTTGCGTACTCGAACAAGGATGCGAAATGGAAGCAGATCTTTGCAGAGAAAGACAATCAGATCGACGCGATGGGCCTCTCCACAACAGAAGGTGTATTGATTCTTCGAAATGGAAAACTGTACACTGCGCCGATGTATACCAAGGTTACCATCGATCAGGAAATTGGTTCCGATGAGGTACAAAGCGGAAATATCTGTATGTTGAGTGTTCCGATTGCTTCTGTATCTCAGCGCGCTTCGGGACTTTGGGATGTTTTCGGTGAGAATACTTCAGTGCAGATCGTTGCGGATGCGCCGAAGACTGCGGGAGAGAAGGCACTTCAGATTTCTTCTTCGAATGCAGAACCACAGATGGAACACTTCGTATCTCAGGTCATTTCTAGGGATGAGATCAATCCGATGCAGGAGAAGACTTTCTACCATATGAAAGTGCTGCTGAAACAGGAAAAATTGGAAAGTGGAGAGGTCATGATGTGGCTGTCGGGACTTAAGGAACCGATCGGTACAACTTTTACCAATGTAAATGGAAACTGGAAAGAGTATAGTTACACGTTTGCATGGCCGTCCGGAAAAACGATCGAAGGGGAAGATATTCGCCTGAATATCGGTTTCTATGGAAGCGGAGAAATCTATGTGGATGATGTGTGCCTTGAACGAGAGGCGTTCTCGAGTACGCAGATCGATCCACAAATCGTGGATGTATTAGATGAGACGTCACCGGAGTTTATCCGACTGGAGAGCTTGGGATTAGGACGCTTATCCTATGAGTTCTCTTCGAATCTTCTTGCATTGAGAAATGAAGGAACATATATCGATGGAGAGGGTAATCCGGTTCAAGAAGGAGTGGTTTCTCTCGAGTCTACGTTGCGCCTTGTCAAGCAAAGCGAGGCCAATCCGTGGTTCCCGATCGATTCGGCATTTGGCTCCGACGAGGTCGAAGCTTTGTTGGGCTACATGTGCGGGAATATGACCGATGATTACGGAAAGATCCGTGTAGATAATGGTACAGCCGTGCCGTGGAGTAAGCAGTTTGAACGAATCATCATTGAAACAACAGACGAGAATGGACTGTTCGAGACAGATCTGCAGAGAAGAGCGTATGTTGACTATATCATTTCCCAGGTTACGGGTTCGAAGTTCTATTCAGACATCAAGGATAAGTTGTTCTTTGTAGATGGTATGCACTATGAAGATGGTATCATGACATCCTCAGCTGATTATCACTCTTCTTCAATTTCTATCAATAATAATCAGACAGAGAATCTGGAAGTGCTTCAGCAAGAAGAGATCCGTGAAATGATCGCCTCGACTTATCAGGACTATGTAGATGAGATTCCACGTGATCCGTCTTATATTCTGGATGACAGTGGTGAGTGGATCAATCACCTCTCATTCTCGGTCGTTCATCATCGTGTGTATGAGAATGAGATCCTTGCGGACGAGACGTCTTTGAGCGCGGCGGAAATGATCGACCTGCTGCTTATGGATCTGGGTGACCATACAACTTTTGTAACCGTTGATCTTCCGGTCAGCAGATTGGATGGGGATGAAGATGAGGATGTTTTCTTCGCAAACGATGATGATTCTCTTGCGAATCGTAGAATCACCTCACAGAACAATGAGACGATGCTTCGCCTGATCGGCGTACTTTCCAAAGTGGCGCAGGGAGAGCGGATCACTACAAACTGGGTGGCGCCACTATCCAAGACCAATGACGAAGATTATTCGATCGATCTACGTTCCTATGCTTATTACCACGATGGCGCGATCTATCTGATCATTATGAATCCTACAGATGAACAACAGCAGTTCCTGATTGAGAGCGATTCCAGAATTAGTGATATTGATGTGACACGATACTCAGCAACCTGTGAAGAAATTGCACTGGCGTCCACGGGAAGTATCTTAAGAATGAACGAGAGACGCTATACATTACAAGCCGGACAATTCTGTGTGGCCGTTATCCCAGTGTGACGAAGTATCGTTTTATCTGTGGTTGAATTGAATATTTCATGCTATAATGAAATCGCATTTTGGCATGAGAAGTGAAGTATCATGCTTGTCGTGAAGTTTTATTGTTATGTTGGAGGAAGAAACTATGAATTGTCCTAATTGTCAGGCGAACTTGCTGGAGGGCGCGAAATTCTGTACTTTGTGTGGAACTCCGATTCTGGCAACCCCAATCGAAAATGTTGTTGAAGAAGTGAAAGCTGCTGAGGAAGCTGTCGTGGAGAATACAGTTGACGAAATCAGCGAGAATGAATTGCCGAGTGCTTCCTTTGATCCAGGTGAGCCGATCGCAGTACCGAAACAAGTAGAGGAACCGGTTATTGCTGAGACAATTCCGGAGGTCGTTCCTGAGATTGCTCCGGTTGAGTCCGTACTTCCTGAATTCCCACAGACCAATATTCCACAGGTTGAAGAAACACCTGCTGTGGTTCCGGTTGTAGCACCTGTAGTTGCTCCAGCTCCTTATACACCAGCTCCGTATACACCTGCTGCACCGGAAGTTCCGGCTGCACCAGTAGCTCCGGTCGTACCGGTAGCTCCGATGCCGACACCGTCCTTAAATCCTCAGACAGTACCATCTCCAATCGTAACGAACCCGCAGATTCCAGCTGCTGGTATGAGCGGATTGGATAAGAAGGCAGAGCATAAAGTCATGTCAACGGGTACCGCTTTCTTACTCCAGCTCCTGTTTGCAATTCCTGGTGTTGGCTTCATTGCTTCCATTATTGCAGCATGTGCAGGCAAAGAGAGCAAGAGCCGCAAGAATATGGCAAAGGCTGCACTGATTTGGCACATTCTCCTTATCGTAATCGTACTTGCTTCAGTTATTTTAACGTACTTCTTTATCCGTGACGCTTTCGATGCGGCGCTGGAAGGCGACATCGAGGGTTGCATCGAGTACATCTGCGATAACTTCGGTATTGCATACTAATTCGAACATGCTGTGCGCATAGATTCTTAGACAGTACGCAGAAATGTGCCTCAACCGTTATTCGGGAAAAGGAACGTAATTGCTATATGGCTGTTTAGAACTTGTAACATTGGCTCTTTACAATGATAGCTGTGGATGTTTCTGTGAGAAACGTCTACAGCTATTCTTTTGTGAGGTGAAACGCTATGTTTGAGAATGAAGAATTGATTTCGAAGAAACAACTTCTGCGCGTGGCGCGTATTTCTTATGGCACACTCTATCGCTGGAAGAGAATGAAATTGATTCCGGAAAGCTGGTTCATTCATAAGGCCACTCCAACCGGACAGGAGACATTCCTGCCACGTGATCGTGTACTTGCTCGAATCGAGCGTATTCAGGATCTGAAAGGCGAACTGACAGTTGAACAGCTTCAAGAAATCTTCTCCCCGAATGTGAAGAGCTTCTTGATTCCGGTTGAAGACTTCGTGAATCTGAATCTTGTTTCCAAAATTTCAATGACTGCATTCACTTCATGTTTCCCGGACAAGAAGAATATGAAGTTCGACGATGTCTTCGGTGTATATGTGATCGATCACCTGATGCGTCTGTCCGGTATCTATCTTGAAGATGCGAAACAGGTACTTCGTATGTTAAGTAAATATCTGTCCACCCAGCCGAGTAAGGAATACCAGTTGCTCTTACTTCGCAAACTTGGTGTTCCAATGACCATGCTCGTGAAGGAAGATGAGGATATTCTTCTTGAGGATAACACGGAAGTGTTGGCATGTGCGAATCTTTCAGACTTCGAAGAAGCGTTGAAGGGTCAACTGATTGCTTGAGTGAGGTGACAAATATGGATGGAAAGGCGACAAGATTCGAACTGATCGGTGATCCGACCAGAATGCAGATCCTCGAACAACTTGGCGGGAATAATCGTCTTCGTGCGAAAGATATTCTTGAGAATCTACAGATTTCGCAACCTACACTTTCTCACCATATGCATATTCTTGTTGATGAGAATATAGTTACTGCTGAAAAATCAGGTAGAGAATGCTATTATAGTATTAATGATGAGACTATTCGTGAGATGATTCTTTCTCTTCGTGTTCTGCTTTCTGACGTGAAAGTCGAGAAGAAGGACAAGAAAGATAAGAAGAAGAAAAAGAAGAAAGAGAAAAACAAATAGTTCACCATATATCCGTTAAGGATAGATGAAATACACATTCAGGAGGGTAATGAAAATGTGGAAAGATTTTAAGAAGTTCCTTATGAGGGGAAATGTTGTAGATCTGGCAACAGCTGTTGTAATCGGTGCTGCTTTCGGTAAGATTGTAACCGCTTTGGTAGATAACATCATTATGCCGTGTGTTGGTATGTTGACGGCAGGTGTTGATTTTGCAAACATGAAGTATGTGCTGAAGGCTGCTGAATTAGATGCTGCAGGCGAAGTGGTCAAAGAGGAAGTTGCAATCGGATATGGTGTTCTGATCAATGCAGTTCTCGAGTTCCTTATTATTGCTTTCGTAATTTTCCTCGTGATCCGTCTGATGAACAAGGCCAAGGACAAGTTAGCCAAGAAGGAAGAAGAAGAGAAGAAGGAAGAACCAGTACCGGCAGACGTTGCACTGCTTACTGAGATCCGTGATCTTCTGAAGACAAACGAGTCTGGTGCTGCCAAGTAAAGATACTGTTGCACGAAAGATCAGCCAAACTTGTTGATCTTTAAGACTATTCATGAAGTGAATCATAGAAGCCGCACAGTTGTTGAGAAGCTACTGTGCGGCTTGTTTTCTGATATCTATCTCTGAAAAGCACTCCGTGCAGTCGGTTTGCCCCGATATTGAATGAAAAACATTCATATTACTGGCATTTTGTACGGTTGATTTATACTGGGGGCAAGTCTATAATTCATAATACGCAATAAAATATCAGGAGGAATATATGGCTAAGGTATCTTTTCAAGAAGATCTCTGTAAGGGTTGTGGCTTGTGTGTAAATGCTTGCCCGAAGAAGATCCTCGTGCTCGACAAAGAGCGTCTGAACAACAAAGGCTATCATCCGGCTTCCTGTACTGATCTTTCTTCGTGCATTGGTTGCACATTCTGTGCGACACAGTGCCCTGATTCTGTCATCACGGTAGAAAGGTAAGGTGGGATGAATGGCTAAAAGAGTATTAATGAAGGGAAATGAGGTTATCGCGGAAGCGGCGATCCGTGCAGGATGCCGTCATTATTTCGGATATCCGATTACTCCTCAGACAGAAGTCATGCATTACATGGCTCGTGAAATGGTAAAACACGGCGGTACATTCGTACAGGCCGAGAGTGAGGTTGCAGCAATCAACATGGTTTATGGTGCAGCTGCAACAGGTGAGCGTGTCCTCACATCATCTTCTTCTCCGGGAATCTCCCTGAAGCAGGAAGGTATCTCTTATATCGCAGGTGCTGAGCTTCCGGCAGTTGTTGTCAACATCATGCGTGGTGGTCCTGGACTTGGTGGTATTCTCCCGTCTCAGAGCGATTACTTCCAGGCAACCAAGGGCGGCGGACATGGTGACTACAAGAATCTGGTTATTGCGCCGGCTTCTGTTCAGGAACTCTATGAACTGACAGTCAAGGCTTTTGATCTGGCTGATCAGTACAGAATGCTCGTAATGATTCTGGGTGATGGTACCATCGGTCAGATGATGGAGCCTGTTGCCTTCAAGGAAACAGAGGAGACTGTTGAGGTTGCTAAGCCTTGGGCAACAACCGGTATGCATGGTCGTGAGAAGCACAACACGATCACTTCTATCTACATCGATCCGGATGACCTCGAAGCAAAGAACAATGAGCTTCAGGCAAAGTATCGTGAGATTGAGGAGAAGGAAGTACGCTTCGAATCCATGAACCTTGAGGATGCTGAGATCGTTATTACCGCTTATGGTACATGTAGCCGTATCTGTAAGAACGTTATTCGTCAGGCTGCTGAGATGGGCATTAAAGTTGGTATGGTTCGTCCAATTACACTTTGGCCATTCCCGTCTAAGGAGATCGCTCGTGTAGCAGATATGTCCAGTGTGAAGGCTTTCCTCGATGTTGAGCTTTCTGCCGGTCAGATGATCGAAGATGTTCGTCTTGCTGCGAACGGCAAGAAGCCGGTCTATTTCCACGGCCGTATGGGTGGTAACCTGCCAACCCAGAAGGAGATCCTGGATGAGATCGTAAAGATTCATAAGGGGGAGATCTAAGATGGCAGTTGTATTTCAGAAAACAAAAGGTCTGACAGATAAGCCGTTCCATTACTGCCCAGGTTGTATGCACGGTATTATCCACCGCTTGATTGCAGAAGTAATGGAAGAGATGGATATTCTTGATAAGACCATTGGTGTAGCTTCAGTTGGTTGCACCTATAACAACTATGAGTATTTTTCCTGCGATATGGTACAGGCAGCTCACGGTCGTGCACCGGCTGTTGCTACAGGTATCAAGCGTTGCAAACCGGAAGAGATGGTCTTCACTTATCAGGGTGATGGTGACCTCGCGTCGATCGGTACAGCTGAGATCGTTCATGCTGCAGCTCGTGGTGAGAAAATCTGCACATTCTTCGTCAACAATGCTGTATACGGTATGACATCCGGTCAGATGGCGCCGACAACACTTCTCGGTCAGGTGACAACGACCTCTCCTTTGGGACGTGATGCAGAGACACGTGGTTATCCGATCAATGTCAGCGAAATGCTGTCCACATTGACAGGTGCTGTTTATATCGAGCGTGTTGCACTCTTCGATTTCAAGCACATTCAGGAAGCGAAGAAGGCTATTGCTAAGGCATTCCGCGTACAGCAGGCAGGTCTTGGCTTTGCAATGGTTGAGTTCCTCTCTACCTGCCCGACAAACTGGGGCAAAGAGCCGGTCGAAGCACTTGAGTGGTGTAAAGAGAATATGGTTCAGCAGTATCCGCTGGGCGTATTCAAGGGTCAGGATCTGGAGGTGTAATGGTATGATCGATTTTTCTATTATTCTTGCCGGATTCGGTGGTCAGGGTGTTCTTTCAGCCGGTAAAATGGCTGCAGAGTCTGCTTTGATCGAGGGTAAAGAGGTTTCTTGGTTCCCGTCTTACGGTCCAGAGATGCGTGGTGGTACAGCAAACTGTTCCGTCGTTATTTCTGACGAGCCGATCGGTTCTCCGGTCATCAACGAGCCGGATGTCCTGATTGCTTTGAACCAGCCGTCTTTGGAGAAGTTTGAGGATACACTCAAGCCAGGTGGAATCATCATCATCGATTCTAACCTTGTAAAAGTTTCCCCGAAGCGTACGGATATCCGCTTCATCCCGATCAACTCTTCTGAGATTGCTTCAGAACTTGGTAGCATGGCTTATGCAACCATCGTTCTGCTTGGATGCGTATCTGCTTCAACGGGTTCTTTTTCCAGAGAGTCTTTTGAAAAAGCACTGTACTCCATCCTGCCGGAGAGAAGACATCACATGATCCCGAACAACCTGATTGCATTCGATAAGGGTGCTGAATTTGCAAATAAGTAAGAATTTGCGAACAATGTTGTGTTGTTCACAGAATGTTAACAAAGTTTGATACACGTTGACATTTGAATGAAAGCCTTGTGAAATACTATGAAAGGAGCTGAGAAATCAGCTCCTTTTTTGTTAAAAATGCTAGGCACTTGGATAGGGTTGCGTTATAATAGTAAATAAATTTAATAAAGGGGACTTCTGTCTTTGCGACAGGAGAAGTATTTACATGGATCAAGCATATCTTTTCAATACTGGAAAGGATTACAAAAGCTACAATTATCTAGGCTCTCGTCCATTTACCAATGAGAAAGGTGAGGAGGGATTCCTCTTCCGTGTTTGGGCGCCGCGCGCCAAGGCTGTCAGCGTAGTGGGTGATTTTAACGACTGGGATAGTCAGGCCTATTATATGAATCGTGTTGGCGATTCAGGTATTTGGGAAGCATATATTGTTGGTGCCAAACAGTGGGACCGTTATAAGTATCACGTCTATGGTGTGAACGGAAGTGAAGTCAACAAAGTTGACCCGTATGCCCGTCATTGTGAGACCCGTCCTGCAGATGCATCTATTCTGTATGACCCGAATGATTACACTTGGAAAGACGAGAAGTATTGTGCGGCACGTAAGGATGCTTTCGCACCACGTCCGATTTCTATCTACGAAGTACACCTTGGCTCTTGGAGAAGACATGAAGATGGTAACTTCATGAACTATCGAGAGATTGCGAAGGATCTTGCAGCATACTGCAAGAAGATGGGTTATACGCATGTTGAATTGATGCCGATCCTGGAACATCCATTGGATGACTCCTGGGGCTATCAGGTTATTTGCTATTATGCAGTTACGAGCCGTTTCGGTACACCTGCTGATTTCAAGTTCTTCGTGGATTATCTGCACAGAAATGGAATTGGCATTATTCTGGACTGGGTTCCGGCGCATTTCCCGAAGAATCAGGAAGGCCTTGTGAAGTTCGATGGTGAAGCTTGCTACGAATACAAGGATCCTCGTATTGGTGAACATAAAGAGTGGGGTACTTTTGTCTTCGATTATTCCAAGGCAGAAGTTCAGTCATTCTTGATTTCCAATGCAGTGTTCTGGATCGAAGAATTCCATCTCGACGGTATTCGAATGGATGCGGTGTCCAGTATGCTCTATCGTGACTATGGTCGTACAGAGTATATTCCGAATATCTATGGCGGAACAGATAATCTGGAGGCAATTGACTTCATTCGTAATCTGAATTCAATCGTTCGAGAGAACTATCCATATGTCATGATGATTGCTGAAGAGTCTACCGCTTGGCCGAAAGTATCTCACTCGGTTGCAGATGGTGGATTAGGATTCACGCATAAGTGGAATATGGGTTGGATGCATGATACGCTGGATTATTTCCAGACTGATTCTTATGCACGTGAGTGGCATCATGACCAGTTCTGCTTCTCTATGATGTACGCATTCTCGGAGAATTTCATTCTCAGCCTTTCACATGATGAAGTCGTACATGGTAAGAAGAGCCTGATCGATAAGATGCCGGGCGATAATTGGAGAAAGTTTGCGAATCTGCGTCTGATGTATATGTACATGATGGCGCATCCTGGCGCGAAGCTGAACTTCATGGGATCCGAATTCGGTCAGTTCATCGAGTGGCGTTTCTATGAGCAGCTTGAATGGTTCATGTTGCAGTATGAGTCGCATAAGCTCCTTCAGGATTTCGTAGCCGATCTGAATCACTTCTATATCAAGAATCCTCAGATGTGGCAGGATGACCACTCTTGGGGTGGATTCGAATGGGTAGATGCTTCCGATGTCAAGAACAATGTATTTGTGTTCAAGCGCAAAGGTGTTGCAGGACAAGAAGATATCTATGTCGCACTGAACATGGTTCCGGTTCCTCTGGAGAATTACAACATTGGTGTGACCGAGAAGGGTAAGTATAAGATCCTGATGAATACCGATGATATGAAGTACGGAGGAAGCGGTTATCCGGATGGCTCGGATGAGAAGGGCGTTTTCCGGACAAAAGACGAGGGATGGAATGGCAAACCATATCACATCTCTGTGAATCTGCCACCTTTAGGCGGTGTATATTTTAAGCGATTAAAGAAATAACAAACATAGTAATTGGAGGTTCTTAGTATGGCGAAAGCGCAAGTTGTCGCAATGATTCTAGCAGGTGGACAAGGTTCCAGACTTGGTGTTCTTACAAAGAATATTGCCAAGCCGGCCGTTCCTTTCGGAAGTCGTTATCGTATTATCGATTTCCCGCTGTCGAATTGTGCGAATTCAGGAATTGAAACAGTTGGTGTACTGACACAGTATCAGCCGTTGGCACTGAACACATATATCGGTAATGGTCACCCGTGGGATCTGGACCGAAATAATGGTGGTGCATTTATTCTTCCACCGTTCCAGAAGACAGGAAAGAGCGACTGGTATAAGGGTACTGCCAATGCAATCTACCAGAATCGTGATTTCATCGATGATTGCGAACCGAAATATGTGCTGATCCTTTCCGGTGACCATATCTACAAGATGAACTACGCAGAAATGCTCCGTCAGCACATTGAAAATGGCGCAGATGCAACACTGGCTGTTCGTGAGGTTCCTTGGGAAGAGGCACCGCGTTTTGGTATTCTGAATACCAAGAGTGATTCGGACGTAATTACCGAGTTTGTGGAGAAACCGGAAAAACCAGAGAGCAATCTCGCTTCCATGGGTGTTTATATTTTTACCTGGGATGTACTTCGAAAGGCTTTGGTTGAGGATGAAGAAGATCCGAAGTCGAATAATGATTTCGGTAAGAACATCGTTCCGTTATTGTTGAATCAGGGCAAGAAGCTCTGTGCATACCGTTTCTCCGGTTATTGGATGGATGTGGGAACGATCTCTTCTTTGTGGGAATCCAATATGGATATTCTGGATCGCCCGCATGAGATCAATCTTATTGATCGCTCCTGGAGAATCTACGGTCGAAATCCGGTAAAGCCATCTCAGTTCCTGGGCGATGAGGCTGTCGTACAGGGTTCTGCATTGACCGATGGCTGTCAGATCTTCGGAACAGTTCTTCACTCTGTACTTTCTAACTCCGTTACGGTTGAGAAGGGTGCTTACGTGAAAGACTGTGTGCTTTTCCCAGGTGTAACGGTGAAAGCCGGTGCGCATCTTGATCGTTGTATTGTTGCTTCCGGCACAATTATCGGCGAGAACGTGAAAGCTGGTGCAGACGTGAAGGGCAAGAGTCCATACACGAATACAAAGATTTGTCAGGGTGGAATCGTCGTCATTGAAGGCGGTCTCCGAATCAAAGATAATGCCGTCATCCCTGCCAATTGTCAGGTAGATAAAGATATTTCGGTTTCAGCGAAAGATAATGTCATCGATGAAATCTTCAGAGTGTAACGGCAGTTGGGAGGAAAAGAATTATGTTTATAGATGCAATGGGTTTAATCCTAGGTGATAATAAGAAGATCACACTTGGTGAGCTTTCTAAGCCGAGAGCGCTGTCAGCCATTCCTTTCGGCGGCAGATATCGTATTATCGACTATATGTTGTCTAATATGGTGAATTCAGGGATCAAGAATATCGGTATTCATACCTACACGAAGTATAAGTCTCTGATGGACCATGTTGGCACAGGTTCTTCCTGGGATCTTGACCGAAAGAATAATGGCGGACTTCATATCCTGCCACCATATGTAAATTCTGAAGCCACATATGTTCAGGGCGATGAGGAGATGGTCGGACTTCTTGATTTTGTTCGATCCAGTTCCGCATCCTATGTCATCATGGCTGCAAGTAATGTGATCCTGAATACGACATTTACGGACTTTGTTGAAGATTTCAAGGCAAGCGGTGCGGATATCTCGGTCATGTATAACCGTGACGGAACGAAGTTTGGCGGTCCAAACTATATTCTCGATATCGATCGTCGTGGTTGGGTCAAGGATCTTCTTTATAATCCTGAGAAGAGTTCATATACGAAGAGCAGTATGGGTATCATTGTGCTGAGACGTGAACTGCTCATCGATCTCATTGCAGAGATGATGGCGCGTGGCACCAACCACGTCGGTATCCATTCATTTGTAAAGAAGTACGATACCCTGCGTGTACATGCATATGAATATAAAGGACTTGTTCTTCGTATTAATAACATTCAGTCATACTTCAATTCTTCGATGATGCTTCTGAATAATCAGATCCGTGCGGAACTGTTCTGGAATGGTATGCCGATCTATACGAAGGTTAAGGATGAAGCGCCGACACTTTATTCCAATGATTGTAAGGTGACGGATGCAATCGTATCCGATGGTTGCCGAATCGATGGACAGGTGAGCGAATCGATCTTGTTCCGTGGGGTTGCAGTTTCGAAGAATTGCGTGATCAAGAACTGTGTAATCATGCAGGATGTTCATATTTCGGATAACTGTTATCTGGAGAATGTCATTCTGGATAAGAATTCAGTTGTTCGTCCAGGTATCAAACTTGTCGGTCACAAGGATTATCCAGTTGTGATCGGAAAAGGAGCAATCGTATGAATAAAGTGAAAGTTCTATTTGTATCTTCGGAAGTCTATCCATTTGCGAAAGTAGGTGGACTGGCCGATGTTGTGGGCGCACTGCCGATTGAGCTTCAGTACCATCACTGTGATGCACGCGTGATTATGCCGCTCTATAAGAACATCAAGCAGAAGCATGAACACAATCTTGATTTCATCGGTTGGAAGATGATCAAGATGGGCTGGCGTTCCCTCTACGCAGGTCTTTACACATTGACGATGAATGATGTGAAGTTCTACTTCGTAGATAATGAATACTACTTCAACTTCGATCAGATCTATGTTGAGTATGTCTTCGATATTGAGCGTTTCTGCTTCTTCCAGCGTGCAGTTCTGGAGTTCATGGGTGATTTCATGAAATTTGAGCCGGATGTGTTGCACTGTAACGATTGGCAGGCGGGTATGCTTCCTTTGCTTCTTGAAGCACACTACAAGAAGTATGGTATCCATACGAACGTGAAGACTGTCTACACGATCCATAATCTGAAGTATCAGGGTATCCATGGTATTGAGGTTATTCAGGATCTGTTGGATCTGCCTGGTGAGTATCTGACAGATGAACTGTCTATCAAGGATGGTGCCGTCAACTTCATGAAGGCAGGTATCGTCTATTCCAATTCTGTCACGACAGTATCTCCGACCTATGCATATGAGATCATGACGGATTATTACGGTGAAGGTTTGAATCATACACTTCAGCGTTATGCCTACAAGGTGTCCGGTATTCTGAATGGTATCAATGCAGTGGAGTATAATCCAAGTACAGACGACAAGATTCCAGCCAAGTATTCCATCAAGGATTATAAAGAAGGCAAAGCAATCAACAAGAAGTCTATTCAGGAACAGCTCGGACTGGAAGTCAATCCAGGTGCACCGCTTTGTACCATGATCTCTCGTCTGGTAGATCAGAAGGGCTTGGATCTTCTGTTACGTGTAGTAGAAGAGATGCTCTACGATGGTATGCAGATCGTTATTCTTGGTACAGGTGATGCTTACTATGAGCGTGCTCTGGCAGATGTTGCTGCAAGAAATCCAGGCAAGATGTGTGCTTGTATCTCTTTCGACAATGGACTTGCCCATACGCTGTATGCAGGATCAGATATCTTCCTGATGCCATCACTCTTTGAGCCTTGTGGACTGTCCCAGTTGATCGCTATGACTTATGGTACGATTCCGATCGTTCGTGAGACCGGTGGACTGCGCGATACAGTTGTGCCGTATAACGAATTCACAGGAGAAGGCAATGGTTTTTCCTTTGCCAATATCAATGCGCATGAGTTCCTGTTCGTGACCAAGTACGCTTGTGATTTGTACCGTCACAATAAGGAAGTATGGGACAACCTGATTGAAGAGGGCATGAAGGCAGATTATTCTTGGAGAAATTCTGCCAAAGAATATGCAGGTCTTTATTCTTTCATTACCGGTATTTCCATTGCAGATGAGGAGCCGGAGAAGAAGAGTCTCACAGAAGAAATCTTGGATATGCCTGTGAAGAAGCCAGTGAAGAAAGAGACGAAAAAACAGGCAGCGGTTGAAACCAAGAAGGAAGTCAAAGTAGTGAAAGCTGAGAAGAAGGAAGCGGTTCCGAAGAAATCCGTGGCCAAAGCACCTGCAAAGCGTGAGGTGGCGAAGACTCCTGCGACGAAAGCGGCTACACCCAAGAAGGCTGCTTCTACGAAGAAAACAACAAAGACTAAGTCGGATAAGGGAGAGAAGTAATAGGCATGGCATCCAATCTTCTCCTTGTTGATGAATGTATCGTACATCGATCTAGAGTATCAGAATATCGTGCACCCTTCGGCGCGTGTGCGACAGGAGAATATGTTGAGCTTTCTATCGATGTGCATGTTCAAGTACAGGAAGTCGTACTCTGCTATGCATATGGCCTTTACTCTCTGACTTACAGTGAATTACAATTAACAAAATCAAAGGATTACCCGGATCGATGGACAGGCCGTCTGCGCATGCCCGCCGAGCCGGGCCTTCTTTTCTACTGGTTCTGTCTTCGTAGTAGCAATGAAGAGATTGAGTCTTTCGTAGATCCGGCTTATCACGAGATGCTCTATCGACAGTATGATGAGGCCCGAACCTATCTCTATTATGTTGCTTCTTGGGAAGGACAGGATGGTGAAGGGGAGATTTCCTTTATCGCGCCTCGTGTAGGTGTAGAAGAAGAGAAGTATCCGCATGCTTTCCAAATTACGGTTTATGAGGAAGGCTTTACGACCCCGGACTGGATGAAAGGGGCTGTGATGTACCAGATTTTCCCGGATCGTTTCTTCCGTGGTAGTGATTACTCTTTTGCGGAGATGAAGAAAACGGGGGAGAACCGACCGGAAAGACTTTTCCATGAGGATTGGAATGAAGATGTAGATATCGTCGGAACCCCGGAGACAGGGTATCTTGCTTGTGATTTCTATGGTGGAACACTTCGAGGAATTGCTGAGAAAGCTGACTATCTTCGTTCTCTCAACGTAGAAGTACTCTATATGAATCCGATATGTGAAGCAAGGTCGAATCACCGATATGACACAGCGGATTATCTGAATGTTGATCCGATCCTAGGCGGAATTCAAGGATATAAAGCTTTCTCCCAGACCATGAAGGAGAAGGAGATCAAGTATATTGTCGATGGTGTGTTCAGTCATACCGGTGCCGACAGTAAGTATTTCAATAAGTATGGACGGTATCCGGGTGTGGGTGCTTTTGCCGCATGTAAGCATGGTGAACGTAGTCTGTATTCCTCATGGTATGGATGCCGTAGGACACAGGATGGTTCCGTAGCGTACGATTCTTGGTGGGGATTCACAGAACTTCCAAATGTGCGCGAAGATGACCTGAGTTATCGCGATTACATTCTCGGCCCACAAGGTGTGGTGGCCAGTTGGATCGCAGGTGGTGCAAGCGGAGTGAGACTGGATGTGTCAGATGAATTACCTGATTCGTTTCTTCGAGAAATGCGTAAATGTGTGAAGAAGGCTTCGGATGGTCAGGCCGTGATTCTTGGCGAAGTCTGGGATGAAGCGACGAACACGATCAGCTATGGTAATTATCGAGATTTTGCATTTGGTCGAAATCATGACACAGTAATGGGATATCCGTTCCGTGAGGCACTCTTACGTTTCTTGAAAGGTGAGGATGATGCGCGCAGATGGAGTCTTACCATGGAAAGGTATCGAGAAGATTACCCGGATCAGATGTACTACTGCATGATGAATCTCATCTCCAGCCATGATATGCCTCGCGCGATTACGGTTATGGCGGGATATCCGGATCCTGGTGATCGTGACTTGCAGAAAGACCTTCACTTGCCACCAAAGTCTGAAAAGCGAGCAGCGGCATTGATGAAGTTGGCCTTTGCTATTCAGATGACATATCCTGGATGTCCGTGTACATATTACGGAGACGAAATTGGGATGGACGGATATCGTGATCCTTTCAATCGTCGGACCTATCAATGGGAGAATCAGAAGAAGTGGCAGAAAGGACTCTTCAAAGACTATCAGCAGATAAGTGGATTGCGAAAGAAATACCCTGTCCTTCGATGTGGCGAGTTCCGAGTCCTCTATGCCGAAGGAGATATTCTGATCATTGAACGTTATCTAAATGAGAATCAGAAAGATCATTTCGGCGTGGTATGCGAAGGACCAAGAAGGATTTTGTGTATTGTAAATAGGTGTGATAAAATGAGCACGTTGGTTCATTCTTCTGTGAATGGTACGATTACACTGTCACAGGCCGAGGGAGAGAATGACGGCATGGGATCTGTGCAGATATTAGAGTATGATGAACAGCAACAATTGATGGAAGTGGAAGTTGCTCCGCTTTCGGTAAGCATTATTGCGATCCGATGAGATTCGGATGACTGGAGGATTTATGTCAGAGAATGTTGAAAATCAAGAACAGCAAATTATGCTTGAAGTGACCGAGGATGTGACGAATAAGAAGTGCCCGAACTGTGGTGCGACGGTCGTATTCGATCCGGAGACCGGTGGTATGCTCTGTGAATTCTGTGGCTACAAATGCGAATTGCCGAAACCGGAGTCTGGTGGAGAGATCTGCGAACTTGATTTCAACAAGGCAACACAGACAGCAAGTTTCGAGTGGGGCGCTCAGAAGAAGACAGTTATATGTAAGCAGTGTGGTGCGGAGACGATCTACGATGCATTGGAGACTGCAGCAGTATGCCCATTCTGCGGATCAACAAGCGTTATGCCTGCGGCATCCAGTGATTCTATGGCTCCAGGCGCGGTATGTCCGTTCGCTGTCACAAAGGAAAAAGCTGGACAGAAGTTTACTTCTTGGCTGAGTGGAAAGTTATTTACGCCTTCCAAAGCAAAGAAGAGCGCAAAGCCAGAATCTTTCCAGGGTGTCTATCTTCCATATTGGACGTACGATGCACAAACCACATCTTCCTTTACAGCTCGTGCGGGTTATGAGCGTCGTGTAAAGCGTGGTGATACATGGACGACAGAAGTAACTTGGCGTCCGGTCAGCGGTGTATATCAGGAGTTTATCGACGATGAGACAGTTATGGCATCCAAGAAATCCGATAACTCCGTCGTGAAGCGTTGTGAACCTTTCGACTTTACAAAGATGGTTCCTTATTCTCCACAAGTAGTTGCAGGCTTCATTGCTGAACGTTATTCAATCGGATTGAAAGATGGTTGGGAGATTGCTCAGAAGTCTATCAAGAGTAGACTGCAGAGCAATATGCATACATATATCCGTAAGCAGTGGAGATGTGACCGTGTAGATTCACTGAGATTCTCTACATTGTATAGTAATATTACCTATAAGTATTTGCTGGTTCCGGTTTGGATCTCTTCTTTCAAGTATAACGACAAGGTATATCAGTTTGTAGTCAATGGTCAGACTGGTAAGGTTGGCGGTCATGCACCTGTATCGGCTCTACGTGTACTTGCGGCAATTGGTATCGGTATCGCGGTACTTGTTCTGCTCTACATGTTGACACACTAATTGATGTAAATTTTATAAATTGTCAGGAGACCTTAACACTTTTGTTGAGGTCTCCTGTTTCATTTGTGACAAAATTGTGTATTTTTGTGCACAATTCTGTAAGAAAAGTCTTGCATATATATGTGTTTATATATAGAATTAGGTAGATTGGAAAAGAAGGGGGTACTATGTAATGTAGTACCGACCAATAGTTCGGAGGTTTTTATGGCAGAAGAGCAGACACAGCGTTCCACCCGCGTCCATGGTTTAGGACGTTGGGTACGAGTATTATCGTGTACGCTTACCATTGCATTTCTTGGTGCGCAAGGTATCGCAGCACTCCCAGGCGGAAGATTTAAGAAACATCTCTCACCGGATGCGAATGGCAAATTGAATCCACAGAACCCGTTTAACTACGTGTTGTTCTGTTCTGGAGACTTTGAAGTAGGTATGGGTGAAGGACATCACTCTACTGGTGCATTAGCAATCGGTGGAAATGCTTCTTTCTCAAATTACTCTTTCCGTTACAACAATACGGCACCAGGTGAGCGTGGACTTTCTCAGGTTGTCGTAGGTGGTGAACTGAACTTCGATAGTCTCGATGGACTTCGTGGTAACCTTGAAGTTTCTTCTGCAGCAAATATCCACGGTAACAATTACTCCTTCGATAGTGAGAAGTATCACGTAGTTGAAGGCGTAACAGTAAACTTCTCTGCGGCGATGGACAACATGATTTCTCGTTCTGAATCTGCCAACGAGCGTGCACAGAGTTCCTCCAATGCAAAGCTTAGCCAGAGAGGCGGCGGCGGATGGCTGGAAGTTGAAGCTTCTGTACCGGACGGATTCAATAAGGACACAGATACTTTGATCTTCAATCTGCCTGCTGGTACAAATGTCTTGTACGTTCCAGAAGGTGTAGATTGTATCATCAATGTTCGTGGTGAAACAGTAAATACATTCCCGCAACTTGTCTATGGTAATTTCAACAACAACAGCAGACCGAACGATGCAGGCGATGAGCGTGACGTTCATGTTGTTTGGAATTTCGCAGAGACAACATCACTCAATATGCCTGATAACCTTTCTGTACATGGTGCGGTTCTTGCTCCGAAAGCGCACATTAAGAAACTTGGTGGTAATACAAATGGTGCTGTGATTTGTAAGTCAATCTACTGCACGTCTGAGTTCCATTGCCTTGGTAATGTTGTAAAGTTTACAACTCCTACACCAACACCAACTCCGACGAATACTCCGTCACCGACACCGACAAACACACCTACTCCGACCAATACGCCGACAACTACGCCGACACCAACACCTACTCCGACGCCTACACCTACGCCGACTCCGACTCAGACACAGACGCCGACTCCTA
>JAGHVD010000053.1 GCA_018064475.1 Candidatus Scatonaster coprocaballi
CCGCTGAGGAGGCGGCTGCGGCAAATAAGAAGGCCGCTGAAGAAGAGGCTGCGGCGAAGAAGAAAGCTAATGAGGAAAAACCGGCGCCGTCTGAAAGTGAGTCCAAGAGAACGACCGGAAGACGGACGACTAACGGCGAGAGAAATAGACCGACCGTCGTAGCAGATCCGCAGCAACCGACTTCATCGGAAACACAGCAGGAGACTGACGAGACGGTAGCGCCTACTTCTGTGGAAACAACCGTACCAACTGTTGAGAGCGAAGCGGAGACGACGCCGGCAACGGAAGCCGAGGAGACTTCTGTTACCGAACCGATGGAGTCTCAAGAATCGTCCACGGATAAGCGCGCGGAAGAGAACAACAAAGATACGAAGAAGAGTAAGTCGAACAGAAATTCTGCATTCGTCAAGAAGGCGTTGATTGTTGGCGGCGTGATGGTTACAGCCGCTGCCGCATGCATCTTGATCATGAAGGCGCTCGGTGTGAAGTTCTTCAAGAAACACTAATGTGAAATCACGACGGCCTTACTCGAGATACTTCTCGCGTAGGGCGGTCAGTGAATCGGTAGAGACGCCGAGGACTTGGGTGACGTAAGAATTGAGCCCGCCGTATTCTTCGGATACTTTCTGAAAAACACTCTCGGCGATGTTTTGGCCGATGCCGTTGTAGTAGCGGATCTCGTCGATGGCCGTGGCACTATAGTGCTCTTTGCGGAGTTGCTGCGCCAGGACTTCCGTGGAAGCGAACGTAGCGAGCGCGGAGACGTAGTAGTCCTTGCGGATATCGGGCAGGGATACGCCCAGACAATGCATGATCAGTGCGGCGACGATGCCGGTACGGTCTTTACCGCTCGTGCAGTGGAAGAGCACGCCGTGCGTGGCAGGGTCCAGTAGCGTCTGGAAAATCACTTGCAAAGAGGTGATGGAAGAAGGTGCGGTGAACACCTCGTAATACATGTCTTCCATATGTAAGTTATTCAGATACTCTGCAAGGTAGAAGGATTTCTCTTTGGCATCCGTGGTAAGGATGAATTTCTCGCCGATCTGTTTCTGGTAGTGGCTGAATTCGATGGACGGTAGCGGAAGGTGAAGATGACGGAAAGCTTCCACATTGCGGTCCGGATGAGTAGCGACTTCTTCGTCCGTGCGAAGATCGATGATCGTGTCGATTCCCCATTCCTTCAGGATCACCGCGTCTTCAGGACTCAGACTGAAGAGACGGGCGGAACGGATCAGACAGTGGTTCCGTGTTTTCCTTCCGGAAGAAACCGGATAACCGCCAAGCTGGCGCAGGTTCGGTACGGAAGTAGTGCCGACAGACTGGCGCTGTGCAATCTCCAGTGCAGCATCGAAAATCTCATCGGAAATGACGGAATGTGTATCCGGGGAAATGTCCGATTCTTTCGCTTTGCCAACGCTCTGAAGCATGTAATTCATGGTGCATTCCGTCACGATGTCGGGCGTCTGATGATGCTTGACGAAGTACTGGTTGACGATCAGGATCATGCGGTAGATGGCGGCATCGATCGTATCGACATCGAGCAGACGATTGCCGTTCGCGCCTTCTTTGTTGAGCTTATCGATATGGTCAGCGATGAAGATTACCTTCTCCATGTTGCTCATCGCCGGTCGACCATTGTGACTGCGAATGCCGTCCAGGATCTCAGGGTCCGTAATCTGGAATTCCTGCTTGACGAGAATGGCGCCGGCCACGGCGTGAAGCACATGGTGGTATTCCAATTCGAAACTGGAGACGGGCCAATGGCTCTCTAGAATAATGGAAGCATTCTGCTCATTGGTGAGTTCTTTGGCCCAGTCATGTAGAAGACCGGCCACCTCGGCTTTGTCCGGTGAGCATCCGCATTTCTGTGCGAAAACACGGGCAATCTTGGAGACGCGGAAGCAGTGCAGAAATCGTTTCTGCGATAGGTGGGCCTTGACCTTCGCTTGAAGGGTGGCAAGTTCAGGTGAGATGGTCTCCTCGCAGCAAGTCACGTCTTCCGCGAAGGGACATCCAGCTGCGGATGCAGGTGCTTTTCCCACGGAAAAAGCAACGGCCTGCGGCAAGTGAAGTGTCTGCTGCGTCTCATCTAATTGGAGACGGTCACCTTGGAAAGCATAGAATTTGCCGTCGCTGCCTAGAATATTTCCTATACCACCACAATCGGAGTGGTCTATATTTGTAATCCATCCGAACAAGGATATCACCACCTGTAAGCACAAAGTTTGTCAAGATCATGCGCGGAAGAAATGCATGTGCCCTGCCTTTATTTTACAATGCATCGGGATGGATGTGAATGTGTGAGATTCGTTAAATCTTTGTAAGATTATTCGTGAGCGATTCCATTTGATACGACTTCCATTTATAATTGAGATAGCGGTTCGGATGACCTTGGATCATTGGACGGGGTGCATTCGGAATTGCTACTTCATATCTACGGATCGTGTGGATGTTTAGAATTGAATAGGAGGAACCTATATGAAAAAAGTAGTCGCAATTCTGCTTTCTTCTTTGATGATGCTTTCGATGGCTGCATGCGGTAAGAAGGAAGAGGAGACGAAGAAGACGAAGAAGAGCAAGAAAGAAACCACGGAGCAGACGGAAGAGACCGAAGAGCCGGAAGAATCTTCGGAGGAGTCTTCAGAGGAGACGACATCGTCATCTGTGAGCATCGATGATGTACAACTTTCCTATGAGCTGGACCCGGAAGACAGAGCTGCAGCGATCATCAAGATGATGAATGATTTCGGTGGTTTTGAAGTCTGCTATACAGGTTGCAATAACCAGACCAGCTATCTGGGTGCGAAGGATAATCATTTCTGGTATTTGGACATCCAAGATGAAGAGCACTATACACTGAATTATGCCATCGACGAGAACGGCCAGATCACGGAATATCTGTTCTTGAAGGAAGGCGACCAGATCACTTATCAGGAATCTTGGGATAACACGATCGAGAAGATCGGCTCGCGGATCTTCTTCGGCCAGGATCGAATCGTATATGATTTTGTCATGCCACAGGATTATACGGAGAACGAATTTGTCTTCGACCGCTTTGTCTATGACGAAGGCGCAGTGGCCTTCGATATCCTTCACGATGTGGGCATTACCGGTGGTTACATGGATCAGGATAACATGGCAGAACAGTTCAAACTGGGCTACTTCCACACGGGAACTGACGTGGAAATCCTTGAGATGCCGGAAGCGGGCTTGGCCGAGGGTGACATTGATTCCATCGAATACTGGGTAAACAAATTCGGTATGGACGTATGCCCGTTCACAATCGTGTGCGATGGTGTGGAGAAGAAGTATTACTTCCGTAACAGTACCTTGCTCGTTGAGTGGCTGAGAACGGAAATGAATGACGGTTGGTATTTCTATAACGACTGTGTGATTTCCGCAGATGGCAAGTGGGCGATCGAGGCGCCTGCGCTGGAAGAATACCTCTCTAGTTGCTGTTCTTATGAGGCTGTTCCGTACAACGGCCCGACACTTTCTGAAGAGGAGCGTGCGGTCAAGGTTCCGGGTACGCTCTATCCCGTACACAGCTGGACACCGCTGAACCTGTGGGGATGTTACTATCACATCTGTGTGGAGACGAAGGCAAATGTTTCGGAAGAGAAGACGTTTGCAATCGAAGGCTTGCTCAGTCAATTCCAGGCCGGTGACGAGGTTCAGTTTTCAATCGAGTGCCGTGAGACGGAGGAGAAAGAACTTCTCGAAGGTCATGTGAAGATGTATGTTATGCCGCATGTAGACATGTCTGCCTATAATGGCGTTATCTCGGAAGAAGCAGAGGCTGTGGCGATTGCAAGCGCGGAGTACACTGTGAGAAATGAGACGGATGAGTTAGATTATTCCACACCGATCTTCAGCTTGACACTGCCGACGACATACAACGATGCACCGCTTTCCGGTGATGTCGATGTGATCTTCACCTACGAAGGTGTCATCGCCTACTACTACGTAGCAACGATCGCATAATCGCAAGTGCGAATGAACTGAATACGATGATGTGAAGGATTGCCTTTCGCAATGAAGGCGCGCTGGTTCGTATTGGAATCTGCGCGCTTTTATTTGTGTTGAATGCTGGATATCGTGCAAAAAAGCTTATTGTCTCTTGACTATTTCCTATATTGTGTCAATAATATGAAAATGTGTGGATATGCGAGCCATAGAGGAGTGGTTCCTGTATTTTAGTGAATTAGGTTGCAGACAAATTGGGGAATTTGTTTGTTGTGCAAGGAGATTGGGGATATGAATAAGAAGAAAGCCGCGATTATTGGCTGTCATTGTTATTATCATTCTGTTGCTTCTCACCAAGTGTAATGGTAAATCCGATGAGGGAGATTCTACTACTTCGGACACTTCTGTGTCGGTGGAGACCACGGCCGCAAGTGAATCGGTAGAAGATACGACGGTTTCGGAATCCGAGGAGGTACTTGGTACGAAGGTTGAGAGCGTGGAAACTTCTGTAGAGGCGACAACGACCGAGACGGAAGCGACGACCGTTGAAGAGACAACAACTGTTGAAGAGACAACGAGCGCGACCACGAAGGAGACGAAGAAGAAGAAATCGTCGGAAACGACAGCAGCACCTGCTGAATCCACGACTGCAGCGCCGACGACGAAGGAAACCACGACGGCTGCTACCACGACCAAGCCGGACAATGATGGAAACCAGAATAATCCACCGGCCCCACTGGATCCGCATTCGCCAACACCGACGAATACACCGAAGCCGACGCCTACCAATACACCGGCGCCGACACCAACGAACACGCCAACACCTACGCCTACACCGGTTCCGAAGAAATATACACTTTCAATTACCGGTCAACCAGGGAAGGAGAACAATCCTGGCTTCGGCCTGACGCTCAGCCTTTCCGAGAGTGCACAGGCGGATACGACGGTAGAAGTAAGCGCATGGCTGCGTGATGGTAGCAATACGACTACGCCTGTGAGCTACGATCTGACGATTCCGGCAGGTAGAAAGACTGTGAACTTCACAGTGGATAATACACTCGGCGATGATGCTTTCATTTCCGACAAAGCCGTTGTGGCCAAGATCACTTCTGCAACAGATGGCACGAATGCAGTGTTTACACCGGAAAGCGATACGTTCTCTGTCGAAATCACCGATTCTATAACGGCTTCGTATGTTTCTCTCGAATGGTGGGACGATGATAACAACATCTACATTCGGGCATATATCGATGATGCGCCACGAGGTGATATGACTGTGTACTTATCCTCATCACAACTGAGCACAGGCGGCGGCAGTCTTTTCGTTGATATTCCGGCTGGACAGACCAAGTCCGAACCACTCGTTCTGCCGAAACCGTCGAAAGCATGGAGCTGTTCGATCCATGCTGTAGTGTATAACAGCGATAAATCGAAATACGAATGTCTCACAATCGACAAGAATTCAATATCCGGTTGATCTTGACTAAAAAAGGAAAAGTAAGAAGAAGGGGCCGTCTCAGAGATAGCCCCTTTAACTTTTGCCATGCGGGAGAAGGATATACTATAATATTAGGTAGGACTTGTGCTTCGCAAGTCGAAGACAGTAACCGAGAAACCGCGCGCAATCATATAAGCCGCATGCTTTAGCTACGCGCAACCATATAGGAGATGATTGAAATGAAAGTCAAAGAAGTAGAGAGTGTTGTTCAATATCTGGATTATATATGTAAGAACTTCATTCCGAACGAGAAGACGCATCTCCATTACTACTATCGTGGTGTGCCCTATAGATATAAGACCATGATCCCGAATCTTTATCGAGATGTGCAGTTCGTGGAACATGGAAGCGAATACTACTACCGCCGGATGTTCTCAAGGTTAGGAATGAACGATTATTCATCGGGTGCGGAACTACTGAAGGACCTGGCGGAATTCCAGCACTACGGCGCCAAGACCAGCTTGCTGGACGTATCGCTCAACCCGTTGATCTCGCTCTATATGGCGGTGGAAAAATCAGAGAAGGACGGCGATGCGCTCGACCAAGATGGTCATGTGTATCTCTTTAAGTCTCAGGAGCTCGGCGTGGAGGATGAGACCGCGCTGGAGGAGAAGTTCGATACCGGCCACACGGCTGCGATCAAGTGCGCGTTGAGTCTGATCGATCATGAGAAGACCAATAAGTTTCTGGAGTCCATCGAGCATCTCCGGACGCTGCCGAATTTTAACGAGTCTTTCACGGAAAAAGAACTCCGGAGTGATTTTGCCGATTCGGAAGAGGAGTGTGTAAAAGCAATCCACGAATTCATGGAGCTGCTGAATCAGCGGGCCCGTGTGAAAGAACGTCTGCTCTATCCTTTCAGAGTATACGAGGACATGATCAGCGCCCAGATCGTCATCCCGTCAATCTGTACCGAGCGAATCAGAAATCAGCAGGGAGCTTTCATCCTTCCGTGCCATCCGATCATTGAGAACAGCGATCGTTGCCGTCAGAAGATCAGTGACTCGGTGTGGGAGAAGATCATTTTCGAATTCATTATTCCAAGTAAGCTGAAGAAGCAGATCCGGGAACAGCTTTCTTGCGTCGGCATTACGCGAGACTTCGTCTATCCGGGCATCGACAATTCATCTGAAGTGATCTCGGGAAATGCGAGAAAACGTTGAGGAACGACGGGATGGATCGGAAACCGGATCAAACAGTATCGTGTTCATGCAGGGATTTCGCAACCCAAACAGAGGGAGGTTAGAAAGTATGCCACTTGTAAGAATTGAGATTATTGCGGGGAAGTCCGCGGAGTATAAGAAACAGCTTCTGGAGGGGGTGCATGTGGCGCTCTGTAAGTCGCTGGGTGTGGCGGACTGGGATCGCTTCCAGCGTCTCTATGAGCTTCCGCCTGAGAACTTCGAAAGAAGCGAGGGGAAGACGGAGCAGTTCACGATGATCGAGGTCACGATGTTTCCCGGAAGGAGCAAGGAACAGAAAGCCGGGATGTACCAGGCAATCGTGGATGAACTGAAGGAACGACTGCATATCGAGGCGACGGATGTGTTCATCGTGATCCAAGAACCCAAGAATGAGAACTGGGGACTGGCGGGCATCCAGCGTCAATCGAGTGGGGAAGATTGAGCTTGAGCGGTATGGATGTAGAAATAATATAAGTGCAAATGGAGGAAATAGAGATGTTTGAGAACGTTGAATTGAAGTATGAGACGACAGCATTGCGCCCAGGGCTATTCTGTATCAACGATAGTGGAATGTCCATGGCTTTCCTTCTGGTCGGGGAGGAGAAGGCCTGCCTGATTGATACGGCCAACGGCATGAATAATCTTCTTGAAGAGGTCCGGAAGTATACGGACAAACCGTTGGTGGTCGTGAACACTCACGGGCATCCGGATCATTTCTTCGGTAATCCGTATTTCGACCATGCATATATGAATGCCAAGGATTGGGGCATGGCGCGGGCGTTCATGCGGATGCCCGAAGTACAAGAAATACTGACACAACGCGAAGGTGCTTTTCCCGAATTTCGGGATATCCAAGAGGGCGACGTGATCGACCTGGGCGGGAAGACGCTGGAGGTATTTGCGCTTCCGGGACATACGCCGGGCAGCATCGTGCTGCTGTGCCCAGAGGAGCGGATCCTCTTTACCGGCGATAGTATCAATCACCATTTGTGGCTGCAAATTGATGGCTGCCTGACGGTGGAGGAGACGCTGGCGGAGCTGGAGAAGAAGATGTTCCTCAAGGCGCGCGCGGACTTCATCCTGCATGGACATGGCACGGGCTTCGACGACATCCACCTTATGGATCACCTGGTGCGCGCGCTGAAGGAGATCGTTGCGGGGGAGACTTCCGAGGACCAGCTTCGAGAATTTAACAAGGACGCGTGGAGCATGCGACATGAATTCAAGGTGGACACGGAGCGGCAGTATAACTGCATCGACAGCATGATTCTGTATCAGAAGGACAGGGTGCGGAAGTAAGGCTTGCGGTGACACTTCGTGTGGAGTGAGCTTGGTTGACGCGCAATGGGACGTGCCGAGTCTAGTGAACTGGCTTGTCGGATTTACCGTGCTTGTCGGCCCCATTGGACTTGCTGGATTTGTCGAGATGCAGGATGTGCTGATTGCGTTCCATGAAGGAGTAGAGCGGGATTCCCAATAGGTAGCAAGAGACGGCTTCGCCGGCGAACACGGTGAGGAAGCCGAGCCAGAGGGGCTTGAAACCGTATGCGTAGTATAGCAGGAACGGGATGATCAGTGTGTTGGCGAGGATGGTTGGAAGTGGGGCGAGATACTTGAATCTGCGTCCGAGAAATCTGGTGCCGATGGCGCCGATCAGCGTGGCGAGGGTGCCAAAGGCGATATCCAACGGCAGACATCCGGTGAGTATATTTGCGAGGAGACAGCCAATGGTGACGCCGTATATTCCGGCGGGCGTGAAGACACAGGTTACGACCAGCGCTTCGGAGAAGCGGATCTGGATGAGTCCGGAGGCGAGACCGACCGCGTTGGACAGGTAAGTCAGAGAAACATAAAGAGCTGCGATTATGGCAGCTCTTGCAATCAAAAACGAATTGTTCTTCATTTACTTTGCTCCATAGTTTTGTTTAGTGTGAGGATGGTTTCGAACTCACATGATATGATAGAAATATACAAGAATTAATCTGGGTTGTAAAGGGGAGGCTTACGGGGAGACTTATGGAGAGACTTATGGAAAATCAAGTCTTATATATCAATGCTTGTGTGCGGGAAGGATCTCGTACCGACCGGCTGGCGAGAAGGGTGCTTGAGCAGAAGGTACTCGCGAAGGCGGGTGGTTTTACAGAACTAGTGCTTGCGAAAGAGAATCTCCTGCCGCTCGATGGGGCGACCTTGGCGCTGCGCGAGGAGTTGATCAGTAAGGGGCAGTTCGACCACGATATGTTCAGATTTGCGCGGCAGTTCGCCGAGGCGGAGGTCATCGTGATTGGTGCGCCGTTCTGGGATCTGTCTTTCCCGGCGCTTCTGAAGACCTACCTTGAGCAGATCTATATCGTGGGGCTGGTCACGAGGTTTGACGAGACCGGCAGGCAGATGGGGCTTTGTAAAGCCAAGAAGTTGTACTATGTGACGACGGCGGGCGGCCCGTATACGCGGACGTATAGCTACGATTACGTTCGGGAACTGGTCGGGGCGTTCGGCATCGCGGAGACCGAACTCGTCTATGCCGAGAACCTCGACATCGTCGGCAATGATCCGGATGCGATACTGGATGCGGTGGTTTTGCCGGATTGAGGGTGGAACGCGGCGACGGGGCGTGGTGCGGCGGTGAGGCGCGGGTTGCGGCGCGGCGGTGCATCCTACTCTTCCCGTGGTTGCACGAAGGTGGATAGGATGCAGGTCGGTGTTTTGCTGCGGTGCATCCTACTCTTCCCGTGTCTGGACGAAGGTGGATAGGATGCAGGTCGG
>JAGHVD010000043.1 GCA_018064475.1 Candidatus Scatonaster coprocaballi
GATCCATGTAGTGATCTCCGGGAACTTGTATCCGAGTGCCATGCACTGTTCCAGTGCCTGACGGTCTTTCTCGGAGTAGACGAAGAACTCAGTCTGACGGATGATACCCTTTGGTCCACCCAAACGATGGAGCATCTTGTAGATCTCTACCATCTGCTCAGTTGTATAAGGTGCACGAGACTGCTGACCATCACGGAAAGTTGTATCCGTAATGAAGATCTGTTCCGGCATGCTCATCGGCACTTTGCGATAGTTGAACGGAATCTTCGGCACCTCAGAATATGGGAACATCTCACGGAAGAGCTCCGGTTTCTCCACATCCTGTAAGGTATAGTGGTACGGATCCTGTTCAAGGAGATTGCTCTTGTCACTCAGCGCGATATTTTTCATGATATGTTCCTCCTGCTTGCAAAAATACATTCATACACATTACGTGTACCTATATAGTAAAAAGGTTTCAGAAGCGCTTGTCAACGCCTGAAACCGATTTTCTACTTTATTTTTCCACCTTTTTGATTTTGCAAGTTTATTTTGTCTAAATTGCATAAATCGAATCTGATCAGAAGAATAGCCTGCCGCTTCCATGGTCATGAAGCAACGCCTGCACGCGTTTTGGCATAATCGGATGTGTACTCATCAAGTTATAAATGAATACGAAGAAACCACGAACTTCATGACAGTGTTCCACATAGTCCGCCACATCTACCTTCTTATAGAGATGTTTACCAACCACAAGGGCCAGCATCGGTTCCACGCCACTGACTCCCGTTAGATGCTGGGCCACGCGGTCACAGCTATACTCGCGGGCACGGGACAGCGCCGTCGAGAGGATCGGAATATAGTTTCCAAACAATATCGACATCTGGTAAGAGAATGTCGCATGACGCAAGTGGATATGAGATATCTCATGCGCAATGATGAACTTGATACTATCCAGATCGTGATGCTCTAAGTAAGCCACTTCGAACAGATCTGCATAAAGCACGATATACTGCCGTCTCAAGATATATGTGGAAAAAGCATTCAACACACCGTTCTCTTGCGCCAGATAGATTTTCGGGGTCTTTTTCATGCCGAGTCTTTGGGCATACTCTTCCACAACCTGATAGATCTCGGGGAAGTTCTTCTCCGTAATTCGGATCGCATTGGCCCGATATTGCGCATAGTACAAATAAACCATACACATGAGGACCAACGGAAGCGCAATCAGTATGATTAGGATCTGCACATATAGTTCCATCCCCGTATCTGTTCCCAGTGCAAGCAGCTCCGAAATTCGATCGCCGGTATTGCCAACCAGCGGACCTTTCTGTGCAATAGCCGCGACGACGCAGACAATGGCGGTCAGAATCACCAAGATATTGATGATGACCATCACAATATACATAGGCTTTTCGGCCTTGTGTCGGAAGGAACTGATTTCTTTACGTGTGAAAGGCTCTACCCGCTTCGGCGCCATATTAGCCCCTTCAAATAGCGTAGCAGAAGCCGTTGGAATATTGCTCATGCGCATTGCTCCTATATCTGGTGATGATATTTATCTATATTATGATATACTTGATAGGAGCTTTGCACAATAATCGAAGCCTTGAAACGACGAGTTTCGTTGTGGATATCAAACCAGAAGAGGAACCCTTATTGATGAGTAATGTATCGATCGTCAAGCAGTTTAAGCGCAGAACCACCATTATCCGCCTTGTGGTCGTGTTGATTCTAATCGTCGTTTCTGCAGTATTGACCTATATCCGAGTACCTAACGAGATCAAGTATTTCACCGCAACGAAGAATGTTTTCGCTACGTCGTGCGACACGTATGAAGAGGATCAATTCTATCGTGGACATCTATACTTCGTCTACGACTGGATTGCAGAGAATGCAGATGCACGATTCTATCTCGCCCCGGTAAACGATGATGAGGGAAATGAGCATTTTCTCATTGTCTACATTCCGAACAAATTCGCCGGAGAGGCTGAACGTCTGATGGAGCAGACCCGCGACTACCTTGAAAACGGCGAGGATGCTGAGCTTTCCTATGACCTCAACTGTCGCGGAAAGATGTACGAAGCAAACCAAGACACACTGGAGTACGCGCAGCAATACTTCATCTCACGCAATGCTCCGAGCAGCGCCATGGATAAACTTTGCGACCAGATGTTCGTCATGATTCCGCTCGCGGATGCTTTTTCCGAACGATTGGTATTCTGGAGCTTTATCGACTTAGGTGTCTTGATCACAGTCATCGTACTGATCTTCTCTTTAATTACCAAGAGTTATCTCAAGTCGCTTAAGAAGAGACTGGCCCAGGAGAATATGACTTTGGACGATCTTGACAAGGAATTTGAGAATCCACTGGGTGTATTCGACAACAATTTGGTTTCGGCCAACTTCGTATTCGAGAAAACCAGTCCTTTCCGACTGATGCGAATCAGAGATGTCTTATGGATCTATCCGAGCAAAACACGTGTCAACGGTGGCTCAGCCATGTACAGCGCGGTGTTTATGATGCGCAATCACGGGTGTTTCAAGTTCCCCACTTCAAGTGAATCCACCACGGAACAACTCTGCAGATGGGTACTGAAAATGCAACCGAAAGCCTTGTATGGTTACGTCATTGAGAATTCCAACATGTACTATAAAAATTTCAATCAGTTGATCGATCAGATCTACAACCAGAATGATGCCACACCTGTGGTCCAACCGGTTGTAACCGAACAGCCTGCCGCTCCGGTTCCGACACTGGGACCTGATTCATTCACGGCTCCGCAACAGGGTCTTTCACCAGTACTCTCTGCTGAGACACTGGCGCAGTCAAATAGAACAGAGACAAATGTCGAGCAACAATCGAACGTTCTTGGGACGGGGGATGATTCCGTCCGGAAGGAGTGAACCAGATGAAAGATGGTTTTTTACGAGTAGCCGCCGCAACACCAAAGATTCGTGTTGCAGATATTGATTTCAATGCCAGTGCCATCATCCGCTATGTGAAGGAAGCGGATCCGGATTGTGCCTTGTTGGTCTTCCCTGAGCTTTGCGTGACCGGAGCAACTTGCGGTGATCTATTCCGTCAGGAGTCCTTCATCGATGCGGCATGGCGTGCACTCTATCAAATCGCCGAAGAAACCGCCGATTGTCCGCAAGTTTTCATCATCGGACTTCCAGCCTATGTGGACGGCAAGCTTCTGGATCTGGCCTGTGTACTCCATCAAGGAGCAATTCTGGGCTGTAATGTAAAGCTGACATTAAGCGAAGCACAGTCCCGCTACTTCTCACCTTATGAGGGTGAAGGAGCTTTCTACGACGAATACTTCGACGAAGAGATTCCATTCGGTCAGCCGCTCTACTTCTGTGAGCAGGACCTCTTCTCTTTCACCGTTCTATTCGATGAAGACTTACGCGCACCGATTTCTGATGATGTCGATGCGGCACTCAACGGCTGTCACATCATCGCCACACTCTCTTCCCACCCATATATGGTGGGCGCCCAAGAGAAGATCGAGCAGTTACTCGCAGCGTCCAGCAGAAAAATGCATGCCGCCTATATTTATGCCAATGCAGGTTCCGGCGAGTCCACTACGGACTTGGTTTTCGCAGGCATCAATTTCATCTATGAAAATGGTAGAAAGCTCGCACAGAGCAGTGCTTTTGCCAACGATATCCTCTATACAGATATCGACCTGAAGTTCCTCCACGATGAACGGATCCGTGATGATTCCTGGCGTACAGATTTCGCGAACAGTGCCATCGATGCAGACTACAGTTCCATCTCGTTTCCGATGGAACTTCCTGAAGAACTGACCTTAAGAAGAAAGGTTGCGAAGAATCCTTTCACACCGGATAACGAGGAAGAACTTCGCGCGCGTTGTGAGCAGATCCTCAACATTCAGGCGATGGCTCTGGTCACAAGAATGCAGCACATCCACTGCAATCACCTCGTCCTTGGTCTTTCCGGCGGGTTGGATTCAACGCTGGCTTTCTTGGTTTGCGCACGCGCGCTGGAGATCCTGGCATTACCGATGACGAATATTCATGCCATCACCATGCCTTGCTTCGGTACCACTTCCCGCACGAAGAATAATTCCATCGAGATGGCCACTTCCTACGGTGCAAGAATCGACGAGATCAGCATTCAGGATAGTGTGAATCAGCACTTCAAGGATATCGGTCATGATCCGGCGATCCATAATGCAGCCTATGAGAATGCACAGGCTCGTGAGCGCACGCAGCTCCTGATGGACCTCGCGAATGATGAAGGCGCGATCGTCGTCGGCACAGGCGACCTAAGTGAACTCGCACTCGGCTGGGCCACCTATAACGGCGACCATATGTCCATGTATGCTGTCAATGCTTCCATTCCGAAGACTTTGATTCGTCACATCGTGGCCTACGAAGCCTCCAGACTTCAGAACACAAAGCCTGAGCTTGCTGCCGTACTTCTTGATGTACTGGCCACACCGGTCTCGCCGGAACTTCTGCCGCCATCTGAAGACGGCACCATCTCACAGAAGACGGAGGATCTCGTCGGGCCCTATGAACTTCACGACTTCTTCCTCTATTACTTCGTCCGTCTCGGATTCGCGCCTTCGAAGATCTATCGTCTCGCCAACGTTGCTTTTGCCGGTGAATACGACGAGAAGACCATCTATAAGTGGGAAGAGAATTTCCTCCGTCGGTTCTTCACTTCGCAGTTCAAGCGTTCCTGTATGCCGGACGGACCGAAAGTCGGTGCCGTAGACTTCTCCCCTCGCGGCGAATTGAGAATGCCGTCCGATGCTTCTTCGAAAGTCTTTCTGGACGAATTGAAGACGGTTCAGCCAGAGTAAATACACATATAATCTCTTAGCGTCTCGTCACGCAAGAACGGAGTGAAGATAACCATGAAGCAAGAAAGAAATTTCCCGAAGGCTTTTGTTACGGAGAAAGCGGAAGCCGCCATCAAGCGCGGTCATCCGTGGGTATACGATGCCGAAGTCACAAATATGGATGAGCTGGATGCCACCACCATCGCTAACGGTGCGCTGGTCGATGTCCTCTCTTCCAAGCATCGATATCTAGGCACCGGTTTTCTGAGCCGTTCCAGTAAGATTCGCATCCGCATTCTTGCGGACAATGCCAATGAGACTTTTGGCGAGTCGTTCTGGCAGCGTCGAGTCAGATACGCACTGGATATGCGTCGAACCGTCATGCAAGAAGACTATGCGTGCTGTCGTCTGATTTTCGGCGAGGCGGACGGTCTTCCGGGGCTTACCGTCGACCGCTACGAAGATCTACTTTCTACTGAAGTGCTCTCTTATGGCACCGAGCAAGTCAAAGACATCATCTACCGTGCATTGGTGGAAGAACTTCGCCGTGATGGCGTTACAGTTCGAGGCATCTTCGAGCGCAATGAAGCACTCCTTCGTGAGAAAGAAGGTCTGCCTCTAGAGAAGGGTTGGTACCACGGCGATTTCGTCAGCATTCCTGATTCACCGAAAGTAGAAATCTGTGAGAATGGTATCCGATACACCGTTGATATCGAGAATGGACAGAAGACAGGATTCTTCCTGGATCAGAAGTACAACCGGCTTGCAGTAAGCAGACTCGCTCGCGGCATGAAGGTCCTCGACTGCTTCACCCATACAGGTTCTTTTGCCTTGAATGCGGCGAAAGGTGGCGCTACGCATGTCACCGCAGTTGATGTTTCTCAACTGGCTGTAGATACTGCTGCCGAGAATGCCCGAATCAATGGACTTTCGGACCGCATGGACTTCGTCTGTGCAGATGTTTTCGAGTTACTCCCGAAGTTGGAACAAGAACATGCGGACTACAACTTCATCATCCTCGATCCGCCGGCCTTCACCAAGAGCCGCAAGACGACAGACAATGCCAAACGCGGATATAAGGAGATCAACTATCGTGCCATGAAGATGCTTCCTCGTGGTGGTTATCTGGCTACCTGCTCTTGTTCGCACTTCATGCCCAACGAGCTGTTCCGAAAGATGCTTCTCGAGGCTGCTCGGGATGCCGGCGTTACTCTACGTCTGATTGAGGAGCGTCGTGCTGCGCCGGATCACCCGGTTGCCATGGCCATTCCGGAGACCGACTATCTCAAATTCTATCTTCTGCAGATCGTCTAAGAAAAACAGCACACCCGAAGGTGTGCCGTTCATTCAACTCTTTCATGGATCAGTTGGGTCGTTCGACTTCAGTCAGTGTGATTTCCAGATTCTCGTCCACATCAATCTGGTAGTAATATCTCTCTTCTTCAACGATGGGAGATGTCCCGACCACTTCCATCGTGGTCGTACCCGCCGCCACAGGAAATACCGATACGACCACATCGTAGGCAGTGCCGGTCATTTCTTCCGCGTTTTGGTCGCCATAGTCGCATTTGGTCGAATAGGTTGCAACCCCAAGGTCTGAAATGGTCACAGTATACTCCGGACCGCCACCATCGAAAGACTTGAATCTTAATTTCTTACACTTCGCATCTTCTACTGAAAGAGATGTTTCTCCACTTGTTTCCCCTTTCAGATATTTCGCTTGGTTCCGACTGACTGAATCCGCAAGTTCATCCTTCTTCTCACGTTTACTTCTCGACGCACGGCATCCAGCTACCACTGCTGCCCCACCAAGCGCCAGCGCACCTAGCACCATGAATCCAATTCGCAACTTCTGCATCGTGTCGCCCCTTTATCAAAATAGAATACTGATTCAATACTACCATATTTCCCATGACATGTCGCAATTCACGGACTTGTGGAGGTGCTTCTACCGTGGAAGAAAGAAACTAGTATATAATGAGGGAAGACAAGTCAAGAATACACACTTTGCAGGAAGCAAGGAGGAACATATATGAGAAACATACTTTGCTATGGGGATTCCAATACATACGGTTACAATCCAGAGAATGGTCTTCGTTATCCGAAAGACATTCGTTGGACCGGGCATCTACAGAGTCTTCTTGAAGACGACATCATCATTGAAGAAGGCTGTAATGGCCGAACAACCGTCACAGAGGATCCCAATGAGCCTTGGAAGAACGGTCTGGATTATCTGAAGCCCTGTCTCAATTCACATAAGCCGGTCGATCTCGTCATTCTGATGTTGGGCACGAACGATCTCAAAGAGTACTTCCATAAGACTGCCGAACAGATTGCTTCAGATGCCGGAATTCTGGTAGATACCATCAAGTCTTTCACCGAACTCAAGCAAGGATTTGTACCCACGATCATCCTGGTTTCCCCGCCGCAGGTCGGAGAAGACATGTCCAACTCACCATTCTCCAATTCTTTCACTCCACGCCCCCTGGCTGAATCGAAGTTGTTCGCACAGTATTTCAAGGCAGTCGCGAAGCAGAAAGATTGCATCTTCTTCGATGCAGCCACCTGCGTCGAACCTTCTAAGGAAGATTCCCTTCACCTCACCGCCTCCGGCCACATTGCCTTGGCCGAAGCGCTTTACCAAGTGATTTCATCACTATAAATTGGTTTCCCCGAAGTGTCATTCGATACTTCACTTATTCATCCTGCGAACAAAAATAAAGAGGGCGTCGCGAGCAATGTCATTAAGTTAAGACAGCCTCTTCAAAGATCTCCATACCTTAAGTGGTATGGGGGTCTTTTTTTGGTTCTTCACGGAAGTTGTGGGTATAGA